>PKYZ01000761.1:0-4431 GCA_003132865.1 Bryobacterales bacterium
GGGCAGACCTCCAGGTCTGCGCCGGTCCTCCAGGACCCGCTCTTCGCGCAACGGAATCAGCCATATCCGTGCACGAACAGGCCGGCGTGGACGTCGGCTGCAGGACTGGAGTCCTGCCCCACAAATAACGCATCTCGCTCAAATCGGAAAACTAAGTGGCATTGAATCTCTAGCCCGCATTTCTCACATGCAGCGCGGCGATGTGGCGCAAGTACTCGTCCGTGCGCCAGACTACTCGACCGCCATCGTTACCTGGTTTGCGGCCACGCCACCCACGCTGAGCGCTACCGGCACGGCGTCGCCTACGGGAGCATTGGCGGGCACCTGCACGTTCACCTGATAGAGTCCTACCCAGCCGGGCGCAAGCCCGGCGAATTTAACCGCCGCCTGCACGCCGCCGATCGTGACGGTCACGGCGTGGGTGGTCTGCGCCAGCGGGATTGCGGGCGCGGGCGCGCCGGTGGCGGGCTGGTTCGACACGGGTCCGAGTCCCGTCGCGAAGATATTGACGTAGTCCACGCCGCGCTTGGCCGGGTGGCCGGGGGCGGCCAGCGTGGTCGTGCCGTTGATGAGAATGGTGCCCTGGCCGCCGCCAGTTCCATCCGCTGAATACAGGCCCGGCGAGAATTGCGCGAGCGGCACGCTGACGGTGTTTCCGTTCAGATCGTCGGTGACGATCGACAATTGCGCCTGGGACTGCCCAGCCAATTCCCACGGGACCTGCGCATCGACCTGCAGCGGAAAAACGCGGATCAGCGGCACGGGCACGCCACCCAGCGTGAGCGCCGTCGTACCGAGCGCGGGGGGCAGGGACGCGCCGGATGCCGATTGGTTAGCGTCCGACAGGCCCGTGCCGAAGATCGATACCAGGCTGCCCGGCGCGACCGGAGTGCTGGCGGCGAAGCTGGCGTTCGAGACCGTGCCGCCGGCGTTCAGGTTGGGCGGCGCGAATGCCAGGCGGCGCTGCGCCATGGCCAGGTTGGTGGTGCGCACCTGCTCTACCAGGTCATACTTGGGCCGGTCGGCCACATCCACCATCCCGAATGCGTAGTCCTCGCCCTCCACCAGGTCCAGATCCGTTTCACCCAGAAAGCCGCGGCCCGACACCGGCTCGTCGCGATACTCAAACCAAGCGACGCCCACGCACCAGGGGTTGCGGGCGGCCGCCTCGAGGTTATTCCGATACCGCGCGCCCGCATCGGCATCGTCGCTGGCGCTTGCCAACGGGTAGACTTCGTAGCCGCGCAACAGGCTGTAGTGTGGCGGAAACGCGAATTCGCCCAGGAAGATCGGCTTGGCGGTGGACTTTGCCAGACTCTGCAGCAGGCTGTCTTCGAACACCGGCGAGTAACGATCGTAGCCGATCACATCCACATGCGCGGCGATCAGTTGCCAGTCGGTCGCATTGACCCACCATCCGGGGACGATCCAGAAGCCAAAATACAAATGATTCGGGTCGATGCCCTTCACCGTTTGATAGAGGAATGCGTAATACCGATCCGCGTAATACTCGCGCAGCGTCTCGATGTCCGCGGCTGGCGGCGTGGGCGACGCGATGTAGACATCGGCGGCGCTGGCGGCGGTCACGCCCGTCACGCCCCATGCCGCGGCCATAGCGGCGACGTTACTGCCGTAGATCGCGCTCAGCGCTTGGTCCACCAGAGCGCGTTTCGCGGGCACCGTGCTGCCCATGCCGAGGATGGCGGTAACCTCGTCCGGGGTGACGATCTCGTCGTACTCGCTGCCGTACGACCAGCCGAGGATCGACGGATCGTTTATGCGGGCCTGCATCTGCTGCTGCAAAGAGGCCCGGAACAGCGCCTGCACGTTGGGATCGAAGATGTCCGCATGACGCGTCAGCAGCGGCACGTTGTAGCCTTCGAGCACCGGCAGAATGGGCAGATTGCCGGCGCCGCTGGCCCACTTGCCGAAGCCCGAGAATCCCCACGCTTTCATGCGCTCGACGGCGAGGTTCGCAGCGGTGGTCTGCCACGCGTCGCTGCCGTACTTGCGGATCATGTTCCAGGTGTCGAAGGAGACGCTGGCGATGCCGGTATTGCCCCAGTCGCCGGAGCCCCACGCGGAGCTGTACGGCGCAGTGTTCGGTGGCAGCGCGGCAAATTCCCATTCGCGGCCGGTGTTAGGAGTGTTATTCCCGGTGGTGAGCGGGCCGTTGTCCAGACCGATGTAGAAGCAGGGATTGCCGGCCGGCGAGATCAGCCACCACACGCTGTGGTGCTGGACGATATGGAAGAAGCCCGTCGCCGAATGCTGCCAGCCCGCGTTGAGCAGGCCGCCCCACGCGTCGTAGCCGCTGGGCACTCCCCAGCCGGCGAGTTTCGTCTGCTCTTCGGCGGCGGCGGATTCGAGGTCGGCATCGGTCTGAATCTTTCCCGCGAAGCTCGAGTAGATACTTTGGCCGTAGGTGTCTACATAGGGCGCGTAGGTTTTGGGATCGGCCGATATGGCGGTGAAACGGAATACGGCGGTGACGGTCAACGATGCAACGGCTGCGTATTGGAACGGCACGTTCTGGGAAGTGGACCCCGGCGCGAGCAGCATGAGCGGTACTGGCCGCGCCACCGCCGCGAAGGTCTCCGATACCGTGGCCCCGCCGCTGGACGCCGCCCCGAGAGAACTCTGAGTAACCAGATAATTGCCGGCGCCTGCCGCCCAGGAAGGCACGGAGTTCGCCAACAGTTGCTGGTTCGGCAGGCCCGCGAATCCGCTGGCGATGCGACCCAGGAGTTGCCCGTCCAGGTAGAGCTCGAAGTACGCGGGCGTGATTACGGCCATAGCTGTGTAGTCGTGATCCAGCGTCCACGTGGGATTGGCGACGATGAACTGCCACTGGGCGCCGTCGGCAACTCCCGCCGCGACGATCATGGTCTGCAACTGGCAAAACGTGGACGACCCCGCGGGAGCGTTCTCGAGGTCCATGTAGAACCCCGTCTGTGCGCCGTAGTTGGACTGGTCCGCCAGCGTGAAACGGCAGTCGGTGGCCAGCGCCGCGAGGGGGAACAGAAACACGGCGGTCAGGGTGAGTGCCGCCGTGTTGGCCATGCCTTCAGCGTAATACGATACAATCGCACCTGAAAGCCCATGGGAGGCGAAAGCATGGAAAACGGTTCGAACGAAATCTCCAGAAGGTCGTTTCTGATGAAATCCACCGCGGCGGGCGCTGCCGCCACGGCGTTTACGATTATCCGGCCGGAGCTGGTGCGCGGCGCGGGGAATGAGAAGCTGAAGGCCGGGCTGATCGGCTGCGGCGGACGCGGCACCGAGGCGGCGCAGCAGTTTTTGCATGGCAATGAGAACGTGGAGCTGATGGCGATGGGCGACATCTTCGAAGACCACTTGGAGACGTCGCTTGGCGCGATCCGCGATTCCAAATACACGGGCGTGGCCGATAAGGTGAAGGTCGATCCGGACCATCACTTCGTCGGCTTCGACGCTTACAAGAAGGTGCTGGCATCGGACATCGACGTGGTGCTGTTGGCGACGCCTCCGGGCTACCGGCCGGAACACTTCGTGGCGGCGGTGGAAGCGAAGAAGCACATCTTCGCGGAAAAGCCGTTCGGCACCGATCCGGTGGGCGTGCGCAAGGTGATGGCGGCGTCGAAGAAAGCCGAAGAACTGAAGCTGACCGTTATGTCGGGCGCGCAGCGGCGGCACCAGGACGGTTATGTGGAGACCTGGAAGAAGGTGCGCGACGGCGCCATTGGCGACATCCTGGCGACTTACGGCTATTGGGTAGGGACGCCGGTGATCCAGCAGAAGGAACGCGATCCGAAATGGTCCGACATGGTGTTTCAGCATCGCGCGTGGTACTCGTTCGTGTGGCTGTGCGGCGACCAGGTGGTGGAGCAGCACCTGCACAATATCGACGTAATCAACTGGTTCATGGGCACGCACCCGGCGAAGGTGTTCGCTTCGGGCGGCGCGGCGTGGCGGCCCCGTACGGAGCTTTACGGCAACATCTACGATCATCTCGATGCCGACTTCACTTTTGCGAACGGCGTACATATGTCGAGTCACTGCCGCCAGTTTCGGAAACCCGCTTACCAGGAGGTCTCCGAGTTAATCATTGGCACTCGGGGCCGCACGAATTGCAAGGACATGGGACCGAAGGGCGAAGACCCTTATGTGCAGGAACACATCGCGTTGGTAAAGAGTATCCGCGGCCAGGGTCCATATATAAACGATGGCATGGCGGTGGCGGAGAGCACCATGACTTGTATCATGGCGCGCGAATCGGCTTACTCCGGGCAGGAGATTACCTGGGACCAGATGATGGCTTCTACTCTGGACTTACAGCCGAAGGCATTTGACTATGATATGAAGCTGGATGTGCCGCCGCTGCCGGTGCCGGGCGAGTATAAGTTTGTATAGTTAGTGGTGGGGCAGACCTCCAGGTCTGTCAGGATGGGC
>PKYZ01000761.1:4478-5930 GCA_003132865.1 Bryobacterales bacterium
GACTGGAGTCCTGCCCCACGCAGCTTGCCTAAATGGGAAAACTAAGTGGAATTTGGCTAAGGCCAGCGCTCACAGGCTGAAGCCTGTGCTACCTACATTAGGGCAATTATATATTTGACTCAAACCCGCTACCGGGCGTACAATGAAACAGAAATAACGAGCCGGCTGCTCAAGGAAGGCTAAAAACGTGAAAATACTCTGCGGTTTGCTGTTCGTCCTGATTGTTGCCGCCGGAAAAGAGAAGGACCTCGACTGGAAGAAGGGCACCCTGGCGGCCGTGGAGAGCACGCGCGAACTGGCCGGGGCCAGCGCCACCAACTATCCCGGTGCTCCAGGCGGCTATGCGCCAACGCGATCAGCGGGCCGCGTGCAATATCAGATCCGGCGGACGTACACCATTCAAGGAGAAGCTGGCTACACCTTCCGGGTGGAGTGCGCGCCGCGTGTCAGGTTAGCTTTGCGGCCGCGAGTTCCCAACGTGACCGTCAACGGCCCCATCCGCTACGCCATCGCCAAAGGCAAGTATTATATGCTGGACGAGGACGGAAAGAACTTCGAGATGACCGTGCTGGAGAAGGCGCTGCCAAAGCCAGAATAAAGCGGGGACATGTTTGATGAAGTATGAAAGCCCAGAAGAAGTGAAGGTTGAAACCGGCGAACCATGAGCCAACCAAAACCCCGCGAGATGGTGACCGGCACGACGGCCTTCGATAATTTTGTGCGCCTCATGCGGCGCTTGCTGTCGGTGCCGAAAGAAGAGATCGCGGACGCTAGGCCGAAGCGGAAGAAGCCCAAGTCCACGTAGGGGAGATATTGGACCAGCGCTCTAATACTCGCCGACCGTATCCTGCAACTCGTCCGAACGGCAGGCGTGAGCCGAGTGGAGGCGTCGTGCGCCCTCGCCGTAGCTCAAAATGTTTTGCCGTCTATGGCAGATGTTACTTTTCTCCCCGACGAACCGTTGCCGGAGGAACACCGTGCTTAAACGCTTCGGGATGCTCGTTGCGGGCAACCCTCGCTAGGGCGTCAAGGGAGTTTGCAATTTGAGCGAGTTGCTTGTGCATCTGCACGAGCACTCCAAAAAGTTGATCGTTGGTAGGGGCCATTTTTTGTACTCCTTTCGCCTCGTTTCCGGTCTTGCCTCATGGTTCGGGCGGTTCTTCGATCTTCAGGTCGCCGACTTCAGCGAGGCCACTCAGCCCAACCAGTTTAACGTCGAACGTGTGCATGACCTCAACTTCCATAAGTATTGCAGTCGCTATATGGGTCGCGTCCGCTGGCTTCACGCCACACTTCCGGACAATCGGTCTAGCCTTCTCGGCGACGAATCGATCCACATTCCGAATGGAGATGTAATCGTTCTCAAACCAGTCTGCGACGAGTTGCTCCGTCTGCTCATCAAGCAGACCAAGGTTTTTGAGCTTCACTACTTCGGTTCCTGTCCCAAAAGTG
>PKYZ01000760.1 GCA_003132865.1 Bryobacterales bacterium
ACTTTGCTGCCCCGGTCGACGCCGTCTGAGAGGATGACGGCCGCTTTGCGGCCCTTTTGCTTTTTCATCAGATCGTCGCCCGACGCCAGGTAAACGGCGTCGTAGAGCAGAGTGCCGCCGCCGCGGCGCGAGCCACCGCCGCCGCCGCGCCCGCCCCCACCGCCGGGATAGCCGCCTCCACCACCGCCGCCCTGCTGCTGGGAGTCATCCTGATTCACTTCGATCTCATGCAGCGCCTTGTTCAGCTTCTGGCGGGACTGAGTGAAATCCTGCAGCAGCTCCACCTGGTGATCGAAGTGGACAACGAACGCCTGGTCTTTGTTTTCGCGCAGTACGTGTTCAAAGAACGTGTAGCTGGCGGAGCGCTCCGCGTCGATAACGTTGCGCTGGCTGCGGCTGGTATCCACCAACAGCCCGAGGGCCAGCGGCAGATCGGTTTCGCGGGAGAAATAGCGGATGACCTGCGGCCGTCCGTCTTCTTGGAGGACGAAGTCGTCCTTGTTGAGGTTGGAGACGATATGGCTATCCTTATCGCGCACAGTCGCGAACAGATTCACCACGTTGACGTCCGCGGTGAAAGTGGGGCTTTGCTGGCTGGATGGAGCGCTCTGCTGAGCGATCAGCAGCTTCGCCGCCGGAAACAGGGGCAGCAGGGTGAAGAGACGGCGCCTGGAAATAGGGATTTGCATGGCATGCTTAACGATGCGCCCGCGCCACGGCAGGTTACATTTGCCTGCCTACGCCCCATGCCGCTAAGTCTTCCCCATATTGAAGTGGGGCAGACCTCCAGGTCTGCGCGGGTCCTCCAGGACCCGCTCTAAGCCCCCGATAGAATCAGCTCGAAGCGGCGGTTCACTTCGCGCAGATAGGCTTCATCGCCGCCTTCCAACTCCACCGTGGCGGTGCCGTGGTAACCGATTTCGCCCAGCGCCTTGTGGACTTCGGGCCAGTCGATGTCACCTTCGCGCAAGGGCACGAATTCGGCCTGCATCTTCCGGAAGCGGAAGTCCTTGATGTGCAGCTTCGCGATGCGCTGGCCCACGGTGCGTATCCAATCCTGCGGATAGCCGGTGAGCGCCACGTTGCCCACATCGAAATAAGAGCGCACCCAGGGGCTCCGGAAGTCGTCGATATACTTCGCGTATTCGAGCGGACTGAGCAGAAACTTGTTCCAGACTTCCTCCACCGCGATGATGACCTTCAACTCCTCCGCCATGGGGATCAGCTTGCGGATCTGCTGTTGGGAGCGTGTCCAGGCATCTTGGTAACTGGTCTGCGGATTGACCACGGCGGGCACCAGCAGCACCGTCTCGGCGCCCCAGAAGTGCGCGTTACGCAGGCTGGTTTCCATGCCTTTGACGCTCTCGGCAACCACGGCCGGATCCGCCGAAGACAGCGGATATTTCCAATGCGCCATGTTCATCACGGAATGAATCGGCAGCCTGGCGGATTCCGACGCTTTCTTGATTTCATCCGCCGTGCGTTGGTCGGGTGTGGTGGGGCACTCGGTGGCTTCGAAGCCTGTATCCCTGGCCAGTTTGAAGCGATCGGCAATACTCAGCGATTTGGGGAGCATCTCGAAGAGCACGGCTTTGCGGATGGGCAGACGGGTGCTGGCTGCGGTGATGGCTGTAGGGATCGATGCCAACGCCGGCAGCGCGGCGGCGGCCATGAAATCTCTTCTGGTCATGCGAATGTCACTCCGATCTGGGCAGCTACCTTCTGAATGTAGCGCTTACCTTCTTCGTACTCCTCGGCCGTCTTCAGGTGTTCGAGCATCAGCGGCGTTTCCACCGCCAACTGCGACAGCTCGTTCAAATAGGTCCGGTAATCGATCTCGCCGCGGCCGGGAATTACTTCCTGGAAATGCACGTTCAGCTCCACGATCCATGCCAGGTCCTTGGCATGGCAGGAAACGATCCACCGACCCAGCTTGCGGAAGCAATCGGCGACCACTTCGCTGTTGCGGTAGAAGCGCTCCGGCGAGTTGATGACGTTGCAGACATCCAGATGCACGCCGAAGGCCGGGCGGTCCACCGCCTTGATGAGCTTCAAGTAGGAATCCGGGCCATCGGGCAGCGACCAGCCCATGGCTTCAATGGTGAACTTGGTCCGCTTCGGTTTGATCTCGTCGATCACATGGCGGCAGTTATCCACCGTGGCGTCGAAGAACTGCTGCGAAAGGTTCTTCGGATTGGGTCCGTACCAGACGGTGGGATTGTAAGAGCCGGCGATATCCACGCAGCAGTGCGCGCCGGCAGCGTCGGCGAGGGCCATGCGCTCCACCACGTATTGCAGATTGGCGCGGCGTTTTTCGGTGTCCGGGTCCAGCATGTTGACCCAGGCGCCCACTTCGGCGATCGCCACATTCTCGGCCGCGAAAGCCTTCTCGATGGCGCGCACGCGGACGGTGTCTTCAGCTTTGGCCTGCGGGCAGTAGGCGGCGCTATAGCCCAGGCGGCGGTGCTCGTGCGCCAGTTCAGCCGGATCTTCGCTCTTCAGGAATATCGGCCCGCCCAGGCGGACGGCGCGGCGGCCGCCTGCGTTCACGGAGCCCGCCAAGGCGGCGGCGCCCGCGGCGGCCAGAAACGACCGGCGATCGGTTCGCATCATGCCTCGATTCTATCGCTTTGCAATTTGCAAGATGCACTTGCGCCCGTGCGCGGGTACCCCGCATTCATATCGTGATACGATATGTCAGGAGGGGCCTCCACGGCACAGTTGACCGCGGCCGATTACCGGGCTTTGGCCGAATTTCGTTATCAGATCCGCCGCTTTCTGCGTTTTAGCGAGCAGGCGGCGCGGCGGGCCGGCCTGGAACCCGCCCAGCACCAACTGCTGTTGGCCGTCAAAGCTTACGCCGGCGAGCCTACCGTGGGCGATCTGGCCGAGCGGCTGCAGCTCCAGCATCACAGCACGGTGGGGCTGATCGACCGCCTGACGGAGTGCGGGCTGGTCCGGCGCAACCGCGCGGAAGGCGACCGGCGGCAGGTCCGCGTCCGCCTCACGCGCAAGGGCGAAGCGGTGCTGCGCAAGCTTTCCCTCGATCATCGCGCCGAGCTCGGAAGCGCGGGCAGCGCGCTGTCTGCGGCCTTGCAAGCGATCCTAGCGCGCCAATAAGGAAACATGACCGACAAACTAGGCGATTTCACTGCCACACCGCGCATGATCACCATTTCGGGGATAGCCATTTTTATCGGCCTGGTGAGCGCGTTCGTAGCGTTGGCCCTACTCAAACTGATCGGCCTCTTCACGAACCTGTTCTTCTTCGGACGCTGGAGCGCAATGCTGGTCTCTCCGGCTGGCAACCATTTGGGCTGGCTGGAGATCCTCGTGCCGGTAACGGGCGCCCTGATCATCGGCGTGATGGCGCGCTACGGCTCGGAGCGCATTCGCGGGCATGGGATTCCGGAGGCCATTGAAGCCATCCTCATCGGCGGCAGCCGTATCGAGCCGAAGGTGGCGCTGCTGAAGCCGTTGTCTTCGGCGCTGTCGATTGGCACGGGTGGCCCGTTTGGCGCCGAAGGACCCATCATCATGACGGGCGGCGCCTTCGGCTCCATGATCGCCCAGTTGTTCAAGCTGACCAGCAACGAGCGCAAGACGCTGCTGGTGGCCGGAGCCGCGGGCGGGATGGCGGCTACGTTTGCCGCGCCGGTGGCGTCCGTGCTGCTGGCGGTCGAGCTGTTGCTGTTTGAATGGAAGCCGCGAAGTCTAGTGCCGGTGGCGCTGGCCAGCGTCACCGCGGCCGCGGCCCGGCGCTATATCATCGGCCTTGGTCCCCTGTTTCCGGTGCCGGCACATCCGGTGTTCATCGGCCCGGCGGGGTTGCTCTCGTGCGTGCTGGTGGGCCTCGCGGCGGGCGGACTGTCGGCGCTGCTGACGCTGGCAGTCTATGCGGCGGAGGATGCCTTCCGCCTGCTGCCCATTCACTGGATGTGGTGGCCGGCCATCGGCGGCCTGGTGATCGGACTGGGGGGACTGATCTTTCCGCAAGCCCTCGGCGTGGGATACGAAACCATCGGCGCGCTGTTGCAGGGGGACGTGCCGCTCAAATTGATCGTGGGCATTCTGCTGGTGAAATCCGTGATCTGGGCGGTCTCGCTGGGGTCGGGCACGTCGGGCGGCGTGCTGGCGCCCTTGTTGATGATGGGCGGCGCGCTGGGTGGTGTTGAGGCCATGTTTCTGCCCCACGAGGGCGCGGGCTTCTGGCCACTGGTGAGTATGGGTGCGATTCTGGGCGGCACCATGCGGTCGCCATTTACTGGCGTGATCTTCGCCCTGGAGCTGACGCACGATGTGAACATGCTGCTGCCGTTGCTGCTGGCAGTCACGATAGCGCACGCTTTCACGGTGCTCACGTTGCGCCGTTCGATCCTGACCGAGAAGGTCGCGCGGCGCGGCTATCATTTGAGCCGCGAATACGCGGTGGACCCGCTGGAGATTCTCTTTGTGCGCGAGGTCATGCGCACCAACGTGGCGGCCATTCCGGCGCGGCTGAAGGGCAGCGAGTTGGCGCACGCCCTCCATACCGGTCACACCATGCGCAAGGGACAGCATTTGTATCCGGTGGTGGATGGCGAACTGCGTCTGGTGGGAGTCATTACGCGCGGGGATCTGGAACGCTTCGCGAAG
>PKYZ01000534.1 GCA_003132865.1 Bryobacterales bacterium
CCACGAATTCTTCTGACGAGTCTTTGTGGAGACCACTTCGCGTCAATTCTCAATCTTTGCCCTCAGCTACTTGTGCGGCTGAAAGAAAAAGGCCGAGATGTCACTCTCGACGCGACGGACCTCCTGAACCTGGGGCTGCAGTTCCCCCATTTCGGTTAATTTCGGTTCGATTGTGGCTGAGCGGTACGATTTCGAAACACCCCAAAGCATCAACAGCCTCTACCAGCACTTGCTTCAGATAACGCCCTTCTCAACACAAGAAAGAAAGCGCTACGAGCAGATCCTCAACGACCGGAATCTGCTTGTCCATCATGGGGACATTTCGACGATGAAATACACCAAGCAGAGCCGTTCGGCTGGGGACAGGGTTCACTACGATTCTATTCGCGATCCAAGCCTGCATTTTTGGAAATCGCAGCCTTCCTTGAGGGCATAGTTCACAAAACAGTGAAGGCGTCGCATACAAAGCTCATAGAGTTTATGGAGCAGCAAGAGATTACGCCGTCAGAGGCTCACGCGAAAGGTATCCACGCGCTCCTCTGGGTAGATTAATTGGCGGACCGGAAAGAGGAAACGTCGATAAAGGCGACTGGGCATCTCGCGTCTGATCTGCGGCGCAGTTAAACTTGCCGTCAACGGACAGTCGCATGAGCCGCGCCAGGTTGAAAGGAACAGCGTCATATACCTGAACCCAGGCGGTGTCGGCCCACGGAGCTTTCGATTGCCGATCACGGTTGTGCGCCTTGATTTTACGAAGCAACCTTGCAGGCTTGAATTTCTCGACCTAGCGGAAGAGACGCGTCGTCGCGAGTGATTTGACCGGCGTTTCACGGGATGCAGCGTGCCCTGAAGTCAGCGTATTGGATCGGCGTTCAGCGAGGCGGAAGCACGGCCGGGACTGCAACGCGCTACCATCGTCCACAGGTGAGCCCAGGATGAAGGGCGCTATGCCCAGAACCAACGATGAAGCTCTAGACGAGACGCCAATATGGCGGTATATGGATCTGCCGAAGTTCGTGGCGATGCTGGCGTCGAAGACTCAGTGGTTCGCTAAAGCAGCGCTCTTTGAAGACGGATATGAGGGATTCTGCCAAGTGTCACCGCGCGAGATGCCGCTGAACAACCCACTCGCAAGGTGTATCACGCGGACGAATGCTGAGGGCGAGACGGCGCTAATATCCTTGACGCAGATGCTGGCGGACGTAAGTAAGCTGTCAGCCGCATATTTTGAGAACGCGCGCGAGCATTTGTACGTGAATTCGTGGTGTCTGGCAGATGAGTCGATGGCGATGTGGCAGATTTACGGCGCGGCTGGGTGCGGAATTGCGTTGAGGTCCTCCATTGGACAATATCGCCGGGCCGCCAAGTTCAACGTGCGGGAAGAACAGTACACTTTTGACATGGTCAAATACGACATTGACCCCGGTTTGAATCCGGCACTGAAATTTGATTTCGGGGAGGGGCCCGTCCCAGCACCTGGCTTGGGCGTGTGGGAGAGACTTTTAAGGATAGCCTTTCATAAGCGCAAGTGCTATGAGTACGAACGGGAGTGGCGGGCGGCCCTGTATCAGGATGCACGTCCGGAATGCTCAGGCTGCAATATCGAATTTGACCTGAACGAGTTGATCAGCGCGGTTTATCTTGGTCCCCGTGCCGACGACTTCCTTCTCGCTGTGGTGGACTCAGTAATGCAGAAGTTCGAACTGACAAGGCCTCTGGAGAGGTTTGGACTGTTGCAGCCTCCCGAGAGAACCACACATGCGACCTGACTCTATGGTGGTTAAGTCCGCTTCACGTCAAGTTGCCGAGAAACGCCCTGCGCGAGGGCCCGGCCTACAAGGGCATTATGACCTGATATCACTAGCTATCGCGCGGGCTGTATGGCCGCGCCGGAAATGGCGGTCGAGTTGCTCCTCCCCTCGCACCATTCAAAGTGCCGAGCGCAACGCAGGACAGCAGCGCGAGGAAAAGGAACGATGCAGGCTCTGACTGTTTTACGGTTCACCAACTCGATTGTTGCCAGGTAAATGTTAGCCGACGTGGTAGTGGCCGAGGTGTAGAAACTGAGTTGCAAATAATTGTTGCCAGTGGTCGTTAATCCGGCGGTCTGGTTTGGTGTTCCTTCCGTTACTGCCTGCGCGGCAAGGCCGCTGGCTCCCGTTTGCAGATATCTATATTGTGCTTGCGAAACAGTGGTGGATTGAAACGTCACTAAGACATCGACTGAAAAGGGGATACCTGAAGCGCCCGTAGTCGAAGTAAGAGTCGGGCTGTACAAAGCCGTATCGCCGGAACTGTCCGCGCTGCCATAGCGTATGTAGAAGTGGCTCGTGTTGGACGCAGTTGAAGACGTACAGGTCCCATAAACCTGGAAGCGGTAGGTGGTGCCTGCTTGAATGGTCCCTCCGGGAACCAAGTAGGACACGACCGGAGTCTCGCCGTTGCTTAGGCTGCNNCTGCCAGTGGCCGATGTGATCGAAGCGACACCGCCGGGAGGGCCACCTCCAGCCGGCGCGGGGAGGTTTGCCGCGGACAAAGTGCCGTTCACGCCAGTGGACAGCGGAATCGACGGGAGATCCCCGGCCACCAGCGAGCAGGGCGCGAACGACGTGGCTGTACCGCACGTGCCAATGACTTGGTGGGAGGTCTGCCCGGTGGCCGCGCCGAGTGTAAGAGTCGAGCCGGAAATGTTGCAGGTCAGCCAGTTGGCGCCGGGCGCGCTGCACGACGTTGCGCCTCCGGAGGGCGGGGGGAAAACATTGCTGCCCTGTGCGCGGCCGTCGTGGGCGAACCAGCCAATCAGGATGGCACACGCCGCGAACCAGATGAAACGCCTTGAAACTTGCATTAGTGTGTTTGTCATCACCGCTGTCTCTTTTTCCTCTGCCGCCTCCAGTCTGTGGGGCAGGCATTATGCTATCGACCAGCCGTTGGTTCCCGGCCCGATGTTTTGGCCTCCGTGGCCCGGCAATACCGCCAGTACTCTGCCATTGTGATCCCGGCTTTCCGGCATTCCTCCCGCGCAGCAGCATCAAAGGCGATCACAACGGCCGACTCCTCACTCGTCAAGGGGCGACCCTGCTGATAGGAACATCATGGCGGGTTGCAGGCGCAGAGAACAGATGGCTGTGAATTGACTCGTCCAACGCTTGGGATCGTTCACGAAGGGAATCCTTCTCTTCCTCGTTGAAGAGGTGATATCCCCCATCATCGAATAGCGCCACGTCAAGGCCATCAATCATCAAGTTGTCGAAACGATGAGCCATGAGCACGGTATGCGCAGCCAGGAGCGTCAACTCTCCGACAGCGGCGCGTCTAAAGTACGACCCGAAGAAGCGTGCGCCATTGCCGATTGCTCCGCTAATCGTCATTCCAGGGACGATGGATGCGTTGCGAAACGTGCCCCTGGAATGAATCGTCAAGTGCCACAATTGCCGGTTTGTAATTTGATCTCCGTAGAAGACAATCAACAACGAACGTGGCCTGTCATCGTCGAAAACATCAGGCGGTTCCGTCTCTGCTTTCGCCCTATTCACGACATCTTTCGCGACTTGCTCCAGCGACCCAGCAATATAGCCGAAGTCGAAGCCGTCGCTATCCAGAATGGCGGAGAGTTCCCGTCCAACGTCTCGCGTAACGCTGTCACCAACTCCAGCGTATGCGGCCTTATGCTTTTGAAGATGGACAATTTTGCAAGTGTCCATCCGATCATCGTATTCCGCTGCGCTCCGGGCCGGGCGCACCATGCACTGATCTGCGGCGAGGATAATTCCGTCTGTGCCAGTCATACCGACGAGAATTGTCATACGGTTAAGCTTATACTGGCGCTCGGTCAGATGCACAACGCCCCAATCGTCAAGCCCCGGAAACTTTCTTCGAGGCAAGTTTCAGATGGTAGCCGATTCTGCTGTCGGCAAGTCTCCTGACGCTGAATTCTTCGGTCCAAAGAGGTCATAGCATCGTTTCAGCCTCCGCGAAATGCATCGTTGGAGACAGCGTCCTCAGCGTCGGGAGGTGCGGGTCCCGGCCGTTCCTCCCACTCGCACCATTCAAAGTGCGGCGACCCGGTCGGTTCTTGCTTGACGGTCACGACGTGCCGCTCGTCCACGTAATCGGCGGGAAGTGTCTTCAACCAGCCGTACCTGGTCAATGGCACCAACTTGGGGGCAAAGCTTGCCTCCAGTCTTTCGAGTCGTGTCAAAAGTTGGCGCTTCACTGGGTCACCGTCGATCTCACCGCGTCTTCTTCGACTCTTCCGCGGCGCGTTCCAGTTCGGCGACGCGGGCCTCGATGTCCTCGATCTCGATGGCCTTGGCACCGTGCGTCAGCACCAGGTCGGCGGCCCGGAGCTTCGTGGACGCCGGCGTGTGCGGGTCCACCATGATTTTCAGAATGGAGGAGACCGCCGCACCGGACGCCTGTTGCAAGCGCGCCGTGCCTTGCCCGAATGCGTCTCGGCGCGCCTTCCGATAGGCCTTGTCGAACAGAGGCTCGTTCATCCATCGGTACAAGGTCCTGGGGGCGATTCCAACGGCGCGAGCGGCATTGTCTACGCCCTGATTCGTCACCAGGGCCAGGATCGCCTGCTCCTGCTTTGGGCTCAATTTACTGACATTGGCTGACATTTTTGCCATCCGCGCCGGGTACATCGCCAGTTCTTCGCCATAGTCGATTTATTTCAGAAAGACCTTTACTTTCAAGCGCTTCGGAGGGATTCATGTGATGACCGCGCAGAGCGCGGCACCAAGGAGAACGATTATGACGACTTTCACCATTGACGAACAGAACAACATTTCGGCGTTTTCGACCCAAGAAGAGGCCGCCGCCGCAACCGCAACGCCCTTCGACAGCTTCGGCAGCCAGAAGGAACTGGCGGAACTGGCCAAAGCCTGGCCGGCGGAGCGACTGGTCGCGATTTTTAACAGCCTGACTGGCGTCACGCCCGTGGAGAGCTTCAAGAGCAGCAAGGCTGCCGCCAGCCGCATCTGGGAGCGCATCAAGGGACTGGGCGCACCCGAGGAGCCGAAACCGGAACAGGCCACGAAGCCGAAGGCGAAAAAGAACGCCAAGGGTGGCGCACAGTCCGCCAAGGGCGCGCCCGCGAAGGCGACGGCGAGTAAGAAGGCCACCCCGGCCAAGAAAGCGCCCAAAGCCAAAAAGGTGGCCAAGAAATCGAAGCCTGCCAAGGAGCCGAAGGCCGCACGCACCGGGTCCAAAAGCGAGGAGGTTATAGGCAGAGTACTCTTTCGGCGGTACGGGTGTGAACCCGCTCTCAGGGTCGTATTCGCGTTGGCTGGCGTATGGAGGCGACGTGACGACGACGTTGGCGCGGGCGACATCGAACAGACGGTGCACTACGTCGCGGTCGCGGCAATCACCGCAGATGATTTTGTGCCCGGAAATTGTCCAAATGTCGCCGGCGCGCGTAACCGGCTCAGCCGGAGCTTCGGGAATCTCCTCTTCGGCATCCTCGCCGGCCTCGGAGCCGTCGTCGGCATTGGCAAGCAGCACGGCCAACTCGTCATCGCTGAAGCCCAGTGCTCCCAGGTCAATGCCAGTGTCCCGGAGTTCTGCCAACTCTTCGCGGAGCAAGTCGTCGTCGAAAGAAGACAATTCGGCCAGCTTGTTATCCGCGATGAGATAGGCGCGCTTCTCGGTTTCTGTCAGATGGTCCAGGACGATGACGGGCACCGTCTCTAATTTCAATTGAATTGATGCCAGATATCGCCCAAACCCCGTAATGATGTTGCCCTGTGAGTCGATCCCGATTGGCGAGTTAAACCCGAAGGCAAGGATGCTGCCGGCAATCGCGGCGATCTGCCCGTCCGAATGACGCCGAGGATTTCGCCTATTTGGCTTCAGCCGTGACAACAGCCAGTGTTCGATGTGTTTCGCCATCGACTGCAGCGTCATGAGCCACTCCGGTCGCCAACGTGGCTTTGCGCGCAGGCGTTAGTTCCCATGGCTTAGTCCTTCTTCCGACCCCGACGGTCTCTGCGTTGATGGTTATCAGCCAAGGTCGGCGGAGTGAACCCGTACTGGCGAAGGCTGGCCGCTATCGCAGCAATCTGGGCGTCCGAGTGTTTTTTGGGATTCGGCGCACTTGACACGATCCGACCGATGGGCCAGTGCGTGATGTCCTGCGCCCTTCGCGCGGGCCTTACGATCAGATACGTTCTTAGTCTGCGCCACGTGTCCAGAAGACCTCGTAGCCTGGGCGCTTTTGCAAGTCCGTTCATGAGGGTGTTCACAAGACGGGTCCCATCAGGACCGCACGGTTCCAAGTCGTTTCTGCAGTCTTCTCGACTCAGTCGCATGGTGTTTACGTGAGCGTTCCGACTAATAAAGGGCCTTACGAATTCGCCAGGCTATCAGTCGCATCGCTGCCTCACACAGTCCGACAGCATCGCAGGCGACGCGCTTAGAGGCGCCCCATTTAAGTTTGGCCCTGCTAATGGCTACGGCGCAACATACAAACCGCTGCTAGATAAGTTCTGTCTTCTCAAGTCGATCGACGCAATCGGCGAGGTTGATACAGACAAAAGGTCGGAAGAAGTTTGAAACAAGTTCGAGTGTTTTGTTTGGAGAATCGGCAAACTGGACCTGGCGGCCGTCGGTTAGTATGAATGCGTGAACGAGTGGCGGTCGTTTACCGAACAATTCGTGGTCTTCGAGGAGTTGGCGTAGCGCAGCCGAAAGCCGGCAAAGGCGTTGAAAGGATAAGCCGCGCCTACGGAGTTCGGCAATGACGATCACGAACAGCGCCTGCGAAGCCGTGTACAATCGAACGCGGCCCGACCGCGATGCAATTGCAACTCTCCGCTCTTCCCACAGTTGGAGTTGACGCAGGCTCACGCCAGCGATCTTGGCTACTTCGGTTGTCCTGAAACGTAAGTCGCTCATATTTTCTCTCTATGCCCCATTGAAGGTGTCTTGAACGGCACGGCAGCCGGCGCCGAGTCATTCGTCTTAGCTCGTTCTGACGAGGGCGGCGGAAGGGCTAGATCTCTCCGTTGGTGCGACAGCGTGACCTGTACTCAGCCGGCACGCGGCACACTGGGGATTGCGCCGCTGGCCGTCCCGCAGTGTGGGCAGCACTCGGCACAAAATCGCCCCGCCGACCTGATCGGCGTGTGTAAGACGGCCGGCGTGCTGCCGCACTTCTCGCAGGCGCGCGTGTTCCCGCCCGTGCGCATGCAGTTCCGCGGTCCGGGTGTCTCCGGATAAGCGTTCGGCTTGGTTTTCAATCTACGCATCAGCGCTCCTGTTTTTCGGCCTGCCATCCGACTGCCCGGCGCGCTCGCCAGCGCGGAGCCATGCGTCGAATGGACTTCATGGAGCCGCTTGATTTTGCCCTGGCGCCGTCCTGTAGGGTTTGGACCGCCATGTATAGTTCTGTATGGTTTTTCGGAAAGTTCTCCTCGTGCTCGCGCGTATGAGAAAGTTTCCAGAAAACCTACAGAACCCTACAGCCCTACAGCCGAGCGCCATCCATCAAGCCGATTCCCTCGTACGTCACTCCATTTCCGTCCCGCCTCTTATGAAGTCCTCGCTCCGACAGCCGCAGTCCGAAAGCCGTCTCGCTGATCGGGTCTTCGCCGCCCTGCTGTGCCCACTCGCGGTAGCTCATGTAGAGCGCCCTGGCCTTTGCACGAATACAATCACCCTTGACGCAGCGATCCGAAATGAAGCGCCCCACCTGGTCATTCTCCGCCCGGTATTCTTCTGTCGCCTTGGTGACGGTCTCGGGGAATTGCAGCCCGTCCTTTTGCCAGAGAACGCAACCCTGTACGCTCCACGCCAAGATGCCGGGTAATTCCTCGCGTAGAGCGTCCTTCAATCCGCGGTCCTCGCGCCCCTCAAAGCTGACGGCAAACGGAATGAGTTTGATCCGGCTCCAGATCGCAGCGTCAGTCCCCCGGACCGCCGGCTTATGGTTGCTGGCCAGCCATATTTTGTGAGTCGGCTGAAATTCGAAGGAATTCTCATAGATCCGCCGCGCGCGCACCAGGTCTCCACCGGTCAGCCACTTGATGATGGACTCTGCAAGGGAAGCGCCCTCACGCGATTCCTGAGCGGACACCATGTGGCGGCCCTTCATGTTGGCAATATCGTCGCGCGGTCCTCCGTCTCCAGTCCGCTGAACAAACGTCGAGAAATCGGCGGTGCCGGCGTAGTCACCAAGCATTTCGGTGAGGGTCTTGATGAATGTCCCTTTTCCGTTTCGTCCAATTCCGTAAAGCAGGAACAGGCATTCTTCTCGGGTATTTCCGGTCAGGGAGTATCCCACGGCCCGCTGGATAAACGGCAGCAGGTCCTGATGCGGCGCGAACACCTCCGCGAGAAAACGATTCCAGCGTGGGCACTTCGCCTCCGGTTGGTACTCGACGGGCGCCAATTTGGTGAGCAGATCTTCGCGGAGATGTGGCCGGAGTTCGCCGGTGCGAAGAGACAACGTCCCGTTGGCTGTATTCAATGCCCAAGGGTCAGCATCGAGGTCTCCTGGCAGGACCGGGATGCCCAGTTCCGACTCCGCGAGTGCGAGCATGGCCCGGAGTTGTGCCGCCTTTTCGGATCGTTTCGCCCAGTCCCCGGTACTCTTTCGGATACCTTCATCTTCAATACTGGCGGCCTCGCAATAGATGTTGCGCACTGTTAATTTCGCCAGGCGCATGACCGCGGCGGTGGCGTCGAGTTGCCAGCGCGTACCGTCCCAACAGAGCCACTTCCGCCAATCGCAGCAGTACCGGATATCGTGGCCATGTCGCCGAACAAGGCGCTCCGCATTGCCATACTCAGTGTGCTTGAAGTATCGCGTTTCCGGCTCCGGTTGGCTCCCATCTTCGCTCGCCCCATCGGACACGGCCGCTTGAAACACGTTAACCGTGGCGTCCGGAGGATACTTGCACAAGCTCTCACCAATTTTGCGGATGTTGGTATCCGGTCCCGGCTTCTCGCAACGCAGCCGGTTCATCGCCGACAGCGCGGCGAAGATCTCCTCCGCGCCAGCACCACGCCTGCGCATAGAGCCACCAAACGACACCAATGTGGCATGCTGCTTGCCGTGTGGGATCTTATCCTTAATCGGTGACGCCGGTCCGCTCCCGTTCCCCTTACTGCCAGTGGCCAGCGTGATCAGCCATTCTGGAAATGGCGCAACCGGCGTTTCATCGGGACGCGAAGAGCCTTCCCAACAGTACCGTCGTCCGCTAACGTGCATGCTTGGAGCCAGCACGACATAGCCGCCAGTGGTCTTCAGATCCAGACCTTCGCCTAGCTCCCCGATCATGTTCTTCAGCCCGGCACGGTGCGCGAAAAAGAGGTGGCTACCGCCGCCACCGGTGAGAGATGTCACGGTCGTGGGGAGTTCGCCGTACTTGCGCTCAAGCTGCCAGAGGGTCTCGTTTCCGAAGTGGCGGGCGTCTACGTCGAGAACATCCACGCCTGACGGCTCACCGCAGGCAAGCGCGACATTAGCGTCCGGCCATCTCTTCCACCACGCGCGGATCACAGCGGGATCTCCGCTGGCGTCCTTGACACCATGCGGTGTCCGCGGGTGCTTGCCAGCGTGAGGGCATGCATCGGCGCCACAAGTGCAGCGTCCTTCCAAAACGCCGTGTACCGGAAAAACCTGCCAGTGAAGGTGCTTGGCGTACCAAACAGCCGCCGAGCCGTTGGTGGCGACGCCGCGTTCTGGGTCGGCGAAATCCGCGCTCATACCCTGTCCCTATGTCCCCGCGCGCCCGGCGGCGGGTAGAGATAAGCGGTCTTGACGCTGGTTGCGACCTCAGGAGTGCGCGCGGGCTGGCTCGAAGATGTTATGCTGGTCATGGATATTAGTTCCGAAAAAATATCGGCCCGCTGGTGCTCGTANNGGGCCGAACTGTTTGATGGCATCAAAACAAAAGGCCGCCCTGGAGCCATTAATCCAGGAGCGGCCTCGCGATTCAGATTGAAACTGCTGGGCGCAACATACGGCGGTCAAGACAGCGGCCCGGCGATGGCAGTTGCCGGGCTTGTGCCTACCTCACAGCACCACCCGATTTTGGACCCACCGGCCAGCCGTCGGCCGCCAACACCCACCAACTAAGGAGCAGTACGCGGGCCGCCGAATCGCGCCAGGGAGTGAACGCGGCCAAGCCGCGCGCGTGACGGGTGCCACCACGGTGCCACGCCGGGAATTGGAGGGGGCGGTTCCCAGGGGCCGTTCCCAGGGGCGGTTCCCCCCGTCTCAGGCGGCGTGCCAGACGCACGTGATGGCAGGCTAACGGCAATACTGTTCATTTAGGTGGGACAGGCCTCCTGGNNGACCAGCGCTAATCTTCTCCTCTGCCCACCACGGACAGGCCAGGAGGCCTGTCCCACCTAAGTGAACACTGTTGAGGCTAACGGCCAGTTTAGCGCCGGTGTTCGTTCGATTCGCTTTTGGTTGCCACACTGAACTTGTGTGCAATTTGTGTGCAAATCGCGCCGAACGCTCCGCTATCTCCGCTAATTTCACTAAGCTTCCCACTGAAAACACAACTACATAGGCATTGGCCCTTTGCCTCCGGAGCAAAAGGTCGGTGGTTCGAATCCACTCGGGCGTACCAACCTTCCGGAACCCCGCCGCCCGCCCAACCGTATTATCATCGTAGAATCCCGGCAACGTTCGGCCATGCAGCACGTCAGAGTTGCTTGAGAAAAGCTCGTCAAAATCGCGAAATCGGAGGGTAGTTCCCTTGGCGCTAACGATCACCGGTCTGTCCAAGACGTATCCCAACGGCGTAAAGGCGCTGAAGAACCTTTCGCTCACTATCGGCAACCTCATGTTCGGCCTTTTGGGTCCGAACGGCGCGGGCAAGAGCTCGCTCATGCGTACGGTTGCAACCCTGCAGGACCCGGACTCCGGCTCCATCGATCTCGACGGGCTGAACGTTCTCACCCACAAGGACGAGGTCCGCAAAATCCTTGGCTATCTGCCGCAGGAGTTCGGCGTATATCCCAAAATCTCCGCCATCGACCTGATGCAACACCTCGCAGTCATGAAAGGCGTCACCAACAAGACTGAGCGCAAGCAGATGGTCGACGGTATCCTGAACCAGACCAATCTGTGGGACGTGCGCAAGAAGACCCTGAGCACCTACTCCGGTGGAATGAAGCAGCGCTTCGGCATCGCCCAGGCGCTGCTAGCCAATCCGAAGCTCATCATCGTCGACGAGCCCACCGCCGGCCTCGACCCCGCGGAGCGCAACCGCTTCCTCAACCTGCTCAGCTCCATCGGCTCCAACGTCACCGTCATCCTCTCCACCCACATCGTCGAAGACGTGCGCGAGCTCTGCCCCCGCATGGCCATCATTTCGAACGGTGAGCTGCTCCTCGAAGGCGCGCCCGCCGAGGCTCTCGAATCCTTGCGCGGAAAGATCTGGTCCAAAGTTGTATCCACCGACGACGAACTGCGCGCCCTCGAAACGTCCTTCAACGTCGTCTCCACGCATCTGATCGGCGGTCTGCATGAGGTGCGCGTCTACGCGGACTCCAGTCCCGGCGATGGCTTCCGTCCCGTCGATTCCAGCCTCGAAGACGTCTACTTCGTGAACCTCGCTCGCCAGTCGACGAACTAATCCGGAAAGGAGACGACCACATGAACATGTTCTGGGAATTCTTCACCTTCGAGCTTAAATTCCGGTTTAAGAGCCTCTCTACCTACATTTACTTCGCTGTCTGGTTCGCCTTCAGCTTCCTCGACATCGCCAGCGAGAACTTCGGTCCCATCGGCAACTCCAACGGCAAGGTGCTGCTCAACGGCCCCTATGCCAATATCTATAACGATATCGGCATCAGCTTCTTCGGCATCATCGTCATCGCCGCGATCTTTGGCACCTCCATCCTGCGCGATTTCCAGCGCGACACCATTCAGATCCTGTTTACCAAGCCCATCTCAAAGCTGGCCTACCTCGGGGGCCGCTGGGCCGGATCGTTCGCCGCCACCGTCTTCGCCTTCTCCGGCCTGCTCTTCGGCGAATTCCTGGGCACCTTCGCTCCCTGGGCCGACCACGCCCGCATCGGCCCCAACCATCTCTCCTGGTATCTGCAGCCGTTCTGCTCCATCGTGGTCTTTCAGATCTTCTTCCTCGGCTCTCTCTTCTTCCTGGTCGCCGCCCTATCGCGCAAGATCTTCATCGTCTACCTGCAGGGCGCGGCGATCTTCATGCTCTATCTCCTCGGCATCACCATTTTCAACGCCACGCGATCCCTCGAGCACTTCTGGTCCGGCATCCTCGACCCCGTCGGTTTCCTATACCACGATGCCATCACGCGTTACTGGACCGTNNAACACGCTGCTGTACTCCTGGTCGCCGCACTCCGCCGAAGGCGTCTTCCTGTATAACCGCCTGCTCTGGGGATCCGTCGGCTTGGTCTCGCTCATCGTACTCTGGAAGCTCTTCCCCATGTCGGTCGAGGCGCTGACCGCCCGCTCCAGCGGCAAACGAGCCGCCTTGGCCCGCGAACAGGATCTCACCGCTGTGGCGCAGCGGCGCAGCCTCGTCGCAGCCAAGTTCCTCACCGTCCGCCAGGTCTTCGGCGCCCGAACCACGCTGGCGCAGCTCGCCTCGCTCACCCGCCTGCGCATCTCCAACATCGTCCGCGAAATCCCCTTCTGGGGCATCGTCATCCTGATGGCCGGCATCGCTCTCAACAACGGCCACTACGCCGGGCGCGTCGCCGATCAGAATGTCTGGCCGGTCACCTACCTCANNAGACCACCGACTGGTTCTCCAAACTCCTGGCTCTCTGCTTTGTCGAGTTCATCCTGCTCGCCGTCGCCGGCCTCTGCGGCATCCTCATGCAGACCATCGCCGGATACCACAACTATGAACTCCTGCAGTACGCCAAGGAGCTCTATGTGATCACCTTTCCCCAGGTGCTCACCTTCGCCCTGCTCGCGCTCTTCCTCCAGACCGTCGTCTCCAACAAGTTCATCGGCCACGGTATCGTCATCGGGATCTTCGTCATCACCCCCATCCTGTTTAGCTTCGGGTGGGAGAATACCCTCTACCTTTTCGGCAGCACGCCGCCCTACACTTACTCG
>PKYZ01000396.1:0-10377 GCA_003132865.1 Bryobacterales bacterium
GAGCGGGTCGCCCGCGCTCACGCCGAACAGCAGGCTGCCCAGCAGGCGCGCTAGCGCCAGCGCGCCTGCCAGTCCGGCCGCGATGCCGATCCCGGCCAGGGTCATGCCTTGTCCCGCCACGGTGCGGAAGACATCAGAGGCGCTCGCTCCCAGGGCGACCCGCACGCCGATTTCCCGCGTGCGCTGGGTCACCAGGTACGAGAGCACGCCATAGATCCCGATGCAGGCCAGGATCAGCGCCAGCGCCGCGAATCCGCCGAGCAGCGCCGCTTGCACCCGCCGTTGCGCAACTTCCTGGTCGAGCAGGTCGTTGAGTGTCATCACGTTGGAAACCGGCTGGTCTTTGTCGACGGCCCAAACCGCCTGCCGCAGCGCGCCCGCCAGGCCCAGCGGATCGCCGCTGGTGCGAATCGCCAGATCGCGGGGCACCATCCAATTGTCCTTCGCCTGCCAATAGGGGAAATACATTTCCTGGCGCGGTGGTTCGTTCAGGCGCATCTGGCGGACGTCGCCCACGATGCCAACGATGCGGACCCATGGCACGTTGTCGTCTGCGAGGCCGAACTTCATGCGCTTGCCGAGCGCATCCTGGTTCGGCCAGAACTTGCGCGCCATGGTTTCGTTGATGACGGCCACTGGCGGCGCATCCGGTCCGTCGCTCTCCTGTAACAGGCGCCCGCAACGCAGGGGAATCCGCATCGCCTCGAAGTAACCGGGCGACACCACTCGGTTATTGGCGTCCCAAGTCACATCGGGACGCGGCGCCACACCCTCGAGGATAAAGCCGTTGGTGCCGCCATCCCAGGTCAGCGGCAGCGCGCTGGTGAGACCGGCGGCCTCAACGCCGGGCAACGCGCGCACGCGCTCCAGCACGCGCTGGAAAAACGCCGAGCGCTTCGTGAAATCGCCGTACTTGGTAATGGGCGCATCCACGCGCACGGTTAGAACATGGTCCGCGCGGAAACCCGGATCGACTCCGCGCAACTTGGCGAAGCTTTCGAGGAGGAGCCCGGACCCCACCAGCAGAATGAGGGCAAGCGCCACTTCACCGATCACCAGCAGATTGCGCATCGACCCGCGGCGGGGGCCGGCGCTGCCGCGCCCGCCTTCTTTCAGCACACTGTTCAAATCGATGCGGGAGACTTGCAGGGCCGGCGCCATGCCGAACAGGACGCTGCTGGCGAGCGAGATGGCCACCGCGAAAGCCAGCACGCCGGGATCGAGCGCGAGCGACACGGTCTGCGAGAGATCCTGGGGGATCAGGTTCTTCAGGAAGTTGAAGCACCAGTCCGCCAGCAATATGCCGAGCAAGCCGCCGCCCACCGCCAGCAGCGCGCTCTCGGTGAGCATCTGGCGCACGATGCGGGCCCGCGCCGCTCCCAGCGCGGTGCGCACCGCGATTTCGCGCTGCCGGCCCGTCGCCCGCGCCAGGAGCAGGTTGGCGATGTTGGCGCAAGCGATCAGGAGGATGAAGCCGACTGCGGCCATCAGAACGATCAAGCTGGTGCGCGCGCCCTGAGTGTAGGTATCTTGGAGCGGCTCGGCGAAGAAGCGCCGGATGCCGGCGTTGGTGTCCGGATACGCGCGCGCCAGCCTCTTGCAGAGCACCTGCAACCCGGCATTGGCCTGCGCCAGCGTGACGCCCGCCCGCAGCCGCGCGACCACTTGCAGGTAATGCGCTCCGCGCTCGGTCAGTTGCTGCGACGTAAACGCCATGGGAGTCCACAGATCGATATCGTGGGATGGGTACGCGAAACCCGCCGGCATCACGCCCACCACCGTGCACTTCTCGCCGTTGAGCACGATGGCGCGGTCCACGATGCCGGGGTCGCCGGCGAAGCGGCGCTGCCACAATCCATGACTGATGAGGACGATGCGCGGCCCGCCGGGCCGATCCTCTTCGGGCAGGAAGACGCGTCCCAGAGCCGGCGCCGCCCCAAGCACCGCGAACAGGTTTTGGGTGACGCTGGCGCCTTCCAGTTTTTCCGGATCGCCAGCGCCCGCACCCGTTTCTCCGGTCAGGTTGAAGACGTGCCATTTGCCGCCCGTAGCGGCCGCGGCGGCATCCTCGAAAATCTGCGTCTGCGCTTTCCAATCGGCGTAGTTTCCGGGAGCGGGTGTGTTACGGGGGAAGTCCGCCTGGCTGATGTCTTCGAAGACCGAGACCAGCCGCTGCGGGTCGCGGTAAGGCAGCGCGCGCAGCAGCACGGCATCGACCACGCTGAAGATCGCCGCCGTGGCGCCGATGCCCAGCGTGAGCGTGAGCAGCGCGATGGCCGTGAAGCCGGGACTGCGAGCCAGTAGCCGCAGGCCGTACCGGAGATCCTGGATAAGAGTGCGCATTAGAAGAAGGCTTGCACGCGGCGTTCCGCTGTAAGCGCAATGCCATCAACGCTGCTCGCCGCGCGGCTGTCCATTTGCGGGACTGCGTTGTTCGGTGGTGGGGCAGGCCCCCGGCCTGCGGCGGCCTCCCNNCCGAGAAAGCCGACGTTGCAGACTAATCACCATACAATACGCACGGCCGGATACGATCTGATAAGGGCATCGCAGGTTACCAGCGACATATCCTCTGTACGAGCTTGAGCAATAAGCATTCGATCAAAAGGATCTTTGTGAATGTCTGGCAAGCGGTTCAATTCACTGACGTGCTCTTCCCGAATCGGAAGCGTTTCCAGGTCGATGAACGGCAATACGCGGCGGTCCCACCACGCCGGCACGTCATCGATGTCCAAAATCTTTTTGTTCGCCTTGATCGTGATTTCCCAATATGAGACCACGCTCACCGCAATCAGTTTTTCCGGGTCTGCCAGACGGCCCTTGCTGTTTCCGAGAGGCGGCTGGGTTCCATGATCAACCAGAGAAGCGTGGACGTGTCCAAGAGGTAGACGTCGGGCGCGTCCTTCCCAGAGTTTTCGTAGAAGTCGATCGCTTCAACGCCCATTCAGGAAGTCGTCGACCTCATCGTCGTTCATCGGAGCATCCCAACCCTCAGGAAGATGGAAATCTCCGCTTCCGAATCCGACCGGCCTTGGCTCCGAGCGCGGACGGCGACGGGGGTTCATGCGATGCAGTACGATCTTGGCTCCATCGACACGAGCGAGAATCTCGTCCCCTAACCGCAGATCGAGGTGGCTGATCAACGAGTGCGGCAGCGCCACGATGCCTTCCGCGCTGATTTGCAGTTTATCGACTTGCTGCTCCATGTTCGCTCGCCTACTACTATTAAACCGCAACTGGTGGCCGCGCGGTCGATTCCGCGCAGCCTCGCTCGATTCGGCGTGCGATAGCAAGTCCCGGAAGATGTTGGCCCTGTGTCGAATCCGGGCCGGCGAATCGTCCGCGCGACGCCGGTACATCTCCCGGCAGGCACCCACGGAACGCGCGGACCAGGGTGGAGTAACCGTCGCACCTCTGCGCGACTATGCTGCAGCTACAGCCAATCCGACCGACTCTGTCCCAGATTGACTCGTTCTGACGTGGATTCTCCGGTCGTCGTCCATATAGATCCTGCTCTCGGCCTGAAGGTACGCGAGCAGCTCGTCTACCTTGGCCTTAAGCTCTTCTGGCGGAACAGGCTTCTTTCCTCCGCGCCGATACAGCGTCAAACCCAAATCATAGGGGTCGTCATCGTAACTGATTCCGCCGGCCTTAGAGATAATGTGCACGGTCGGCCAATTCCTCTCCGATGTGTAGCCGTTGCTGGCCGCCTTCGCCTGGGCTTGGCGGGAGGCCGCAGCGAACAACTCCGGGAGCACCGACTTGTGGACCGTCGGAGTTGTTGAAAATCCCTTCCAGAGCCTCGAAGATCAATTCCCGCGTCTCTGAGCATTGACCCGATCCGGGACTTGGATAACTCGGCCTCGAAGACGCTGGCCCGGTTCGGAAACTTCCTGCGCGCCTCCTGTGGGTTTGCCTCAGCACTGACGGGCGGAGGCTCCGGTATGGCCGAGGCGGCAGGTCCAGCGCCGCCGCCAGCCGTGACTTCGTCGCTAGCTGGTATCGCCTTGAGGGGCGGCGGCTCCATCTGGTCGGCCGGCGGGGCTGGTTGGCAAGCAGGTCCTGCCCCGCCCGCCGCAGGCGGTGCGGCCTGCACGATATACAGCACCTCCGTACCTGTTTTACCGGGGGTCCGGCGGGTTCGCTTCAGCCATTCCTGCTGCATTCCAGCGTCCACGATGTTGGAGATCAGCGCTTCGGATTCGAAATGGCCAACCTGTTTCGCTGCCCTGCCATCCACAAACGTCATTCTGGGGCGAAGGTCGGTCTGGCGCAGTGCGGACTCGACGCTCGTGTGCTTCCCTTGGAGCAGAACTCGCTTTGCTAGCTCAATTCCCTCCGCCAGCGATAGTGTTGACGCTGGCTGGAAAGTGGGTAGAATCGCGCGCGGGGCGTAGCCGGCTGCCATGGGGCCGAAACGTGTCGGTGCCGCAGGCGCAAGGGCAGAGGTGGGAGGCCTGGCAAGCAGCTCGGAGGAGTTGCTGATCAACTCGCCCAGATGTTTCGAGCTGATCTGAAGACCGTGCGTGAGCTTCAGTTGTTCGCAAGGGGCCAGAACCGCATTGTCATAAGAGAGCGCCCAGAACGACCCGCCGGGGTCGTCCTGGGCCATTTGGACGAAACAATCTCGAATACGCGTTGACCACGACGTGTCGAGTGAGTCAGCCTGCCCGATAACATGTTCCGGCGGCAGTAGGTTGGCCTGATCGGTCCTAACTACCCAGTCAACGGTCATCGCCCCATAGACAGAGGCAAAGCGCCTGACCAACTCAATAACGAAGCTGGAGTCGCCGCGATGGCGGCGAAGATCCGCGATAATCCGAGTGTTCGCCATACTATTTCCTCACTTAAAAAGTGTCGCAGGTGGCTAACCCTGCCGCATCTTCTGGAATAGTTCGAGTCCCAGATGTACGATGACGGCGATTTCAAGTGCCTTCTTCACTTTTCTTCACTGAGAGCAGTGAACTCTCCGGCACGAAGCAAATCGCTCCAATCAGCACAGAACTCAGAACGATCCACAGCCACTTCGATCTCATGTGGGTCACTCCTTATTTCGCGTTACTAAAGCAAACGCAACGACCCAAACGTGCCGAGATCACGCACAAAGCTCAACGTTTCAAAACTATCAAACTGTAACCGAAACATTCCAAACGCGGCACAATGGCCAAAACTTCACGTTCCAAACGCGCACAAGGTCACAACTTCACGACAGACAAAACTGCCGAGACGGCTCCCAAGGTCAAGAGGGACCAAACAGGACGAAAACACCAAAACGAACCAAACACAAGCGAAACAAGC
This sequence comes from Bryobacterales bacterium, assembly GCA_003132865.1. Next base: position 5,296 of record PKYZ01000396.1, read on the forward strand.
TAAAGTCGAAAATGGCTAGACTTCACGAGAGCGGCGAGAATGGTGCGAACTCGCCTGTCAAGGCTTTTTTACGCGGTTTTTTGGGCGCGACTCGTAGCATCTGACCCGAGTCGCCCGAGAGTTCGGCCTGATCGATCCAAAACTCGGGTAGACCCGCACGGCTGCACCTCGCGCTTGAATTCCAAGAATGAGTCGCTTCGTAGTTCTCCCGCCAGCTATTGAAATGTAGGATGTTATATGGAGGCGCCTCGGAGCGGAACCCTCAGCCTGCGCCCAAAATGACGCAGCCAGCCCTGGGACGACGGCGCAGGGAACCGGCCCCAGACGCGAACTCAGACCCTGCCATGAAATTGCGGAAGATCCTGCTGCTATCGTTAGTCTGCCCCTCAAATCCCGGGGCCCACGATCCTTTCTCAGGCCCGCGCTTCTGCCGCGCCGCGCCGCAGCCGCAGGCCCTCCCACAACCCGCGCCACTTGCGCAGCACCAACTCCGCCACATTCAGCGCGAGGGCCAGCGCCAGCAGGAATGGCCACAGGTCCAGCGTCGCCGGAATCGCCCGGCCGCTGGAATCGAAGATCGCGCCCAGCGCCGGATTGTAGCGCCCGCCGGTAGCCTCGGCCACCTGGTGCAGTAACTGGTCGTTCGCGCCGTACTCCAGCATCTCGTCTTCCTGCCGGTAGAAGCCCACCTCCGGAAAGGCACGCGATTCCGCCAGCGGCCGCACCCGGAACAATCCCTGCCGCTCCCCGATGGCCACGCGCGCGCGATAATGTGCCGCCGCCACTTTGGCCACTTTCAGCGGCGATTGAAAGCCGTTCGGTCCGAACGCGAAGATATCGGGAATCGCGGATGGCTCGTGCACGTTGCGGCCCAGATGATAATCCACCACCAGTTCGTTGGCGGCGCGGTCGAATTCGGCGCCGGCCTCGCTCGATTCGGCGTGCGGCAGCAGGTCCCGGAAAATATTGGCCCATAGCTTGTCGAATCCCGGCCAGGTCACCCAGTTTGCGGCCCAGCGGTTCTTGGCGTCGGAGGTGAACACGGCCGCGCGGCCCAGGCCATATTGCCAGCGCACCAGCAGTGGATCTTCCTGGCCGGCGCGCAGAATCAGGTCCGTCGTCGGCCGCGTCTGGAAGCGCACGTAGCCGCGCAGCGGCGGCGCAGTCTCGATGCCCACGCCGTCCAGAATCTCGGCGCGATTCACCACTTCGGGATGCACGTCCTTTTCCACCGCCGTGGAGCCGGTATGCTCCTTCACGTCGCGCAGCACAATCTGCTCCAGCCCGGACGGGTCGTTCAGGAAATACGCCCTGCCCTGCGCAAGCTGCGCGACCTTCTCGAGGAAGGCGCGGTTCACGTCCTGGCCCAGCCCGACCGTGGAGATGGTGACATGGTTGGCCACGGCATCCTTCGAGAGCGTCATGCTGTCGCCTTCCTCCGAGATGCCGTCCGTCAACAGCACGATGTGTTTGTAAACCGCCTTCGAGGTGAGGATCTTGCGATAGGCTTCGGTCAGGGCGGGCGCAATCTGCGTGCCGCCATCGGGCGTGATGCCGGAGATCAGACGCTTGATCGAAGTGCGGTCGTCCGCGCGGCGAAGCGGCACGGACCATTGGAAGGAATTATCGAAAATCAGCACGCCCACCTGATCGACGGGCCGCAGATTCTCCACTACGCCGACGGCCGCCTGGCGCGCCAAATCCATCTTCTTGCCTTCCATGGAAGAAGACTTGTCGATGATCAGCACCACGGCCGTGCCTTCGGGAGTGCGCGGCGGCGCCAGTTTGGCGGGCAAAGTGCGCTCGAGCGCGTCTTCCTCCTTCTTCTCCACGTAGACGTTGCGGTCGCCGCCGATCCATAGCAGGCCGCCGCCCTGCTTGACGAACTCTTCGAGCGCGGTCTTGCGCGGCAGAGGAACGCTCTGCATGTCCCAGTTATTGAAGATCACTAACTGATAGTCGTCGAGCTTCTCCGGCGGACCGGAGGGCGCGCGCTGCACATCGAATTGATTGGCTTCGAGCGTGCGCATCAGGTGCGCTTCGGCATCGGCGGGGTCGTTGGTGATCAGCAAAACGCGCGGCCGCCGCAGCGTGAGAGCGCTATCGAAATGCGCTTCGCCCAAACCTTCTGCCAAGCCGGGCGCGCTGATGCGGCCGGCCAACTCGATCGCCCCCGTGGCGCTGACGCTGGCGTGCGCGCGGAATTGGTTCGTGCCGGCGCTCAGGTTCACGCGGCTGGCGCCCAGAGCCTTGCCCTCGGCGGCGATCTCCACGGTGGCTTGCGCGGCGCGCGGAGAATCCAGCGTGATATCCACGGGAAAACGCTCGCCGCTGAAGACCTGCGCGGGCGTGCTCACCGATTCCAAAACCAGGCTGGGCCGCGGCCGTCCGGACAACGGAATGACATCGATGGGCACCCCTCGTTGCTGGGCCTGCCAGATGGCGCGCGTGATACTGCCCAGGTTCTCGTTGCCGTCCGAAATCAGGAGAACGCGCGGCACCAGGCCGGCCGGCAACGTGGCCAGTCCTTCGCGGACGGCGGCCTCCAGATTCGTGCCGTGCGAGGCGGGACCCGGGCTGTATCCCAGTTTCCAGGCCTGCCCCGTGCGTTCCGCCGGCGCGGGATTGCGCGGCGCGCGCGCGAACGGCAGCACCTGCGTCCAGTTGCGCCCGCGTCCCTTCTCCACCGCGGTCGCCGCCGCCGAGGCCGCATCCAGATCCTGCTGTGAAACGCTGGCTGAAGTATCCACCAGCATCGCCAGGGCCACTTTGGATTCGTAAAACGTGAGGCGCGGCTCGGCGAGCGCCAGCAGGATGGCCGCCAGCGCCGCGGCTTTCAAGGCCAAACCGGCGCGCCGCGCGGAGTTGCGCCATTCCCAGGCCGCCCACAGGAGCGGCGCGAGAGCCAGCGGAATCAGCCATGGGTGGACGAATGTCATACAGTCACGAAGCCTTCCGCATGGCGACAGGCCGCCGCGAGACGCGCGCCACCCTGCGGCGAAAACGGCCGTACAAAATCCACTCCGCCAGGAGTCCCGCGGCGCCCGCCAGCGCCAGCCATTGCCACAGGTCGGTGGCCTCCCGCAGCGGCGCGGCGAATTTCGGAATGCCGCGGCGCGTTTCGGGAGGAACGTCCCATTTGGATTCCCAAAGCTGCGGCAGCGTCAGCGAGTAGACATATTCGCGATCGCCGGCCAGCACGCGCACGGTGCCGGCCGTGCCGCTGAAAAATTCGAGCGATTGGCCGCGCAGCGTGAAGGGCGCGGGATTGCCGTCCTCGCGCAGCACGCGCACGCCGGCCGGCCGAACATCGGGATCGAGAGGAACTTTCACGGTGCCCACGCTGCCGGCCGTCAATTCCCAGCGCCGGAAGATCTCGGGCGCCATCCAGCGCAGCAGGTTGGCGAAAAGCAGGGGAGTGGACAGCTCATAGCGCATCGCCGACAGCGCCGGATGAAAGCCCAGCACGACGATCTTCGGCTTGCCGGGACGCGCCACTATCACGGGTCCCTCGGCCACCTCGGCGATCTTCAGATCGTCCGGCGCCGCTTCGAAAACCGAAGAGGATTCCAGGCGAAGGTCCTTGGCGCGCAAACCGGCGCCCAACGGATGATCGGTGAGCCAATGGGTGAGGGGCGCATCGGAAACGCGCGCGCGCACCGGCACGGGAGATCCGCCCGCCGGCGGATCGATCCAGATGGAATCGGCCTGCGGGGGCGTGGGCGGACGGAAGCGGTCCAGGATTACGAGCGATCCGGGGGCTTGCGCGCTGTATTCGGAGGGCGCGCGAAAAGTGGCCACCACCTGCGGGCTGGCGGCCAGCACGGGGCGCAGCAGGTCCGGCTCGGCGGAATACACCGTCACGCGCAGCGCCGGCTGGGCCGGCAATTGCAGCGTCGCGCGATCGTCGGCGGGGAAGGCGTCGTGCGGCAGAATCTGCGCCTGCAGAAAGCCCCGTGACGGGCTGCGAAACTGGAAGCTGGTTTCGCGATCGGCGCCGGGTGCGAGCGCGATGCGCTGGGAGCCGGCCGGCAAATTGCCGGGACCATCCACCGAGGGGCCGAAGGTCAGCGCGAGCGTGACGGTGCGCGGCGCCGCGCCATAGTTGCGCACCGAAACGTAGATCTCCCACACGTCGGAATCGGCGGCCGAACGGCGCACGCCGATGCGGCGCAGCCCGCAGTTATCGACCGCATCGGGCACGCTCAAGAACCGCAGGTTGCGCAGGCCCAGCTTGCCCGGTTCGCGTTCGGCGAGTTTGCCCGTGCCCACGAAGACCACTTCTCCGGCGCGGCGTCCGCTCTGCGCCTGAATCTGCCGTGCAAAGGCGAGCGCCTGGTCCAGGTTCAACGCGGTGGCGCCGGGCTCGGATCGGGCGATGGCTTCTTCCAGTTTCTGCCGGTCGGGTTCGAAGGCCGTGGCGGGAGTGGTAAGGGCGTCGGCGCGCACCAGCATGATGCGATCGCGCGCGGGCACGGCGCGGACATAGGCGCGGGCGCGTTCGCGGGCCAGGTCCATCAGAGTGCGCGTAGATGTTCGGGCGGCCATCCAGGCGGAAGTATCCAGGATCAGCACATGATCGCGCGGCGCGGAGGCCGGCATGCCCAGGCGCAACTGCGCGATGGCCAGCAGCAGCAGCGCGATCGAGGCCAGTTGCAGCAGGAGCGAGAACGGCTGTTGGATGCGGCGCCGGCGCGCGACCACGGTGGGCTGCTCGGCCGACACCCAGAATCGCAACGTGGAAACGACCTGTCTGCGGCGCGAGCGGTCGAGGAGATACAGCGCCAGCATCACTGCGGACATGGAGCCGAACAGAGCCAGGAACTGTCCGAGGGTGAGGTTCAGCAGATGCATACTCACTCAGTGGGGCAGGACTCCACCAGTCNNCTGGAGGTCTGCCCCACAAGTGCTTGCAGCATTCCAGGTATTGGGAAGACTGGGGGGCAGTCTCAGAGGCTGCATTAGGCTACCCCGCGCGCGCGCATCAACGGCCCGAAGACGACTTCCTCCACCGGTTGTGCCGTCGAGACTCCGGCGTAACGGCCGCTATTGCGCAATGCCAGCTTCCGGATGGCGGCGGCA
>PKYZ01000396.1:10410-10556 GCA_003132865.1 Bryobacterales bacterium
CCACGGCGGCGTGCGGTCCTCGACCGACCAGATCTGCAACAACATCAACTCGTGACCGAAATCCGCCAGAAATTGCAGCGCCCGTTCGCAGCCCTGGTCATCCAGGAAATCTGAAATCACGATCACCAGGCCGCGCTGCGAATAGC
>PKYZ01000415.1 GCA_003132865.1 Bryobacterales bacterium
GACCAATGTTTACGGCCCCATCCTGACGAAAGTAGCCGTTGTTTTGCGAAAGTCGGGCTAGTCCCGCGCGGATGCTGCTGCTATGCGCTCCCGCCGGATTCGAGCGTTTCGTTTTGGAGCTGAGTGTACCCTTTAACGATTTCACGCCTCCGGATATGGCGAAACTCATGGCCGTGGCGGCGAAATACAAAATTGACATCCTCGGACCGCTGCCGGAATAGGTCGGGGAGCAAGGAATCGCATCTTCTGACAATCGACGCCGTGGGCCTCCGGATTCCGCCCGGTTAGTCGGCCAACCGGAAGTTAACGGCGCACCCGCCGGCCTGAAACCGCTGCCGATATGCCTCCTTAATGCCGCCCACGTCGCGCAAAACCCGCTTTTATGGGCTATTCGAGTTACGAAGATCGGAAGGCGTGCTGTGCACCGACCTGGATGGGGCCATCCATTTCCATTGGCGATGTTCCCGGAGATCTGCCGTAGTTTCGGTAGACGGCGTAGTTGGGGCTTTCAACGCCGGGATTGATGAGAGGCCTGTTGATGGCGGTGGTGGCCTGCGCGGCGGGCGCAGGCGAAGATGGCGGCTGCCGACATCCGGACGAGCAAGCTGTAGATATCGATCATCTACTCCATTGTCTCGCGGTTCCGTGCGTGGAGTTACACTGACAGGGAGAGCGCACTCGTTATGTCGCACAGGGTTATCGCGCTTGTTGCCATGCTCGCGCTGACCGGACGCGCGCAGCTCGCCCAGGCGCCCGGCTCCTCCGAGATCATCCTGCGTTCGACCACCCAGGAGGTGCTACTGGATTTCATCGCCCGCGACAAGCACCATCGATTGGTTACGAATCTGCGCCCGAATGAAGTTGAAATCCTGGAGGACGGCGTCCGTCAAAAGGTGCGCAGCTTCCAGTACCGCGGCGGACGGGACCAGCCTGAGGAAACAGGTCCGGCTACGCCCGCCGCCGGCGCCGAGTCGACCTACAGCCCGCTACGCGAGATAAACGTGGTGTCGCTGGTTTTCGAAGGGATGAGCCCGCAAAGCCGAAGGCGGGCGACCCTGGCCGCAAAGGCTTTTCTGGGCAGCGAACTGCGCCCAAACACCTACATCGGGGTATTTGCCCTGAACCACCGGCTGGCGCTTTTGCAACAGTACACGCATGACCTCAACCTGCTAAACCAGGCTGTGGACCGCGAGGCGAACCGGGCTTCCCAGCCGTTCATGAAGGACATGCAGACCCAGGTGGGGATTCTCAACAGCCTGGCATCCGGCGAGGGCTTCAACGCCATGCAGCCAGGCTCCGCCGACGAGAAAGGAGCCACGAGCACCGCCTCCCATTCAGACGCGGCGGCTGCGGCGATTCAACGCAAGATGGCATCCCTCACCCTCGCGATTCTCTCCAGCCAGGTTGGCAACCTGTCCATCGATGGCTTGCACCAGTTGATTCGCGGGCAAGCGCACCTTCCAGGGCGCAAGACCGTCGTTTACTTCTCCGAAGGCCTGATCCTGCCGCCCGAGCAGCCGGAACGCTTTCGCAGCTTGATCAGCGACGCGAATCGCGCCAACATCGCCTTCTACACCGTGGACGCCAGCGGGCTGGATACGGTGTCCCGGGTGAGCGAGGCACGCACGATCCATGAGGCACTCGCCAGCGAGGACGAGGGCGGGCCAGGCGGGGCCGATCTCGCCACAAACTACCAGGAGAACCTGCACTCGCTCGCCGAAGATACCGGCGGTTTTGCCATTGAAAACTCCAACGACATGCGGTTGCCTCTGCGCCGCGTGATGGAAGAGGTTCGGGCGCACTACGAGGTGGCGTACGCACCGGCGTCCACGAACTACGACGGTCACTTCCGTACCATTGAAGTCCGAACCACAAGGCCGGGACTCAGGATACAAAACAGGAAAGGCTACTTCGCACTACCCATGCTCAATGGCGAACCGCTGGAGCCGTTCGAACTCGCCGCGCTGGCGGTGCTGAATAGCGATTCTGCTCCGCATGCCTTCGAGTTTCATGCGGGGACGCTGCGCTTTCGCAGTGCGGCCGATGAAACGGAGTGCCTGGCCGTGTTCTCGGTTCCCAGCCGCGTCCTCTCTTTCACGGACGACCCCAAGAGCAAGCTCTTTCGCATGCATGTGTCGTTTGTCGCTTTAGTCAAGGATGAGCAGGATCAGATCGTGCGCAAGATTTCGCGCGACCTGCAGTTTCAGGCGCCCAGCGGCAAACGTCCGGAATTCGAACGCGGCGAAACGGCCGTTACGCTCCCCTTCACTCTTCCGCCGGGCCGGTACCGCATGGAGGCAGTGGCGATCGAGCCGGAGGGGCAGACCGCGAGCATCCACAAGATTGCATTGTTTGTGCCTTCCGCCGGGCACATCGGATTGAGCGACCTTGTGTTCGTCCGTAGCGTCCAGCCCGATACCGACGACCGCGACGCCGCGGACCCGCTCGTTTCCGCCGGCGGNNACTCCTGAGCTGAACCCGGCGATCCCCAAGTCGGCTGACGCCGTGGAGGGCCTCTATTTCGTTATCTACCCAAGTCCCGCCATCGGCGCGAAGCCGGACGTACGGATAGCGGTCTCACATAATGGGAAGCTGGTCACCGCGACGCAGCAAAGCCTGCCCGCAGCCGAGCCGGACGGCTCCATCAGGGTGTTGCGCGAGATTGGCCTCGGCGGCCTCGATAGCGGCACCTACGAGATCAAAGTGACGGCCGCGCAAGGCGGAGCGACGGCCAGCAGCAGCGCGGTGATCGCCATACGGTAACCGGAGGGCGGGANNGGACGATAATGGCAATTAAGGCCGTCGCCAGGCCATTCCGCGGGTTGGCGACTTCTCCCTGGTGTGTACTGGTTCTGAGTCGCGACGACCGATTAAAGGCGTGCTATCTCGATTAGAATGTTGAACGGAGCAACGGATTCGAGATATTTCGGACGCAAGGCTTAAAGCAATGGCACTACACGACGAGGTCTTACGCGACATCACGGCTGGGCGGGTGCCATGGCGTTTCAAGACACGTGATCTCAAGAGGATTCGGGGAAGCAGCGCGGGCCGTTACATTGTGGGCAACGGAGAATACTCGGAGAACGCGATCAACACGATACCGCGCAATCACAGCGTTCGACCGGATGGAACAGATGCTGGTGATTACGTCCGGAAGGGTAGGAGGCCAGCATTCTTCTGGTTCGGGAAGGGCGAGTACGAACTCATCCTCAATCATGAGCACTACCTTGAGGACGTCAACCCAGAGGATGAGGAGTTCGATGTGGCCGAGGGTGACGAAGAGACATTGATACTAGGTAATCTCCGCGGTGTGAGCCGTTGCCCTCTGTCAATTAAGGTCGATGGCAGTATGGTTCTGCGAATCGCGGAAAAGGAACCTAATCCTGCTGCGATCATCGTTCATTACATTGCCGTTCAGCCGTTCCAAGCATACTACCGCCGTAAGCCTGTGGAGTCGCCAAAGCACGGATGGGGTGCACGATTAGAGGCATACTTCTGGCCAGCGCTGGACCGGAATTGGTCCGCGACCTGCAGTTGTGTGAGTCGCATCTCGTGTCGGGTTCAACGAGCGATTGAAAAGCTTGAAAACCGTGTTGACGACGCAGCAGCCGCCGATGAGTTGCTGGATGCGTTCAAATGTACGTGCGCCTGGGGTTCCGTCAAACTGCCTGAGTCTGATCCGGGTCGCCTTGCCAGGGAAGCTATGCGCGCTGTGCATGCGCTGTCGGACGGGCGGGAACCACCGTCTGGTTGTCGTTTGAACAGCGCGTGGACGAAGCTCTACGCATTTGCTCTTCCCGATACGTGTGTCATCTACGATTCTCGGGTGGCGGCAGCGCTCACGTCGATTCTTGATCCGGCAATGCACTTGATTTCCGGTTCGCCCGGATGGCAATCGTACTTGCGGCTGGGAATTATCTCGGGGCGGGGCGGCTCGCGTCCCCGCGATGTGTCATGGAAGTGGCCGATCGGATACGGCACCTGGGCGAGCCAGATGGCAGCAAATCACTTGTGCCGGAAGGTCGTCGAAGAGCTCAACAGGCAGTCGATAGCGCGGCCCGACTGCCGTAAGTTTGATGATCGCACTCCCTGGACCCTTCGGGAAGTCGAAGCCGTTCTATTCATGGAAGGTTATTGATCGACTTCAGTCGGTTGACGGCGCACTCGGTAATTGAGGTTACGATTCAACTTGACGTATAACGCGCATATCGCCCAAGTGGTCCGTCTGAAAGTGGTTGCTGGACGGCTGAGTGTCCACCCTTGGCCTCGGCCCAAACCGCTAGCGATATTGCCTGACATGAGGCCGCGCCGTTTGCCAGAGGCGCTACGACCGATCCGGCCAAGCGGGGCAGGGCCTTTATTCTCTGTGAGACCGTGGTTGGTGGATATGCGTGACCCGTCACAACCGGTCCCACTAGCATCTAGCCCGCACGGCCGCACGCGCAATTCCCCACGGATACTGGTACTCAAACGGATGAGACGGCAACTCCGGCACGGCGTTTGAAATCCGGGGGTGGACGAGCGGCGTCTCTACGCTATGTGTTGTGGTGACTCAATTGCCGAGGAACAGAGCGGGTTCCGGGTATGCCGTGGATACGGGTATCGTTCCGATCACCTTGAGCGAGGACGTGGAAACGATCTGTTCAGAGCAGTCCTGGCATGGAACCGGGGTGCCGCCGTACAGGTAATTACCATCCGGACTGACCGTCAGGCTGGTGAGACCGATGCCGGTCACCGTATGGGTGATGGCGAGAGTCTGCGCATTGAACGTGTAAAGCGTATTGTTCGACGTCAAATAAATTGTGCTGCCGTCCGGCGATACCGCCGGGTTCGAGTAGAAGCCGGCGCTGCCCGGTATCTGGACCTGCAGGGTGATCTTGCCCGTGCTCAGGTCGATTTCGTCCAGATCCAGCATATAATTCCCTGCGGGAAACACCGCGTAGGCCACACCGTGCCCTGGGGCCAAGCCGAGCAGAGGTAGTGCTTGGAACGGCCACAATGCCACGAGCTTCATCTGGAGCGTGTCGACAACCGCGATAGCACTGTTTGGCACGCCTGTTGAGGGAGCGCCGGCGCTGCCAGCAAACCTGACTGGGCCGCCGTTCTGGCTAGACGTGAGGGGCACGTAGAGCGTACTTCCACTCATCACCGGTTCTGAGTAACCGATGAGATTGTCGTTCGGATTATTCAGAAGAGTAACAGCGCCGGTTACCTGGAGCGAGACCGGATCGAACCGCAAGACTTGCGCGCAATCGCAGCCCTGGGTGGCGCTGACTGGGCCCACGAAGGTGACAAATCCGGAACCGCCGCTCGCAGCCATGTAGGGATTCGTATAGTTCAAACCCGGAACAAAAAGATGCCCAGCGGGTTCGAAAGTACCGGCGTCAAGCACCTCGATGTTATTGGCGGTATCCGCCGCCAGAAGAAGGTTGTTTATCGCGTCGTAGGCGGCACTGTCAAGTTGCCCGGTGGCGGCGGCGCCAAGGACGTTTGGCTGAGGAGGCGGAACGGTCGCAGCCAAGGTTGAGCTCTGCTGATTCAGGTAGTAGAGCTGGCTCCCCGTGGAGTTCAGCGCAAACGGGCCATAGCCATAGGCCGACAATGTCCCCGTCACCGACTGCGAAGCCGGATCGAAGACCAACACCTCCGATCCGTCCTGAATATTATTCGATGTGTTCCCAACATACACTGTTCCGTCCGGCGAAACCGCGATGCCGCCGTTGACCAGGACCGGAACGGCCATTAAAGCCTGGGTGGCGAGATCGAACGTGAAGATGTCTGTACCTTGAAAATTCGCTTGACCTGGCATGTAGAGCTGAGATCCGCCGGGCGAAACTGCGAAGCCGAAAACGACGCTTACGCCAGCAAGGGGCAGGGTTTGCGTCACCTGGAGTGTGGCACTGTCGACTACGGTGACAGCCATGTCAGGATAATTGCCGGCCACCACATATAACGTCGAACTATCGGGAGAAACGGCTGCAGAGGACGAGTCGGAGAGCGGAACCGTGCCAATCAGCTTCAGACTGGAGGCCCGGACCGCCGCGACGGCGGCGTTGAATCCGCTGAGGTAGATTGTTTCCCCGTCCGGCGAGACGATCATCGACAGGCCGCCGTTGGTGCCCAGGTCCGACGCCAGGATCACATGGAGAGTGATGGGGTCGATCGCCTTGATCTGAAAGTTGGCACTCGAATCGAAATAGCCGATATAGACGACGCTCGCTTTAGGGTTTGCAGCTATCATAACAGGCCCTCGCGGCGGCACAAACGAAAGCTCTCGCTGCCCGGTAATGCGCCCTGTGCTCAGGTTCACAACAGACAGGATATACACAGACCTAGGTCTCTGGCCGCTTGGT
>PKYZ01000348.1 GCA_003132865.1 Bryobacterales bacterium
TGTCGCCGGTCATCTCTGTCAGCGATCTGCCAGTCACCTCACCTCCACCTGCACATCCTCTCTGGCCATCACTTCCGGACACAGCTCCACACCCAGCCCCGGCCCCGGCGGCAACGCAAACTCTCCGTTCACCGGCGGCAGCGTATGGGTCACGATGCCGCGATACTCATCCAAGTAATGCCGCCGGACGCTTTCCAGGATATATAGGTTAGTCACATTCGCCGCCAGGTGGAGCGAAGCTACGTGCAACACCGGACCGCCGCAGTTATGCGGCGCCACCGGCAGATAGTGAGTCTCGGCCATGGCCGCGATCTTCTTCGCCTCCGAGATGCCTCCGCACCAACAGATGTCCGGCATGACGATGCGCGCCGCGCGGTTCTCCATCAGCTCGCGGAACCCGAAGCGCGTCATCAGCCGCTCGCTCAAGCACAGTGGCAGGCGCGTGGCGCCGGCCAGCTCGCGGTAAGCGGACAGGTTATCCTGCGGCAGCATCTCTTCCAGCCACATCGGCGCGTACGGCTCCAGCGCCTGCGCGATGCGGATGGCCGACGGCAGGTTCCAGTAGCCGTGAAACTCCATGGCCACATCCATCGAGTCGCCGAATGCTTCGCGAATCAGGCGCACCGGCTCGATTCCCCGCCGCATCTGGTCCGCCGTGATGTATTGGCCGCCGGTCTCCTTGGCTATCGGATCGAACGGCCAGATCTTCATGGCGTGGATTCCGGATTTCGCCAGCTCGCCCGCCAGCCGCACGGGCTCGGTCAGGAAATCGATGTGGTCGTAGCAGGTGTTGTAGGTGCGAATGGAGGCGCGCGACGCGCCGCCGAGCAACTGATACACCGGCAGATTCGCCACCTTGCCGGCCAGATCCCAGAGCGCGATATCCACGGCGCTGATGGCGCGCATCTCGGCGCCCGCCCAGCCGCTGAACGACACCGCCTGGAGCATGTCCGCCCACAGCCGGTCGATCTGGGACGGGTCGCGTCCCAACAGCACGGGCGCCAACGACCGGTCGACCACGGCTTTCTCGGCTTCCGGGTGCGGATACGTCTCGCCCAGGCCTGTCAGCCCGCTATCGGTATGGATGCGTACCCACAGCCATTGGATGGGACCGGCATGTACCGTGATGCCGCGCCGCAGGTGGATCGTTTCGACAGCCGTGATGCGCATACAATAGAAGGTATCAGCTTGTTAATCGTTATTGCGGTCGTGGCCGTGCTCGTTCTGCTCATACTGTGGGCCCTGATCGTACAGCGCCGCTGAATCTCAATGCACTTAGACTTCACTACCGCACTTCTGAACGTAGCTCTGCTGTGGCTGCTCACCACGCCGCACGAATTCGCGCACGCCTGGACGGCCACGCGCCTGGGCGACGACACGCCGCGACTCCAAGGGCGCCTCACCCTGAACCCGCTGGCGCACGTGGATTGGCTGGGCACCACTATCCTGCCGGCGCTCACGTCGCTGTTCGGCGGCGGACTGATCGGCTGGGGCAAGCCGGTCTACAGTAACCCGTCCAAACTGCGCTGGGGATTGAATGGGCTGGCGCTGGTCGCCATGGCCGGACCGGCGAGCAACGTGGTCTTCGCCGTGATCCTGGCCGCGGTGGCGCGCGCCACGGTCACCTTCGCTCCGGCGCTGGCGCAGTTTGCGGCGCGGGGCGTGAATCTGAGCCTGTATCTGGCCATCTTCAACATGCTGCCCGTGCCGCCGCTGGATGGTTCCAAGCTGCTGCTGGCCGCGCGCATCCCCATGGTGGTCTACAACGAACTGGCGCGCGCCGGATTCCTCCTGCTGATTTTCGCGGTTTCGGTCTCGGACTTGGGCCGCTGGATGTCGCAGTGGAGCTACGAAGGCACGGCGCACATCTTCGGATTGTTCCGGTGACCGCATGAGCGTCTTCTCTCTCTCCGGCAAGACCGCGTTAGTGGCGGGTGCGAGCCGCGGCATAGGCCTGGCGATCGCACAGCAGCTTGCCGAGGCCGGCGCTCGCACCACGCTGGCGGCGCGATCCGTCGATCAATTGCGGGAGCACGCGCGCGCATTGGAAGCCAAGGGTTGCCAGGCGAGCGCGCTGCGGCTGGATCTGGCCGATTCCGAATCCATCCTGGTGGCCTTGGAGGAGGTGGAGACGCCCGATATCCTGGTTAACGTGGCCGGCACGAACATCCGCAAAAGCTTCACGCAATACACGCAGGCCGAGTACGAACACATCATGCGCACGAACCTGCACGGCATCGTCGAGCTGACGCAGAAGATCGGCGGCCGTATGATCGCGCGCGGTGCGGGCGGCAAGATTATCATGATCGGCAGCCTGATGTCGCTGCTGGGCCTGCCGTATGTTTCCGTGTATGCCATGACGAAGGGCGCACTGGGCCAACTGACCAAGGCGCTGGCCGCCGAGTGGGGCCGTTATAACATCCAGGTGAACTGCATCGCGCCGGGCTTCATCGTCACGGACCTCAACCGCCAGATGTGGGAGCCGGCGCGGATGCGCGAATGGCTGAAAGGCGCGCAGGCCAATCCGCGGCTGGGCGCGCCGGACGATGTCGCGCCGCTGGCCGTCTTCCTGGCGGGCCGCGGGGCGGATTACATCACCGGCCAGATCATCGCCGTGGATGGCGGTTACACCACCACGGCGGTCTGGCCGTTCGAGCCGGAAGGCTAACCGTGCGCCGCCTGCTCTGCTGCTTGTTCGTAGTGGCACTGCTCTGCGCGCAGCAGGCCATCGAGTTCACCTGTCCCATGGATCGCGACGTGCGCTCCAAGACGCCCGGCAAATGCCCGCGCTGCGGCATGACGCTGGTGGCCAATCTGCCCGAGCCGGTCGAGTATCCGGTCGAGCTGCGCGTAGATCCGCCGCAGATTCCCAGCGCGCGTCCCATCGCGCTGGAATTTCGCATCGCCGATCCCGAAACCGGCGCGCCGGTGAAACACTTCGAAATCGTACACGAGAAGTTGTTTCATCTGTTCATCGTCAGCCAGGATCTGCAGTATTTCGCGCACGTGCATCCGGAGTTCGATGGCGCGGCTTTCCGCTTGAATACGGTGCTGCCCAAGCCTGGCACCTACCGCCTGCTCGCGGACTTCTATCCCACTGGCGGCACACCGCAACTGGCGCCCAAGACCATTACCACGGCTGGCTACACGACGCCGCTCGAAGCCGCCATTCCGCAGCTTGCGCCGGACCTCTCGCCAAAGCGCGGCGAAAACCTGGAGGTGGAACTGAAGCTCGATCCACCTCGGCCGATTGCCGGCAAGAAGACCATGCTCTTCGTGCACCTGACTCCCGCGGATGGTCTGGAGCCGTATATCGGAGCTTGGGCGCACTTACTCGCGGTGAGCAATGACTTAGTCGACACCATCCACGATCATCCCTTCATCGCCGGCGGCGGGCCGGACATGCAGTTCAATATCTTCTTTCCGCGCGAAGCGGCTTACCGGGTGTGGATCCAGTTCCAGCGCAAGGGAGTGGTGAACACGGTGGCATTTACGATTCCGGTGACGGCGTTGAGGTAGTATGACGATTTTGCCGCCGGAGCATTTTCGGCTCTATCCGCTGCGATTTTCCTTTGTGGCGCGCGAGTCGGTACACTTTCCGCCGGGAAAATCGGCCAATATCCTGCGGGGCGCGTTTGGCTCCATCTTTCAACGGATCGCGTGCGTGCCAGATTGCCCTGGGGCGCGCGAGTGCGAGATCCGGGCTGCATGCCCCTATGCGCGGATGTTCGAGCCATCGGCTTTGGCCGGCGGACCGAGCGGGCTCGCCGACTGGCCCCGCCCGTTTGTCTTTCGGGCAACCCACTTGGACGGACATAGCGTCACACCCGGCGGAACGTTCTCTTTCGACCTGAATTTGTTCGACATGCGCAGCCCGGCGATCGCTTACCTGGTGCTGGCGTTCGCGCAGCTTGCGCATGAAGGCTTGGGCCCCTCGCGCGGGCGCGCCGACTTACTGGACGTAGCGCAGCTTGATGAGAGCGGAGAGTGTGTGGCGCGGATCTACGATGGCAAGTCATTCCTGCTAAGCGAGGGGCCGGCGCCGATGATGCTGAGCCTGGCGCCCATGGCGGAACGGGTGGAGCGCGTGCGGGTGCGATTCGTGACGCCGACGGAATTGAAAAGCGGGCAACAGTTGGCGGAGCGGCCCGAATTCGGCGTGCTGGCGGGGCGGATTCGGGATCGGCTGAGCACGCTGCGGGAGTTGTACGACGACGGCCCTCTGGCGATCGACTTCCGCGGGTTTGGCGAGCGGGCGGCGCGGGTGAAGATGACGCGATGCGAGATCGCGCGGGTGGAGGTGATGCGGCGCAGCAGCCGGACGGGGCAGGTGCACCCGATCGGTGGGTTTGTGGGGGAGGCGGAGTATGAGGGGGAGTTGGGGGAGTTTGTGCCGTATTTGCGGGCGGCCAAGTGGGTGGGGGTGGGGCGGCAGACGGTTTGGGGGAAGGGGGAGGTGGAGGTACAATACACAGTGGCTAAGCCGTGACGTTGGCGAGCCTCCGAAGCGTTGTACAAAGGCACCCGCTCCGCGGAGATATTTAGAGTAAAGTGCCCGCACAATTTACGATGCCTCAATTATTGCAATGGACGGGGAGCCCCTTGGTGGATGTGGGGATTGCTGCCGTTTGCGCAATGGTTGGGAGGAATGCGCCCGAGGAGTTGACACTCGAGGATCTGGATAGTGCCGCAAGGGAGATGGAAGAATACTACTTCAGCGGGCTGCTTGGCAGCTACCTGACCTGCGTCTTCATGAATTCGGAATACGTTCAGCCGGGAGGAGGACCGAAGAAGATTGAGAGCCGTAAGAACTACGCCAAGAGAGTGCTATTCGCTCACCGGTCGGAACCGGATCAAGGCGCTGGAGAATACCGCTGCGTGTTCTCGGGGCTTCATGCCACCCATCTAATTCACCGAGGCCAGATGCCCATGCTGACTGGCGAAGGCGTTCTCAACTTCTACCCGTCTGGAACTGGGGCATTACCAATCAGCGGCCCCTATTTGGCGGCGCTGCAAGCGTTACCGATGGGTGGCCGGCGAGCGGAAGGTAAGCTGCTGATAGCACACTCGGACAACGGGGCTCTGACATTGGAACTGGCTCGGCTGTACGTTGAGGACAATCGCCGGCTCTTTGCGCTGTGCCGTAGTGGCCGGCTTCCGAGCCGCGAGGGACCGGATGAAACGCTCGCTCGGGAGCAGGCGGCGTGGGACGCAACCAAGAAGAAGGCGAAGTATCCCGATGCGAAGTCAGCCGCGTCACTCGTGACCGCAGATCTGATCGAGGTTTGGGACACCAAGGGAGTGACGTTCCAGGAAGTCGGCTCCGCTTCCATCACGGTCTATTGGTTGAGCAGTTCGGGCCAGGGCCCCTCGCTGGAGATGTACCACCTGCCCTCTAACCTGATTCGATTCCTCGTGCTGGCTGGCGCTCCGAATACCAGACCGCAGTGGCGCAGGCTCATGGGGCGAGGGTGGCAGAGCCCGACACAAGACGAGGGGGACGAGGCGGGAACTGCCACGAAGAAGCGGCGAAAGGTGAGCTCGACGGTCACGGGCGGGCCGGGCCGGTCCCGGAACCTGGTGTTGGCGGACTTGTTTTCGGTATACGAGAGCGGGTTTATTGATTTGAGGGCGGCTGCACGGTTTCTGCGACGGCATGTCCTTTCCGAGTTACGCGGCAAAATTGAACATCCGGGCGATTGCGATTGGGCACTCACCGAGCTTTTCCTACGAGAGGTGTTTGGAATGGAACCAGAACGAATCGCGGCGATTCGCAGCTTTGCGGATCGACTTGCAGAGCACGTCAAGAACCGGAACGACCGCCGGTTGTTTCGTGACCTTATCTACGCCAAGCGGTCTAGTGAAGTCCGCAACGCCCTGACGAAGGCACAGAGAAATGAGGCGCGGGAGAAGAATCAACTGCTGTTCGGGCTGGAGGAGTATTTACAAGTATTTGAAGCCGAGGACAGCGTCGGCCGGCTAGAGTGGGGATTGACTCGGGATTTAATTTCCATTCGGTTGGTCGAGCAACTGCAAAAGGCGAGCTTCTTGAGCAAAGATATGTTGAGCGAAGAGGAAGAGAACGCGGACACACCCGCGCTCGCAAAATAGGAGGATCACTGAATGGCATTTGTAACAGGCTCACTTGTACTGGACGCCCCGGCGTCGGCACTGAATAATGCCGGTGCGGATGCGGGCGCCAAAACAGACAATGCGATTGTCGTTAAGAAGATTAGGACACCCAGCGGCCAGCACGCTTATGTCTCGGCCCAAGCGGTCCGCTACTGGATTCGCACAAACCTGGAGATCAACGAACCGAAGTGGAAGGCCGCGCCGGTCCGCCGGGAAGGTAAGATTGCCTACACGGACGCTGAGCCCATCCAGTACTGGGATGATGACCTTTTCGGCTACATGAGGGCTCCATCGAAAAAGGCGGATGCCGCAAGGGATGCCGCCGCGAGCCCCCTGGAGAAAGACCGCGAGATCACGCGAGTTTCGCCGTTCCGCGTGAGCACCTTCGTTTCCATTGCCCCGGCGGCGATCGAGACCGATTTTGGAACCATGACCCGCCAACAAGGCGACCCCGTTCCCTATGAACACGAGTTCTATCGTGCCCACCTTATGGGCTTGCTCTCGCTCGATCTATCAGCGGCCGGCACATTCTTCGACGGCGAGCGAGTCGGCTACAAGAACCTGGACTCTCACCGGCGCGAGCACGCCAAGAAAGAGAATCTACAAGAGGTCGAGGTCAGAAAGCAAAAGGCCCTGCGTCTGCCGCTGGAGGGTAGGGTTGAGCGCGTCGGTACCCTGGTGGAGAGTTTGGCGCTACTGAGCGGCGGCGCGAAGCAGGCCGTGCACTATACGGACCTGACTCCTGGAATCATCTTCCTTGCGGTGACGCGGTACGGGAACAATCCATTCTATCGAATGCTGACCGCGACCCGAACGCATACTACGCAGTTCCACAAGGAGGCTTTCCAGGAATTGATGGCGGTTTATGAAGACCAATTCCTTTCGCCCGTTTACATTGGATGGGCGAAGGGTTTTCTGGACGAAGAGCGGGCCAAGCTGGAAGGGGCTATTACCGAAGGTAAATTGACTGAGCGGGTAACCGTGGGTCATCCTGTGCCTCAGATCCGCGCGTTTGCGGCGAATCTGCGAAAGCTGGACAACGCAAGCTGGTATGAATAAGCTTCGTGTCGTGAAGGTAGTGATCCAGGCGCCGACCACGTCGTTTCGCTATCCGCATTTCCTGATCGGGAGGCAGCCCAGCTTCGACATGCCCCCGCCATCGACGATCTACGGACACGTGGCTAGCGCCCTGGGGGAATTGCCACGTGCCGATTCTTTCCGGTTCGGCTACGATTTTCGATTCGTCTCCAAGGCGAAGGATCTCGAACACCAGCACATCATCACGGCCGCGAGCAAGAGATCAGGCGCCTCGGTTGAGGCGACGGTGCAACCGCACTGGAGAGATTTTCTCTTCAAGCCGCAGTTGACACTTTACCTGGATAACCCAAGTCTTGGCGCGGCATTTCGCTCGCCGGTATTCTGCGTGATCTTGGGCCGTTCGCAGGATCTGGCTGAAATTGTCAGCGTGGACGAGATTGAACTAGAGGAGCAGGCCGGCGCGTATTTCGTTAACACGCTCCTGCCCTTCTCCTATCGACCGAGCGTCGGATTCGGCGTCACCGTTTTGATGCCCAGGTTTATCGAGCCCCCTCCTGGACGGCGTGCCCACTTTGAGCGCTTCATTGCCCTTCGGGATGTGGTGTTTGGCGGTGAGATCGAATCGGGGAAGGACGGACCGCGGAGGCTGATTTTGCAGGCTGGTCAGCAGGCCAAGTGGTGGGTTGACCCCAAAACCCCAAAGGATCGGGGAGTTCATCGAGCCGTGGTCTTCCATTCATGTGCCATCGAACCTGAAGTCGTCGTTTGACAACATTTGGGCGAAGAGCCCGGAGCACGAGGGAGAGCGTGGGGAGTCGCTGGCCGCGCACACGCGGAGGGTGTGGTCCAATTTCGCGCGGCTCCGCCAGAGGACGCCCGGTTTGGCGGAGCTCTGTGGTATGCCGCGATTCTGGCCGCGCGCTGCACTCGCTGTCGCAATCCACGACCTGGGAAAGTGTTGTGCAGGATTTCAGAGGATGTTGCATGGGAGCGGCAAATTCCCTTACCGGCACGAGGTTCTCTCGGTGGCTGTGCTGCCGTGGCTATTGGAAGAGGATGCCCATGGGGATCTGCCGTGGGTGGCAGCCGCCGTCTTGTCCCACCATAAGGACCTGCCTGCGATCAACGGCCTGTACCGCGCCGGGGACGCTTTGCTGAATACGCCGGACTATTTGGAGTGCCTCCGTACGGAAATGACGTTGGAGTTCTTCGATCTCGCTGAGGCGCTGTTTTGCCAGGAGGTGTGGCCGTTGCTTCGCGACAGCGGACTGGCGATTCCCGAAACGGTTCAGGCGGCGGAATGGCATCCAGTCGATAGTGTGACCGGATTGCGCACTGTGATCGACGCAGCGATGGCGCTGTGGAGATCGGTGCGCCGTGAACCATACAACTCTCAGGTCTCACTGGCCGGCCGTTTCCTGCGCGGGGCGGTTATTCTCGCCGATCATTCCGGATCCGCTTGGGCGAAGCTGATTGTGACGGAGGAACTGAAGTCGGTGAGCAGGTTACTGGGAACTTTCGAACTCACTGTTGACGAACTTCATGGGCACCAAATCGAAGCCAGCCAAACGGAAGGGAACGCGGTACTCATTGCGCCCACAGGCAGCGGAAAGACGGAAGCGGCCATGCTGTGGGCCGCCCATAGTGGTTCGACGGTATCTGGCTCGCCCGTAGTGTTCTATGTTTTGCCTTACCAGGCGAGCCTCAACGCGATGCGGTCGCGGCTCGGCCGGCGGCTGGGAGATCGTAATGTTGCGTTGCAGCATTCGCGCGCGGTGCACGCGCTTTACAGGCAACTCCTGGAACGGAAGTATGAACCGAGCCACGCACGCGCGGTGGCCCTGCGAGAGGTGGCGCTGGGGAGGCTCCACGCGACGCCGGTCCGCATCCTGACCCCTTATCAGCTATTGAAGGCCGCCTTTCAGTTGAAAGGTCACGAGGCGATATGGACCGATGCGGCGACGGGCTTGCTTATTCTTGACGAGATTCACGCCTACGAACCGAAGCGCCTGGGCATGATCCTGGCGACCATCGGGCATCTGAGCCACGATCTGGGAGCGCGAGCCCTGATTATGTCCGCCACACTACCCATGTGCCTGATGGACGTGCTGCGGGATGTTTTGCCCGGTTACAGTACAATCAGAGCCACCCCAAAGACCCTAGCGGAATTCAGGCGCCATCGCGTGCACCTCGTGGATCAGGCATTATTGGACGACGCAGTTGTCGATGCGATTGTGTCGGACGTCGCAGATGGCTTGGCCGTACTGGCGGTGGCCACAACCGTGGGGCGAGCGCAGGAACTCAGGAATAGGCTTTCGGGGCGTCTGAGCGGCAGCGTCGAGTTGCTGCACGGTAGATTCCATGCCGAAGACCGCTTTCGGAAAGAGTCCCGTCTGTTAGAGACTAGGGGAACATTCCTGCAGAGTGCTGACCCGCGTGGCATGGTGCTGGTGGCGACGCAGGTCGTGGAAGTGAGTCTTGACGTGGATTTCGACGTGCTCTATTCCGACCCCGCACCACTGGAAGCCCTTCTACAACGATTCGGCAGGATCAATCGAGGACGCCGAACGCCGCTGAGAGACGTAAAGGTTATGGAGAGGATTCCCGATGGGTGCCCGGTCTACGCGGAGGATCTGGTGCGGGCGGCGATCGAGGAATTAAGGCCACTTGCAGGTAAGCCACTGGATGAAATCAGCGTGCAAGAGACGTTGAACCATGTCTACTCGGGCCGAAGAGGGACAATGTGGACAAGTGAAGTGGAATCGGAGATGTCGAGTTTCAATCAGAGGGTGCTGTCATCCTTGCGGCCATTCGAGTCAGACGACCGATTGGAAGAGTTGTTTGACGAACTATTTGATGGCATCGAAGTACTACCGAAGCGTGAGGAGGCGGAGTACTTTGCGCGGATGGAAAGCGATCCCTTGCAGGCGCCGGCCCTGTTGGTGCCGGTGACGATGGGGCAGTACTTCGGAATGAAGAAGGCGGGTGTGTTGGCGAAGCGTGATGGTATATATGTCGCGGACCGCCCGTATTCGTTTGAAGAGGGCCTGGATGTGCGAGGCGACCGGCGCGTCGACGGAGTGTAGTCTGCTGTTTCCAGCTATCCTAGACGTGGAGTGGTGCAGGCCGGTTAGAGAAGCAGATGCGCTGTATGAGGAGGCATGACCTGAATGAACAATCTCGCATATAACTGGGTCCCGGAAGAGATCTCGCGCAAGCCCCCGGCCTCCCAGTACAACTGGATCACCGGCGCGTACGATCGCGTTCCCGAACAGCTCGAACTGCCGCTGCCGCCGATCGACGAAATCATCCTCCCCGACGACGGCAGCGCCACCTTGCTTTCCACGGAGAATGGCACGCAACTGCTGGTGGCCGGGTTCGGCCTGTTCATCGGCAAGAAGAGCGAGCGGGTGGTGGTCAAGAAGGGCAAGGCCGTTTGCGCGCAAGTGCCCTTGATGCGGATACAGGAAATCGTGGTGGGATCGCGCGGCATCTCGGTGTCGTCGGATCTGATCGAAGAACTGTGCGAACGGGGCGTGCGCATGGCGTTCTTGAGTTCGTCCGGGAAGCCGTACGCCCTGCTCACCTCCCCGCTGCTGACGGCCACGGTGGAGACGCGGCGGGCGCAGCTCGAAGCGCTGCACAACGAGCGCGGCGCGGAGTTCTGCCGGTGGGTGGTGGCGGGGAAGCTGCGCAATCAGGAGAAGCTGCTGCGTTATTTCGCGCGCAGCCGCGAGGGGGAGCGGCGCGAATTGCTGGAGCGTGCCGCGGGCCAGTTGCGCCAGCTTCGCAAACAGGCGCTGGCGTACGAGGGCGGCAGCGCGGATGCCGTGCGGCCGTCGCTGATGGGTTATGAGGGTACGGGCGGGCGCATCTATTGGCGGCAGATCGCCAACCTGGTTCCGGCGGAGTGCGGCTTCGATGGGCGCGACAACAGTCCGGGGAGCGACGCCGTCAATTCGGCGCTGAACTATGGTTACGGGATACTGTACGCGCACGTTTGGGGCGCGGTGATGAACGCGGGCCTGGAACCGTTCGCCGGTTTGCTGCACGTGGACCGCAGCGGCAAGCCGTCACTGGTGCTCGACCTGGTTGAGGAGTTCCGGCAGCCGGTTGTGGACCGCGCCATCTTCACATGGCTGAACAAGGGCGGCCGGTTGAATCTGGCGAAGGGATTATTGGACAACAGCTCGCGCGAGGAGGTGGCGGCGCGCGTCCTGACCCGATTGACGGCGGCCGAGCAGCACCGGGGCAAGCGGCACGAGGTGAGGTCGATCGTCCAGATGCAGGCGCGGTTGGCGGCGGGGGCGTTTCGCGGGTTGCGGAACTACCGGCCGTTCGCGTTCCAATGGTGATGCGATGGCGCGCAAGAATCGGTACCGGGGCGTGTTGCGGCCCTTGCAGGTGGGGCGTGGGAGTCCGGAGGTGTCGCTGGTGTTGATCTACGACATTGAGGAGGACCGCATCCGGACGCGGGTGGCGGACATTTGTCTGGACTATGGGTTGGAGCGCATCCAGTTCAGCGCGTTTTTTGGGCGTTTGAATCGGAACCGGCGGCAGGAGCTGGCGTTGCGGGTGCAGGCGGAGATTGGGAATCGGTCGGGGCGTGTGCGGGTGATTCCGGTTTGCGAAGACGATTTGAAGGACATGTGGATATTCGATCAGTACCGGCGCGACGCGGACGAGTTGAAGGCGGCGGAGGGCAAGGCGGCGGTGCCCCGTCTGCGGGTGCTGGGATCGGAGGAGGCGTGAGCCAGATCCCTGTGACGGAGTTGAAGCAGTGGGCTTACTGCGCGCGGGTGGTCTACTATCATCGGGTTTTGCCAGGGGCGGGGCAAACGACATGGAAGATGCGCGAGGCGCTGAACGCGCAAGACCTGATTGAACGGCTGGAGATGCGCCGCGGGCTGCGAGAGTATGGGTGGGAGGGCGCTCACCGCCGTTTTGGGGTTTGGCTGACGGACGAGAGCGTGGGTGTGAGTGGCAAGTTGGACCTGCTGTTGGAGCGCGAAGGCGAGGGCGCCGTTGTCGATTTCAAGCTGACGTCCGGGGAGATGGGGGACAACCACAGGATGCAATTGAGTGGCTATGCAATGTTGGTGGAAGCGTGCTACAGTCTGCGCGTGGAGACGGCGTTTCTGTATCGCATCCCGGACGACCGGGTGTTTGTGTTTGCAGTGACGCCGGCATGGAAGGCGCGGGTGGTGGAGGCGGTCGCCGCGATGCGGGAATTGGAGCGCACGGCGTGGTGTCCGGAACCGACGCCAGTAAGGGCGCGTTGCGCGGAGTGTGAATACGCTAACTTCTGCGCCGATATTTGGTGAAGAGTTGGCCGATTGAGAGGGTTTGTGAGCAAATCGCGAATCGTCGCCTTTTTGAGCTTTACAACCGCGAAAAACCTGCTTAGAATGAAGGAGTTGTGGAGCGGCCGCGCGCGCGGCCCCCTNNGAGAAGGGGACTGAAACTTGATCTGGAGTGTGCCCGGAATGGGGGACGAAAGCGCCGCGCGCGCGGCCCCCTATGAGAAGGGGACTGAAACTTAAGCTGGTGGGCCGCTCCTCGTCGAGAAGGGCACGCGCCGCGCGCGCGGCCCCCTATGAGAAGGGGACTGAAACATTATAGTCAATGCGCGGGAAGAACGCGAACGGATGCGCCGCGCGCGCGGCCCCCTATGAGAAGGGGACTGAAACTTGTGCAAGGAAGCGGTGAAGCTGTAAGCAACCGCGCCGCGCGCGCGGCCCCCNNTGAGAAGGGGACTGAAACAGCGCACGACCACCAGTTGTTTGCCGGCGGCCTGCGCCGCGCGCGCGGCCCCCTATGAGAAGGGGACTGAAACTCAGATCGGGCGGCAGACCGCGCTCGCGCAACTCAGCCGCGCGCGCGGCCCCCTATGAGAAGGGGACTGAAACAACTAGAGACGGCCGTCCAGTCCGCCGCCACCGTGCAGCCGCGCGCGCGGCCCCC
>PKYZ01000465.1 GCA_003132865.1 Bryobacterales bacterium
CTGACCACCTGAACTGTTACCTATAAAGTTCTGCGCCAGATTAACCCGGCGCCATACTCGGCGTATCTGAAGTTTCCCGGCGTGGCGGTCGCTTGCTCTTCACCCGAGAGGTTCTTGAAGGTGCGGCCAGGCGGAGCCGTGGAGTCTAAGCCGATCAAGGGAACAATGCGGCGGGGTGCAGACGCGGCCGAGGACGATCATTTATGCCGGACTCTTAATTACGATATCAAGAGCCAAGCCGAAAACCTGATGATTGTGGACCTGTTGCGCAACGACCTCGGCAAGGTCTGTGAACTCGGTTCCGTGAGCGTGCCGGAGTTGATGAAGGTGGAAACCTATGCGACACTGCATCAGCTTGTCAGCACCATCACCGGACAGTTGCTTACCGGCCGGACCGCTGTGGATTGTTTTCGAGCGGCCTTCCCTGGCGGGTCGATGACGGGAGCGCCGAAGCTTCGCACCATGTCGATCATCGACGAGTTAGAGCGTGAGGCGCGGGGCGTATATTCCGGGTCGATCGGCTATTTCGCTTTGAACGGCGCGGCGGACCTGAATATTGTCATAAGAACGGCGGTATTTTCGGATCGAAGCGTCTCGATCGGCGTCGGGGGGGCGGTTGTCGCGCTGTCCGACCCGGATGAGGAGTGGCGGGAAATTCTGTTGAAAGCACAGGCGTTATTGTCTGCTTTCCAATCTATTGCGGAAATCACGACAGAGTGGCAGGATTGAAGGCATGACGGAGAAGCTGCGGCAGTTCCGCCGCGAATTGGACGAGATGGACGATCAGATACTAGAACTGCTATCTCGCAGACTTGGTATCTGTCGAGAGGTTGCGCTGTACAAGGCCGAAGCAGGTATTGCTATGATGCAAGCTGACCGCGTAACTCAAGTTAAGGTGCGGGCAGTGGCAGAGGGAAAAACTAGAGGACTTAACGAAAACTTTGTGCTTTCCTTATATGAAATAGTCATTACGGAAGCATGTCGGATTGAAGACGAAATCATCGGGGCGCGTGAACGGCGCTAGCGTTTGCCGCGCTCTTGGTGTATGATTTCAGAATAGGTCTTTCACCGGCTGGTGGGCTCAGATGGGCGACGTCTATCATTTATTGGCCAGCCAAGCCCGATTTTTGCCTGACCGCCCGGCGCTGACCGGCCCGGGCCGTGCGCCCCTCACATATGCCCGCCTGCTGGCGCAAGCTGAGGAAGTAGCTGCCAGGCTGAATCGCGGCGGAGTAGGACGCCACGACCGGGTGGCCATCGTGCTTCCGAATGGCCCGGAGATGGCAGCGGCGTTCCTGAGCGTGGCCGCCTGCGCCACCGCCGCGCCTTTGAATCCCGGCTTCCGGGCCGCCGAACTCGAATTCTATCTCTCGGACTTACAGGCACGGGCGCTCATCGTCGAAGCCGGCAAGGACTCGCCGGCGCGGAGCGTCGCCCACAGGCTTCGAATTCCGATCGTCGAACTCTTGCCGGCCGGAGATTCGACCGCCGGCCTCTTCACGCTTGCGGACCCCGATCCTGCACCCGCGATCAGCCCCGATTGGGCGCAAGCGGAGGATATCGCCCTGCTGTTGCACACTTCCGGCACCACGGCTCGTCCCAAGATCGTACCCCTGGCGCACCAGAACATCTGTGCCTCGGCCCGGCACGTCCACTGCGCGTTGGAGTTAACCCCGGAGGATCGTTGCCTGAATGTGATGCCGTTGTTTCACATTCACGGGCTCGTCGGCGCGCTGCTCGCGTCGCTGGCCGCAGGCGGAAGCGTTTTTTGCTCGCCGGGATTCTATGCTCCCCAGTTCTTCTCCTGGATGGAGGAATTCCGGCCCACCTGGTACACCGCCGTGCCCACCATCCACCAAGCGGTGCTGGCGCGCGCGGCCGCGCACAGCGAAACCATTGCGCGCTGCCCGCTCCGGTTCATCCGTTCTTCGTCCGCCCCCCTTCCACCGCAAGTGATGGCCGATCTGGAAAGAGTGTTTCAGGCGCCGGTGATCGAAGCCTACGGCATGACGGAGGCCGCGCACCAGATAGCCAGCAATCCTTTGCCGCCACGCTCGCGCAAGCCCGGTTCAGTGGGAGTGGCCGCCGGCGCGGAAGTCGCCGTGATTGGCGGTGAGGTGGTCATTCGCGGCCCCAACGTCACGCCCGGTTACCTGAACAACCCCGAGGCCAACCAGAGCGTCTTCGCGGATGGCTGGCTCCGCACCGGCGACCAGGGGCGGCTGGACGAGGAAGGGTACCTGTTCCTCACCGGACGGATCAAGGAGATCGTCAATCGCGGTGGAGAGAAGATCTCGCCGCGCGAGATCGACGAGGTTCTGCTCGACCATCCCGCCGTGGCGCAAGCCGTCACGTTTGCCAGGCCTCACCGTCAACTTGGAGAGGATGTAGCGGCTGCCGTTGTGCTGCGATCGGGAGGCCGCGCTGACGAAAAGCAACTACAGGCCTTCGCCGCCACTCGGCTGGCGGATTTCAAGGTGCCTGGCCGGATCTTGATTGTCGACGAAATTCCCACGGGCCCCACTGGCAAAGTGCAACGCATCGGCCTCGCCGCGAGACTGGGACTCGCTGAAGAGCGGTCGGAAGCGGCGGCATACGAGGCGCCCCGCACGCCTATCGAGCAAACGATCGCCGCCATCTGGAGCGAGGTATTGGATTGCGCTCAGGCAGGCCGCAACGACAACTTCATCCACTTGGGCGGAGACTCCATACTGGCCGCCCAGTTGATCTCCCGCATCCGAGATCGTCTGGGCGTCGAGTTGCCCTTGCGCTGTGTTTTTGACGATGGCGGGACAGTGGCCCAAATGGCAGGAATGGTCGAGGAGCTTGGAACCGGGCAGTGCGGCGCGCAGGCGCCCAAACTGCAGCGGCGCGAGCGCCCTGGCGACGCGCCCTTGTCGTTTGGCCAGCAGGGGCTATGGTATCTGTGGCAACTGGAACCCGCGGGCGCACTGTACAATCGCGCGTCGATCATTCGCCTCAACGGTCCGCTCCAAGTCAAGCCCTTGCTGCGCGCTCTCAGCGAAGTGGTACGACGCCATGAAGCGTTACGGACCACGTTTCCGGTCGTGGCGGGACAGCCGGTCCAACGGGTGCTCTCCGCAGCGCCGATTCTGGCGCCTGTGCTGGATCTCACCGAGGTCCCTTCCGCCGAACGCGAGGAAGAAGCCCTGCGCCTGGCGCGAGATTATGCGCGGCAGCCGTTTGACCTGGAGCGCGGACCCCTGTTGCGTGCCCACCTTCTGTGCCTGTCCGATGCGCAGCACATCCTGCTCGTGACGGTGCACCACATCGTGTTTGACGGCTGGTCGATGGAGGTCCTGATTCGTGAATGGATGACGTTGTATGAAGCCCTTTCTCAAGGCCGGCATTCCCAGTTGCCGGACCTGCCGGTCCAGTACAGCGACTTCGCGCTGTGGCAGCGGGAATGGGTGGAAAGCGCGGCGATCGAAGAGGGGCTCGAGTACTGGCGGCGGCAACTTGCCGGTGCAACCCGCTTTCTGCCGCTGCCGGCCGATAGGCGGCGTCCCGCAACGCCTTCGCCCGATGGCGCGCGCATTCCGTTGACCATACCCAAAGGGCTCGTAAACGCGTTGCGGGAATTCGCCCGCGATGAAAACGCGACTCCGTTCATGGTGTTGCTGGCGGCCTTCCAGGCGATGCTGCACCGTTACACGGGACAAGCAGACATCACGGTTGGCACGCCCATCGCGGGCCGCAGCCAAGTCCAACTGGAGTCCCTCATCGGACTGCTGATGAACACGCTGCCATTGCGCACGGACTTCTCGGGCAATCCAAGTTTCCGTGAATTGCTGCGCCGCGCGCGCACCACAGCACTTGGCGCCTATGCGCACCAGCATGTTCCTTTCGACAGGCTGGTCCGGGAACTGAACCCCGCTCGCGACAGCCTCTTTTCGCCCCTCTTTCAAGTGATGTTCGTGTTGCAGAATGCCCCGCAACCCAAGCACGAAGCCGCTGGCCTCTCACTCGAAGTGACCGATTTGGATATCGGAACAGCGCGGTTCGATCTCACGCTCTCGTTGTGGGAGACGCCCGATGGCCTGCAAGGCTGGTTCGAGTACAACACCGGCCTCTTCGACGGCGCAACCATCGAGCGCATGCGCGGACATTTCCTCACGCTGCTCGAATCTGCCATAGCCAACCCCGAACAGCCTGTGTGGGCCTTGCCGCTGCTTACCGCCGGGGAAGCGCGGCAGATTCTCGACTGGAATGCCACCGCGGCACCATACCCTGACAACACCTGCATTCATAGTCTGTTCGAGGAGCAGGCGGAACGCACTCCGGATGCGCTGGCGGTGGTTTGCGGAGATTCGTCGCTCACATACCACGAGTTGAACGCCCAAGCGAATCAATTGGCGCATTATCTGATCAAGGCGGGCGTCGGGCCGGAGAGCTTGGTGGGCATCTGCGTGGAGCGTTCGCTGGAGATGATGGCCGCCATATTGGGCACGCTGAAAGCCGGGGGCGCTTATCTGCCCCTGGACCCCGCATTGCCGAAGGAACGGCTGGAGTTCATGATCGCCGACGCCGGCGCTGCGGTCGTCCTGACCCGGCCCAAGCTCCAATCCGAAGGGAATCTCATCGCCGGCGAGAGCACTGCAAACCCGGCCACCTCGGTTGGGCCGCGCAACCTGGCATACGTCATTTACACATCCGGATCCACTGGTACAGCCAAAGGTGTTCTAGTGGAACACCGCAGCGTGTGCAATCTGGCGGCACATATAGTGCGGCTTTTTGAACTCGATGCGACCAGTCGCGTGCTGCAGTTTGCTTCCCCGAGCTTCGATGCATCAGTGTGGGATTTCTTCATAGCGTTGCTCTCCGGCGGCCGTTTGTATTTGCCCGGACCGGACACGCTGCTAGCCGGGCAGAACCTGCTCGAACTGCTGGACTCGCAGGCCATCACCACGGCAAGTCTGCCGCCGTCCGTGTTGTCAGGGCTGCCGGCCGCAAGTCTGCCCGCATTACGGATGCTCTGCGCTAGTGCGGAGAGCTGCCCCGACGAGGTTGTGGCGCGCTGGTCTGGTGGCCGCTGCTTCTTCAATGCATACGGCCCCACGGAGGCCACCGTGTGCGCCACGATGATGCGCTGCACGGTCAACTGCGGCTCGCCCGTGCCGATCGGACGCCCTATCGCCAACACCCAGACCTATATCCTCGATTCCCACCTGCAGCCGGTGCCCGTGGGTGCGCCGGGAGAGCTATATATCGGCGGAGCCGGCGTGGCCCGAGGCTACCTGAACCGGCCCGAATTGACCGCCGAGCGCTTCATCCCCGATGAGGTGGCGCACGCACTCATGCGTGNNCGCACGAGTGCATGCGCCACCTTGTACAAGACAGGCGACCTTGCGCGCTACCGGCCGGACGGCGCCATCGAGTTCCTCGGGCGCGTGGATCGCCAGGTGAAGCTTCGTGGCTTCCGCATCGAGTTGGAGGAAATCGAAGCGGCCTTGCGCGATCATCCGGGACTCAGAGAGTCCGTGGTTCTTGTCCGCGAAGATCAACCCGGCGAAAAGAAGTTAGTAGCTTGCGTAGTCGCACGGACCCGGCCGGTTCCATCCAGCCACGAACTGCGCGGCTACTTGATGCAACGTCTGCCGGATTACATGGTCCCTTCGTCGTTTGTGTTTATGGAGGACCTGCCACGCACGCGAAACGGCAAGGTGGACCGGGTGGCGCTGGAGCATGGAGCGTGGGACGGGTCGCCCCCACCGTCGGCGCCCTCGCCGGTGCCCTCGCGGATGGAAGGGCTGGCGCAGCTCTGGTCACACGTGCTGGGTGTGGAAGCAAGCCCTCAAGATAACTTCTTCGATCTGGGCGGGCACTCGCTGCTAGTCGCGCGGGTCCTCGACCAGATCGAACAGGTGTACGGAAAGAAAATTCCGCTGGCCACACTATTTGCCAACCCGACCTTGGAGGGTTTGGAGAAGGCTCTGCGGGATCGGGAGACGGCCGCCGCGAAACCCGGCATCTGGCAAGTCCAGCCCGCCGGTGTGCGCCCCCCATTCTTCTTTGTGCACGGCGATTTTTTCCTGGGTGGGTTCTATTGCCTGGAGCTGGCGCGGTGCCTAGGTCGAGACCAGCCATTCTTCGCGTTCCCCCAGCACGGCGCCAATGGCGACGCCGTACCGCCTGGCATCGAGGCTATGGCGGCCGATCATATAGCTACCCTGCGCGCCTTCCAACCACATGGTCCCTACCTATTGGGAGGCCTGTGCAATGGCGGTCTGATCGCGGTGGAGATGGCGCGGCAACTCATGGAACTAGGCGAGCGCGTAGATCTGGTGGCAGCCATTGCGGCCGCGCCGCGGAACGACAGGCTCGTCGATCGGACCTACCACGCGGGTCGCGCCGATATCTCCGCGGCGTACCAAAGGGCCATGATAAGTTACCGCCCGAAGTTCTTTCCGGCTCGCGTCACGGTTCTGTGGCCGGTTGAAGAGCCCAGACCTATCGAAGAGCCGGATGATCCGGCCATGGGATGGAGCAAAGTGGCGGCGGAAACGGTGGTCCACCACATCCCGGGAAATCATTCGACCTCGGTGACTGAGTATGTGCGGGACGCCGCGGCTTGTCTGCGGGCCTGCATCTCAGAGACTCAGCCCGGCGCCGCGCCACCGGGCCGGGGGACCCTCCCGGCTCATCAGGCAGCCGCATATGCTCAAATCGGAGGAACCAAGCAATGATGACACACGCGCCCCACCGGTTGTTCCTTCTCGCGCTATTTGCGTTCCAGGCTCTCTGCGCGCAGCCCCTTTCCTTCCGGGCCGAACGGGACTATACGGTTCCTGCAGGAAATCCCAGTGCCATCGCCCTAGGGGATTTCAATGGCGATGGCAGGCCCGATCTGGCGGTCGCGGCTTCCGGCGGCATTGCGGTCATGTTGGATGCCAAGGGGGGCTTTTTTCAGATGGCGCAGATCTCCTCAGTGCCTGGGAATACCGCGATCGCCGTCGGTGACTTCAATCATGACGGAAAAACCGACATTGCCGCGGTCCAGACGGCTGCGGGCACGATCACCGTCCTCTTGGGAAACGGCAACGGGACCTTCCAGGCTGGCTTGACCACACCGGTTGCGGAAGCCAGTCCTCAGGGGTTGGCCGTGGGCGATTTCAATCGCGATGGAAAACTCGATTTGGCGGTCGTCGCCGGTGACGCGGTAATCGTCTTTCTCGGAAAGGGAGACGGAACGTTCAATCCGGGAGTGAGCTATCCGGTGAGCCCCACTCCCGTCTTCGTCGCGGCGGCCGACTTCAATCATGACGGCAAAACGGATCTGGTCACGGTGAACGTGGGCGCCACGTCCACTACGCCGGGCACTGTGTCCGTGCTCCTCGGCAACGGCAACGGAACATTCCAGAGTGCGGTTCCCTACACGGTCGGCGACCAGCCTTCCTCGGTCGCCATCGCCGATTTCAACGGGGACGGCAAACTGGACTTGGCCGTCGCCAATCGGAACACGGCCAGCATTTCGCTGCTACTGGGCAATGGCGACGGAACGTTCGGGCTTGCTTCTGACGTAGCCGCGACAACCAATCTCGTATCGATTTCGCCGGCCGATTTCAATGGCGACGGCAAGCAGGATCTGGTAGCGGTCAACAGCTCGACGAATTCCATTTACGTGCTGCTCGGTAACGGCGATGGGACGTTTCAGCCGCCCACGGCCTTTCTGGTAGACATCGTTCCAGTGTTCGTGGCTGCCGGAGATTTCAATCGCGATGGCCGGCCCGATGTGGCCGTTGCGAATAGTAGTTCCGGTGATATATCGATACTGTTCGGAAACGGCAAAAGCGGATTCCAAGTCGCCGCGCCGGTTCCGTTGCCGCGTCCCGCCAGAACGGCTATTACTTTCGTCGCCGCGGCCGACCTGAGGGGTGTCGGAAAGCAGGATATCGTCGCACTCAACGCCGCAGGCAGCAGTTATTCGATCGTTCTGGGAAACGGAGACGGAACTTTTCAGCCGGCTGTCAACTATTCGCTGATATATCCGATCCAGGTTGTGCCGGCTGACGTCAACCTGGATGGGAAGATGGATCTGGTCATCGCCGACGCAACCGGCGTGTCCGTGCTGCTAGGCAACGGCGATGGCACGTTTCAACCGCCGATCCAGGATGTTGCCCTGACCGGTTTCGGCTTGGCAATCGGAGACTTCAACGGCGATGGGATACCGGATATCGCTGCGTGCGATTTTCATGACATGGCGGTGCTGGTGGCCCTCGGGAATGGCGACGGCACATTTCAGGCGCCGTCCGCCATGGGACTTGATGGGCAGCACCCCCAGTACATCGCAGTGGGCGATTTCAATAACGACGGCAAGTTGGACGTCGCTACAGCCGACCTGAATGGACCGGTCTCGATCCTGCTGGGCAACGGCGACGGCACCTTGCAGCCACCAGTCACCTATCCAGCGGACAACGACCCGGTATTCATCGCGGTTGGAGACTTGAACGGGGACGGCAATCCGGATCTGGCGGTGGTGAACAGCAACTCCAAAGACATCTCGATTTTGCTGGGCAATGGCGATGGCACCTTCCGGATTGCCGTGAATTACTCAGGAGGCACTAGCCCCGTTTCGCTTGCACTGGGCGACTTCACTGGGGATGGCAAGATCGATCTGGCGGTGGCGAACAGCCACCTCAACAGCGTGGCGACGCTGAAGGGCATTGGCGACGGCACTTTCGTAACTGGAGTGGGTTTCGGCGCCGGGATCGGACCGATTTCGATTGCCGTGGCGGATTTCAACGGTGATGGCAAGCCGGACATGGCAATCGCCAATGCGCGTTCGGCGAATCTGTCCGTCTTGATCAATACGGCGCCCTGACTCTTATGGCATTTAAGTCGGTTCTCGTACTCGGCGGACTGGGACAGACCGGAGGTCTCCTGGCCCGAAGCTTCACCAACGCAGGGGCAGAGGTCACATACGCCGACCGGCACGACCGGCCCGAATATGTTCCGCCGGGCAGTTATCTCCAAGGCGATGTCACTCGGCCCGACGCCGTCCTACTCAAAAGCATCGCGGCCGCCGAATGCGTTCTCGTATGCCTGCCTGAAGAAGCGGCTTTATCCGCAGCCGGCCCCATTCTCGGCGCGATGGCGGACGGCGCTCTCTGGGTGGATACCTTGTCCGTCAAAAACGGGATCTGCCGCCTTCTGGGAGATTGCCGGCGAAGTATCGAAATGGTTTCGATCAATCCGATGTTCGCACCCGCACTGGGATGGCAGGGTCATCCTGTCGCGGTGATTGCGCTATCCAGCGGTCCGAAGAGCCAGACGCTTATTAATCTGCTTAGGTCTTGGGGTGCTGCCGTCGAAGTGTTGACCGCTGAGGCTCACGATTCGTTGACTGCGATCATCCAGGTTGCCACGCATGCCGCTATACTTTCGTTTGGTGCGTTGCTGCTGGACCTGGAGTATAGCGTGGAAAGAGGCTTGGCCATCGCCACTCCTCCGCATCGACTGCTGCTGGCGTTGTTGAGCCGGATTATCTCGGCAAACCCCGCCGTGTACTGGGAGATTCAGCATTGTCATCCCGAAGGTGAAATCGTTCGCCGAAGACTTTCCCGCGCGGTTGAGTGCCTTGACGCCGCCGCCGCCGCCGACTCGCCGGCGCAATTTCAACACTTTTTCGCGGACATTCGTTCCCTTTTGTCGGCGAAACGAGAATCGCTCGGAGCGTTGAGCGATCGAATCGTTTTGGAAGTTGGAAAGATGGATCAACCACATTTGTGGGAGGGTTAAATGAGGAGAACAGGTGAGTTGCTGGGGTTGGCGGTCCTCTCCGTCGCAGCGGCTATAGGGCCGGCTGCCGCGCAGGTTCCGCCGAACGAGTTTGTCAATTTTGAAGGAGCCCAGACGAATCCCATCCGCTTATCTTCGGATGGGACACGCTTGTTTGCCTTGAACACTCCCGATACTCGAGTATCGGTCTTCGACATCTCGAATCCGTCCAGTCCCGCACTGATTGTGGAGATTCCGGTCGGCATCGAGCCGGTTTCCGTGAATCCCCGAACGGACGATGAGGCCTGGGTAGTCAACCAGGAATCCGATAGCGTGAGCATCGTCTCCGTCTCGCAAGGCATCGTGACGGATACCATCTATGTGAAAGACGAACCTTCAGACGTCGTGTTCGCAGGGAACAACTTGGCGTTTGTCAGCGTCGCGCGCAGCAATCTGATTAATGTGTACGACGTGACCTCGCATGCCTTGGTGAAATCCATTCCGGTAATCGGCGAGAATCCGCGCGCGCTGGCGGTGAGTGCGGACGGGAGCAAAGTTTATGCCGCCTTCGCCCTATCCGGAAATCACACCACTATTGTTCCGGCGCAGTACGCACCACCACCGCCTCCGCCCACCAATCCACAACTTCCTCCACCGCCGCAAGTCGGAGCGATCGTGGATGCCTCCGACCCGCACTGGAGTAGCGTGATCCGTTACAGCATGCCTGACAACGGCGTAGTGGCGATCGATACCACCAGCCTGACCGTGACCACCTATTATAGCTACGTCGGGACCACCAATCTGGGGCTGGCTGTGCAGCCGGGCACGGGCGATCTCTGGGTGTCCAACACCGACGCCATCAATCTGCTGATGTTCGATCCCAACCTGCGCGGTCACTGGCTCGCTAACCGCGTCACCAGCATTAACGCCTCGACCGGAGCCGTAACTGGCTATTACGATCTGAATCCCTCAATCAACTACCTCATCCTTCCCAATCCTGCCGCCCAGGCGATTGCTCTCGCCCAACCCACTGCCTTGACGTTCGATCCTACGGGGACCAATCTGTACGTCGCGGCATTCGGTACCGATCGGGTGGCGGTACTGAACAACGGCAATGTGGTGACTTTCATCGAAATCGGCCCGGCGACCAGATCACAGGTCAATCCTACGACGAAAAGAGGACCCAGGGGCTTGGCTCTCAACGCGGCCGCCCAGCGCCTCTATGTCCTGAACCGCCTATACAATTCCATTTCCATCGTAGACACCTCCAAGAACGCCCTCATTGGAGAGATCCCGACCGGAACGTTCGATCCCACTCCCATCGTGATCCGCAATGGTCGCGGCTTCCTCTACGATGCCAAGCTATCCGGTAACGGCACGGGCGCATGCGCTTCCTGCCACATAGACGCCGAATCGGATATGCTTGCATGGAATCGCGGCGACCCGGGCGGCAACATGGTGACCGTCGTTCAAGGAAAGAACACTTTTCAGATGCATCCCATGAAGGGACCCATGACTACGCTGACTATGCGGGGCCTGAACAATCTGTTTCCTTACCACTGGAGAGGAGACGAGCCTAATTTCGCCGCCTTCAACTCTGCATTTGACAGTCTGATGGGCGGACCCGTACTCTCCAATACGGACATGGCGGCCTTCACCGCGTACATCAAGACTATCGTGTTCCAGCCGAATCCCAATCAGAACCTCGATCGCACCTTGCCGTCTTCGATTCCGTTGCCGGAAGGTGGAACCGGTGATCCCAACGCCGGGCTGACCCTTTTTCTCAACACGCCGGTCAAGAGCACTCTCACCTGCAACAGTTGCCATACCGATCCAGGCCCGGGCACCAACCGCTTGATCGTCATTCACGAAACCGGCGACCAACCCATGAAGAACCGGCAACTGCGCGGTGTCTACCAGAAACTTCATTTCAACAACGCCGCGGGCGCGCAGAGTATCGACGGCTTCGGGCTTAACCACGATGGGGCCGTAGCCGGGCTATTCCAACTGCTTAGCTCGACAACTGAGTTTCCCAGGATCGCCAACAACCCGACGGACAAGCGCAACCTGGAGGCTTACGTGTTGTGTTTCGATACCGGCACGGCTCCCGCCGTTGGGTTTACCCGCACAGTGACCGCGGCCAATGTTGGCAGCACCTCGGCTCAGAGCGATTGGAACATGCTGCAAAACCAGGCCACAGCCGGCAACATCGACCTGATTGCCAATGGCACGCTGAACGGCCAGTTGCACGGATTGCTCTACAATCCGGCCGCGGCCACTTATCAAACCGATACTACCGGCCTGGGACCCTTCACACAGGCCCAACTGACCAGCATGATCCAGGCGGGCGATACCCTGAGCTTCATGGGTGTTCCGCCTGGTTCGGGCCAGCGCATGGGCATTGACCGCAATCTGGACGGCATACTTGACGGGGATGGGCCTCCCCGTGTGCCGCAGGGGAGACTGGCACGAAAAAGGTGACGAGCCTGGGCGATAAACCGAAACTTGAACTCTCCGGGCAAAAGCGCATCGCTACGGTGGTGCTGGCTACGGCCGCCTCGGGCGTCATCCTCTTCGCATCAGCAGGCCGGCTGGATTGGAAGCGGGGCTGGATCTATCTCGGGGCCCACTTTGTCTGCGTGCTGGGGGCCGGTGTGTTCCTCCTGGTAACCAATCCGGAACTGCTCAACGAGCGAGGCAAAAAGCACGCGAATACCAAGTCCTTCGACAAGGTATTCGCCGCCCTCTACGTGCTGCTCCTGATCGCTTTGCCGCTGGTCGCCGGCCTGGATGCCGTTCGGTTCGGCTGGTCGTCGATGTCCGCGGAGGCTTCGTATGCCGGGTTGCTCCTGTTGCTGATAGGAGCAGCGCCCATCATCTGGTCCATGGCGGTGAACCCGTTTCTGGAAACAACCGTCCGCATCCAGAGCGATCGCGGCCACCGGGTCGTCAACTCCGGACCGTACAGGTGGGTGCGCCACCCAATGTACGTTGGTCTGATTCTCCAGAACCTCGCGGTGCCGCTGGTGCTCGGCTCCAAATGGGCATACGTGCCGGCAGGGCTGATCGTGCTGCTGTTCATTGCGCGTGCTGTACTTGAAGACCGTGCCCTGCGGCAGGAACTCGCGGGCTATCGACAATACGCGCGGATCACTCGCTATTTGCTCGTGCCCGGCGTCTGGTGAGTGACTGGTACTCGACTTAGCAAGCGGAGGAGGAATACGATGTCGAAATTGAACTCTACACTGGCGCTCCCGTTAGCGCTCGCCATATTTGCGGTGGGCACGCAGGCCGCCCTACCGCCGTCCGCTCCGCCAGTCACCATCGATGCCACCCTGCCGAACCTCTTCTACGGCGCGATTCCGCCCACCGGCCCCCACGCACCGGTTGTGGTTTTCGTTCATGGGATCCAAGGCACCTATCAAGACTGGCTGGAGGTTCGGAACTGCCCGGTTTCCGTTACGTCTTGCAAGGGAACGTCCAACGGCATGTATGACTTGGCCTACCAGGCCGGGTTTCGCACGGCCTTCATGAGCTTGAGCGCGGATAATTCGCCCAACCAGGCTACCATCCAGACCAATGGGGCGATGCTGCAGACGATGTTTCCGAAGATTCTCGCGACCTTCAATGTGACCAAGGTCTATTTCGTCGCTCACTCCAAAGGCGGACTGGATCTTCAAGCCGCCATCGCCACGCCGCAGTGGCTCGGGATGGCCAACGCGGTGATCGAGCTTGGAACTCCGAACCAGGGGGATGCGCTGGCCGACTGGTTGTTCACTACACCGAACGGCCATACTATCGGAGTGGCTTTTGGCCTGCTGACGCCCGGCGTGCAAGCCCTGGAAACCGCCAACGTCCAACAGTTCCGCAGTCAGTGGGACCCTCTTTTCCTCAACGCTAAGATTCCTTTTTATACCGTGGCGGGCGATATCTGCACGGAGCCCAAACCCAGCACCGCTTGCAATAACACAGGCACCGGTCCGATTCTCCAGTCCATCACAGGCGGAGCGACCTCGCCGCCTAACGATATGTTGGTGACCGAGCCCGAGACAGTTCTCCCGACCACTTACTCCATGTCGCTCGGCGTGGAGCTGGTGGATCACTACCAGTTGCGCCTGGGCGACGACTCATTCACCATGATTTATGCCCGTATCATGGGGCAGGAAAACCAATTGAACGGACAACCGGGACTTAGCCGGATAGCCACTAACGGCTTCGGCGACCAAGCCAATACCGAAGCCTGGTCGATGGCTTGGTTCGGCGGCAAGTTATATGTCGGGACGGGCCGCGAAGTATATTGTGTAACTTCCGCGGACGCGGCCATTGAAAGCGGCCTCCCGGGACTCTATCCGCCCGCTATCGGCAATTGCACGCCGGACTATCATCTTCTGCCGTTGCAGGCGGAAATCTGGCAATACACTCCGTCGAGCAATACCTGGCTCAGGGTGTTCCAATCTCCGAACTCGCTCACCACCACCAGCAACACCGGCGCGACGGTCGCCACCGCCAGGGATATCGGCGTCCGCAGCTTGACGCCGATCACCGAACCGGGCGGCGTGACGGCCTTATACGCGGGGACGGTGACTTCCGGAGCGATCTTCGAGGCTAATCACCTGGTTGGCGGATGGGTCCCGCCGCGCATCCTGCGCAGCACTGATGGCGTGACTTGGACTCCTCTTCCCGAGGATACCGGGACTTTCCTGGGCGATCTCTCCACTGCTGGTAACCCTGTGACCTGCGCGAGTTGCCCTGGAAGCGATCAACAGTATCAGAACTTTGGCGTCCGTTCGGGCGGCCAGCTCAACGGCATAACCTACTTCCAGGTACACAACTTCGCCGGCGTGGGACGGGTGATTTCTACCGTGCCCGGAGCCAATCCCAACGGCGGCGACAACAACTACCAATACGCCAGCCCGCCGGCCGAGACACTGCCGGTTTGGATTCTGCAAAGCTTCAACGGCTTTATGTATGCCGACACGGGCAATCCTTATGGCGCCGCGGGACCGGCCACGGAATACGGTGTATGGAAGACCAACGGGCAAGGTGCCGCGCCTTATACCTGGACGCCGGTCGTCACCAACGGGGCGTACGCGCTGAACCTGATCTCCAATTACGCGCTCAGCATGCAGATCTTCGCCGATACAACGGGCTGTCCCGCGACCGCGGGCACTGTCACCGGCGGCGCGGGCGGATGCTTGTATATCGGCACCGACCAACCTACCGAGATGGTGCGCATTCACCCCGACCAGACCGGACAGGTGCAGGTGGCTAACGATACCGCGGATAGCTGGGACTTAGTGATTGGTAATCCGCGGACCATTCCGCCGGGACAGCCCGGAGCAGGTCAATTAGTCTCTCCCATCAGTGGCATCGGCCAATCCTTCGACAACGGATTTACCGGACACTTCTGGAGAANNCGAATTGGGCCCAGGAATTCGGGACGGACATGTTCCGGACCACCGACGGAATCCATTGGACCGCGGTAACCAAGATAGGCATGGGAGACGGCATGAATACAGGCGGCCGGAGCTTCCAATACACGCCCTTTGGACTCTACTGGGGCACGGCGCGTCCGGCGGTCGGCGGTACGCAAATCTACATGGTCGACAACACGCAACTCGACTTTAACAAAGATCATGTCATCGATCAGAAGGATGTAAATCTCATGTCGGCCAGGCTGAATGCCAAGGCGCTGGTGAACGATCCCATGGATCTGAACCAGGATGGCANNTGAAGACGCAATGCACCTATAAGAACTGTGCGTCGCCGGCGATCTTACCTACAACCGTCTCTCTGACTCCGCCGGTGCTTCACTCGGCCCCGGGTCCGTTAGGCGGAACCGTGTCGCTCGATTGGCCCACGGTCACCAATGCGGAGGACTACCTGGTCTATCGCAT
>PKYZ01000634.1:0-18152 GCA_003132865.1 Bryobacterales bacterium
CCACAGATTCCCCGGACGAGGCCAAAAGATAGGCTTAGCGAAGCAATCGAAATCGAGGGAATCCAAACGGTTTCGTGTCGTTGTGCCCATCCCAAATGGTGTTATATACACGATTATCCTCACTGAAGTTGTGCCGGGGATCAAGCGGAGCCTGGATATCAGGCTGAACCGCACGGTATCGGAGGAGGTTCTCCGGGCAATTGCTACCAAGCTTAAGAACTCCGATCATGGCACGTATGAACGAACGTTTATATCGTACTATCTGCCAGGCATGAAGGTTGGGTCAGGTGCATGGGCAACAAGCCATTTCGATCCCGATCTTGAGATTTGCATTTTCGGCGTTTCAACCGACCAGGAGGAATTATTGTTTCCATACCAGCGTCCCTGCCAGAACTGGCGGGAGTGGATGCCGCCGTCGCTGGCGAAGAACGCGTAGCCGCCATCGGTTTTGATCGCGCCCAATGGCGTGTCGGGCCAGGCGAAGCCGTTCACGAGGTCGGTAAGCGGGGCTGCGCGATGTCACCGGCAGCCTCGCGTTGCGCGGCGGACGCTACCACTTGGTTGGCTACGACGTTTGGGGAACAAAGTGGTGTAACGCTCTGGAAGCGGGCGCACACGATCGCAAAGAGAATAACAGAGATGAGTCGAGCGCTTACCATGAGAACCGCCTTTCGTCAGTCCGACCCAAAACAAACCCGCCGGGCGCGGTAAAGTTGCGTATCCCTTTCACTCAGCCGTTGGCGCTGGCTCCGGCTTGGTGGGGGCGCCCGCGGCCCTACACCACTTCGCTGGAGACATCGGGCTGAGTCAAGGGGATACCCACTTGCGATTTGCAATTATTCGTGGGGCAGGACTCCAGTCCTGCGGTCGGCGTCCATGCGGCCTGTTCGAAGAGTGCCCGTGGCGGACGATGGTAATCGTTCACATCTGAGGTAAGATGGTCCGAGTAGCATGGCGATTCTCAACTTCCTGTTCGGATCCCCGCTGGCCACCTCCGACGAAAGAGCCGAACGGATCGGCGCGACGGAGGGCATTCCTATTTTCGGCCTGGACGCCCTCAGTTCCTCGGCTTACGGGCCGGAGGCGGCGCTCACCCTGCTGATCCCGCTGGGAGCGGCCGGGGTAGCCTACATCCTTCCGATCAGCTTCAGCATTATCATTCTGCTGGCGATCGTCTTCTTCTCGTACCGGCAGACGATCGAGACCTATCCGGGCGGGGGCGGCTCGTATACAGTGGCGCGCGCCAACCTGGGCGTCTTTCCCGGCCTGCTGGCCGCGGCGGCATTGATGATCGACTACATACTGGTGGTGGCGGTGGGCATCTCGGCGGGCGTCGGTGCGTTAGTGTCGGCCGCGCCCAGCTTGCAGCCGCACACGCTGCTGTTGTGCCTTGCGATTCTCGCCGCCGTTACTATGGTGAACTTACGGGGCGTGCGCGAAACCGGTGT
The DNA here is from genome assembly GCA_003132865.1 of Bryobacterales bacterium. Next base: position 1,449 of record PKYZ01000634.1, read on the forward strand.
CATATTCTTAGTTCCGACTTACCTCTTCGTCGGAACTCTGCTGATCGCGATCGCCATTGGTCTGTTCAAGACGCTCGGGAGCGGCGGCCATCCGGCTCCCGTGGTGAGGCTGCCACCCGCTCCGCCGGCCGTGGCGGCCGTGAGTATGTGGCTGCTGCTCAAGGCGTTCGCCAGCGGCTGTACCGCCATGACCGGCGTGGAGGCGGTCAGCAACGGCGTGAAGGCGTTCCGCGAACCGACCGCCGAAAATGCGCGCCGCACGCTGGGGGTGATCATCGCGTTACTCATCCTGATGCTGGCGGGCATCGCCTACCTGGTGCGCGTCTACGGAATCGCCGCCACGGACCCCGGCGCGCCCGGATATCAGAGTGTGCTCTCCATGCTGGTGGCGGCGGTAGCCGGCAAGGGACTCTTCTATTACGTGACGATCGGCTCCATCCTGCTAGTTCTGGCGCTGTCGGCCAACACCGCGTTCGCGGATTTCCCACGCTTGTGCAAGATCATCGCGCACGATGGATTCCTGCCGCGCTCGTTCGGCTCGCGCGGCCGGCGGCTGGTTTACTCCCAAGGCGTGTATGTGCTGGCGGCGCTTGCCGCCGTGCTGTTGATCCTGTTTGGCGGCGTGACGGACCGCCTGATTCCGCTGTTCGCGGTCGGCGCTTTTCTGGCGTTCACGCTCTCGCAGACCGGCATGGTCTTCCACTGGAAGCGGACCGGCGGACGCGGCGCGCGGCACAGCATGCTGGTGAATGGATTGGGCGCAGTGGCCACGGCCGTCACGGTGCTGGTAGTGTTGGTGGCTAAGTTCATGGAGGGCGCCTGGATCACGCTGCTGTTAGTCCCTGGCTTGTTGGCCGTGATGATCGCGGTGCGCCGCCAGTATCATCAGGTGGCAATGTCAGTCGGAAGCCAGTCGCCGCTGGAACTGCATGGCTTTCAAGCGCCGCTGGTGGTGGTGCCGGTGGATCACTGGAGCAAGATCGCCAAGCGGGCGCTGACCTTCGCCTTGACTGTTTCGACCGATGTTACGGCACTGCACATCGATTCCGGAGAGCGCACCATTTACCTGCAACAGGAGTGGTACGGCTTCGTGGAGCAGCCCGTGACGCAGCTTGGCATGGCGGCGCCGAAGCTGGTGATCCTGCCATCGCCCTACCGCTTCGTGATCACCCCGATCGTGGATTACGTTCTGGACCTCGCGCAAAAGAATCCCAGCCGCCAGATCGCCGTGGTCATTCCGGAGATCGTGGAGCGGCGTTGGTATTACCAAATGCTGCACAACCAGCGTGGGACCGCCTTGAAATCGATGCTGTATTTCAAAGGGAACGGGCGCATCCTCGTCGTCAACGTGCCGTGGTACATCGGAGCGGACTGAGTAAGGGCAGTGCGCGACAGGCCAGAAGGCCTGTCCCACTTAGCGCAGCATTCCCGTGGCATACCGCAGCACAGCATACGATTTCTGGTAATCGTACTTCGCCCCAAGACTCTCCACCTCCGCCTCCGTCAGATTCAACTGCGCCTGCGTCAGCTCCACGATAGAACTCAGTCCCAGGTTATAGCGCCCTTGGGCCAGATCGAGCGCCATGGTAGCTTGCCGAAGCAACTCTGCGGTCACGTCCAGTTGATGGTACGCCGTCAGAGAATCGCTCCATGCCACGCGCACATCGCGCGCGATGCTCTCTTCCAAATCCCGCACTCTCTGATCCGCCGCCTGCGCCTTGAACCGCGCGGCTTCCCGGCGCGCGGCAAACAATCCCCCGTTGAATATGGGGATCTGCACGTTCACCGCTGCGCTTTCATACTCGGGGGGAACGGTCTGCGTCGTCAATTGGTGGATGTAGGGGATAAAGCCGCCCACGCCGATGAGGCTCACGGTGGGATAGGAGAGGTCATGCTCGGCGCGCTCAAACCGATAGGCCGATTCTCTCTCCAGCCGCATACCCGCCAGTTCCGGCCGTTGCTGGAAGGACTGCGTCACCATCTCCGCGGAATCCGCGGGCGGACTGGGCGGCAGGGGTTCCTCGTTAAGCTTGTACGCCTGCTGCTGGTCGAGGCCCAGCGCCCGCGTCAACTCCGCGAACGCCTGCTGGACGCCGTTCTGCGCGCGGATCAGCAGTAACTTCGCCTGCGCCAGGTTGACCGAGGCGAAGCTCACGTCCAGTTGCGACCGCAGCTTGTTCTGCGCAAGCGCGCTCACCTGGTCCACCAGAAGCTGGCGCGCGGCTACGGTCTCGTCCGCCACCTTTACCAGCGCTTGAGCCTGCAGCGCCTGGACGTACGCCTGATTGACCCGCAGCAGCACGTCGTAGCGGGTGGCCTGATACTGCTGCGAACTGGCCTGCGCTTGCAGCCTGGAGCTGGCCACCAAGTTGCGCGTGCGCCCCGAATCGGTGATGAGTTGGCTGAGCGTAATGCCCTGGCCAAAGCGGTCCCACACCCGCGAAGCCACCAGTGCCCCTGCGCCGATACGAGCCTGAGGGTTTCCCTGCGATGCGGTCACGTCGCCCTGGAGCGTCGGAAAATATGCCGAGCGAGCTTCCGCCACCGCTTGCTGGGATGCCTGGTAGTTCAGTTGGGCGGCCTGCACCTGCGGATGATTCTTGATGGCCAGTGCCTCGGCATCCTGCAGGGTCAGCGGCGTTTGAGCCAGGAATGGGCACGCGGCCGCCAGGAGGAGCCACGTGGCGCACGCACTCTTGCGTGCCGTGTNNAAGAGTGCGTGCGCTACGTCATTTCTCATGTTTCCTTCCATAGACTAGTAAGTACGCGGCCGGGACGATGAACACAGTCAACAGTACGGACGAAGTCAAGCCTCCGATAATCGCACGCGCCATCGGGGTATATTGTTCGGCTCCCGTCCCTAACTTCAAAGCCATGGGAATCATGCCGATAATGGTAGCCAGCGACGTCATCAAAATCGGCCGCAACCGCACGCGGCACGCCGTAATGACCGCATCTTCCACCGGCAATCCCTGCTCTTCCAGCTTGTGCGCGAAATCTACGATCAGGATGCTGTTGGAGTCCGCGATTCCCACCAGCATCAGCACCCCCATGAGCGACATGACGTTCAGCGTCGTATGCGTCAAAGGCAGAATCACCAGCACGCCCACAAACCCCATCGGAATCGCCAGCATGATCAGCACGGGATCTACAAAGGATCGGAACTGCGCCACCAGGATGAGATAGAGAAGAACGAAAGACAGCAGAAAGCCGAGTCCGAAGCTCTTGAAAGACGCCTGCATCCCCTCCACCATGCCGCGCAGGTTCACCCGGACGTTTTCGGGAATCTTAGTCTGCGCCAGGACGTCCTGAATACTGTGCGTGACGTGGCCCAGATCCTCTCCGGAGGGAGTCACATAGACGTCCGTCACGCGCTGGATCTGGTGATGATCGACCTCGGTGGGAGTCTGGATGTGCGCCAGTTTCACAACGGAATCCAGGGTAGTCGGAAGAGTCGCGTTGGGCGCCCGCAGGGGAATGTTGCGCAGATCCAGCATGTCGTGTATGGCGGGGTGCCCATTTTCGTAATACTGGATTGTGAGGTAGTAGTCGTTCCCGCTTTTATGGTCGACCCAGTAATTGGGTGCAATCATGTAGTTGGAGTTCAGCGCGGTGATTACATTATCCACCACGTCCTTTTGGCTAAGACCCAGTTCGCCGGCGTGTACCCGGTCCACATCCAGCCGGATGCCGGGATAGTTCATGTCCTGCGGGATATAGACTTCTCCCACATTGCGGAGAGCCCGAATGCGGGTTGCCAGGTCTTGCGCCAAAGCGAAGTTCTTCTTTAAGTCCGAGCCGCTGACCTGCACGTCGATGGGAGCGGGCATGCCCATGTTGATGACCGCGTCCACCATCGAGCCGCTCTGGAAAAAGGTGCGAACGTCCGGGAACCGCGCGGCGATGGCATGTCTCACGCGCGCGATGTACTCGAAACTGCTCACCTGATGATCGTCGTTCAACGCCACTTGAACCGTGCTGGTATACTCGCCGGCGTTGTCGGTATAGAGGGACGAGAAATCGTTCACCACACCGATATTGGAAACCACCATCTTGAAATCGTGGGGCCCCACGATCTGGTGAATCAGGTCTTCCACCTTCTTTACGTACTGTTCGGTCACTTCAATTCGCGTGCCGGTGGGAACCTTCATGTTGATAGTGAACTGCCCGGCGTCCGTCCGTGGAAAGAATGCCACGCCCAGGAACGGATAGATCCCCAGGCTGAGGAGAAATACGCTCGCCAGCGCCGCTACGGTCCAGCCGGGCCGCACCAGTGCGCGGCGCACCCAGCGCTCGTAGAAATCCAGAACCGTGCCGAATCTCCGGTTGAATCCGGCGTTGAACTTATCCCATAAAGACTGACCGCCCGGATGCGCCGGGACGGGGTGTTCGGCGCCGCCTTCGGCCGGCAAATGCTGTTTCAGAAATCGTGAGCAGAACAGCGGGATCACGGTCATCGCCACCACGAACGATGCCAGCAATGACAGCGAAAAGGCCAGGGCCAGGGCCGAGAAAAGAAACTTACTCACGCCGTAAAGGAACACTACCGGGAAGAAATCCACCACATCCACCAGCGTGGCCGCCAGCACGGCCATGCTCACTTCCGTGCCGCCCACCTCCGCCGCGATCCGCGGTAATGCGCCCATTTCCAGGTGCCGGTAGATGTTTTCCAGCGAGATCACCGAGTTATCGATAACCCGTGAGAAGGCCAGCGCCAGCCCGCCCAGGATCATCGTATTCACCGTGCTGCCCATGAGATACAGCACCACGAACGTGGCCACGGCCGAGAGCGGAATCGAGAGCAAGACGGCAGAGGTGGCCCGCAGACTTCCCAGAAAGATCAGTATCATGATGCTGGTCAGGACCAGACCTATGGCGCCTTCATGCAGAACCGTCTCCAGGGCCGCTTTCACATACACGGACTGATCGAACACTACTTTGGTGACTAACTGCTTTGGAATATCAAACAGGTGGGAAGTGAGCTTGCGGACGCCTTCGACCACTTCAATGGTATTCGTATCCCCACCCTGCTTCATGATCGGAATATATGCGGACCGCTGGCCGTTCACGCGCACGATGTTGTACTGGAGCTGGTTGGCGTCTTCCGCCTTGCCCACGTCCGAGATGGTCACCCAGGAATTGCCGGCCGTCTTAATCGGTAGCTTGTTCAACTCGCTCATGTCCTTGACCAGGCTGTTCGAGTAGACGTAATAGTCGGTCGGGCCGACCTTTACGTCTCCCGCCGGCAGGATCAGGTTCGAGTTGTTCACCGCGTCCACCACGTCCATGGGACTGAGCTGGCGCGAGGCCAGCTTGAATGGGTCCACATACACCATGATCTGGCGGTACTTGCCGCCGAACGGCGGCGGGATCTCGGCGCCTTTCAGCACGGCGATTTGGTTGCGGATCTGGAATTGGGCGTAGTCGTGAAGCTGAGTCTCGTTGAGCCCATCGCCCGAGACGGTCACCAGGCAGACCGGCAAACTGGAGGCGTCGAACTTCAGCACCACCGGCGGCAAGGTTCCCGGCGGCAACCGCTTCAGGTCGGCCAGCGCCAGGTTGGAGAGTTGGGTTACATCGGCGTCCGCGCTGGTTCCCGGCTGGAAGAATACCTTGATGATGCTGACGCCCAGCAACGAGCGGGACTCTGAATGATCCACGCCGCTGGCCAGCGTAAAGAATCGCTCCAGCGGATTGGTGATGTCGTACTCGATGTCTTCCGGTGGCATGCCGGAGTAAAAGGTGGCTACCACAACTTCCGGAATGTTGATGGTGGGAAAAAGATCCACCGGCATGCGCACCAGGCTAGTCACGCCAATGACTACCAACACGAGACAGACGACGATGATGAAGAATGGGTTACGAATCGAAAAGCGTGGCATGAGAGTCGTCTATCCGGTCACACGTTCACCAGCGGGTCTTTCTTGCGGTACACCAGCAGGTACGCGGCGGGTACAATAAAGACAGCCAGGATCACCGAAGCCGTCAATCCCCCGATTATGACGCGCGCCAATGGCGCGTATTGCTCGCTCCCTGTGCCCATTTTGAGGGCCATCGGGGCCATCCCGATGATGGTGGCCAACGAGGTCATCAGGATCGGCCGCAGGCGCACCCGGCAGGAAGTAATCACGGCGTTCTCTACCGCCATGCCCTGGTCTTCCAGCCGATGTGCAAACTCCACGATTAAAATACTGTTGGATGCCGCGATGCCTACCAGCATCAGAACGCCCATGAGCGACATCACATTCAGCGTGGTATGAGTCAACGGCAGAATGACCAGCACCCCGATGAGCGCCATCGGAATTGCCAGCATAATCAGGAAGGGATCCTTGAAAGAACGGAACTGGGCCACCAGAATGAGATAGAGCAGGACGACGGATAACGACAGGCCCAAGGCGAAGCTGCGGAACGAAGCCCGCATGCCCTGCACCATCCCGCGTAGGTTGATGCGGACGTTTTCCGGGAGCTTCATCTGCGCCACGACGCGTTCGATGGCATCCGTAACTCTTCCGAGGTCCTCGCCGGAAGGGGTCACATATAAATCGGTTACTCGCTGGATTTGATAGTGATCCACTTCGGTCGGCGTCTGTACATATTCGAGCTTCACGACGTTATCGAGAGTCGTGCCGGGCTTGGAGCGGTGGTCCAACTGGAGCGGCCGGACGCCGCTGCGAGGCAGCTTTTGGGCGGCGGCCCAGGAAGGCTCCGGAATCGGAGTGGGGGTGCCCTGCAGTTTTGCCGCCCGCAACGGGATCTGTCCCACGTCCTGCATCGCGTGGATGGCCGCTGGGCCGTGCTCGAAGTATTGCACCGTAAGATAGTAATCGTTGCCCGTTTTATGGTCCACCCAGTAATTGGGAGCAATCATGTAGTTGGAGTTCAAGGCAGTGATGACGTTGTCCACCACATCCTTCTGCGTGAGGCCCAACTCGGCGGCGTGGACGCGATCGACGACTAACCGCACAGCGGGGTAATCCATATCCTGCGGTATGTAAACCTGGCCTACGCCGGGAAGCGCGCCGATGCGTTTGGCCAACTCCTGCGCGACGCCAAAGATCTGGGGCAGGTTGGGGCTGCTCACCTGCACATCGATAGGCGCCGGCATGCCCATGTTCAGGATGGCGTCCACCATCGATCCGCTCTGCAGAAACGTGCGTATTTGGGGAAGCCTCTTCTCCATCTCCGCGCGCACACGTTCCATGTACACGAAACTGCTCACCGCGTGCGGTTCATTCAAGGCTACCTGGATCGTCGCGGTGTAAGGTCCGGCGTTGGTAGTGTACAGCGAAGAGAAGTCGGGAACCACTCCGATGTTGGAAACGACCATCTTGAAATCCCGGGGACTTACGATGTGGTGGACGAGGTCCTCGATCTGGCCGGCATAGCTTTCTGTGTCTTCGATGCGTGTGCCGGTTGGCGCCTTGATATTGATGGTGAACTGGCCGGCGTCGGTTTGGGGAAAAAAGGCCAGGCCCACGAACCGGGAAATGCCTAGACTCAGCACGAAGAATCCGGCGAGCACCGCGACCGTGAGGCCAGGGTGTACCAGTGCCCGGCGCACGGCACGTTCGTAATAGTCCAGAAGCTTGTTGAAGAGATCGTTGAAGCGGATGTTAAAGCGGAGCCACAACGAACGCCGTTGGGGCAGCGCCGCCCCCCCCCCCACCTCGGGTCCGTGCTCCTGGCCGCGATGCATGCCCCTGAGAAACCTCGAGCAGAACAACGGAATCACGGTCATCGCGACAAAATATGAAGCAAACAGAGAGATCACCACCGCCAGAGCTAACGCCGAAAACAGGAACTTACTCACTCCGTAGAGGAGGGTCACCGGAAAGAACACCACCACGGTGGTCAGCGTCGCCGCCAGAACAGCGAGGTTCACCTCGGTTCCTCCCGCTTCAGCGGCGGCCGCCGGCGCGGCGCCCATTTCCAGGTGACGATAGATATTCTCGAGCGAAATTACCGAATTATCGATCACGCGTGAAAAAGCCAGCGCCAGTCCGCCCAGAATCATGGTGTTGACTGTGCTCCCCGCGAGAGAGAGAACCACGAAGGTGGCCAAGGCCGAAAGTGGAATGGAAAGGAAGACCGCCGAGGTAGCGCGCAAACTGCCGAGAAAGACAAGGATCATCACGCTGGTCAGCAGCAGCCCGATCAGACCTTCGTCGAGCAGGGTGCGGATAGCCTCCTTGACGAATGCGGATTGGTCGAAGACTACATTGGCGGCCAGCGTCGCGGGAACATCGTAAAGGCGGCCAATCAGCTTACGAATGCCATTGACCACCTCGATGGTGTTCGTATCGCCGCCCTGCTTCATGATCGGCAGATAAACGGACCGCTGGCCATCCACTCGCACTATGTTGTATTGAATCTGGCTGGCATCCTCCGCCCGTCCCACATCGGCCACCGTGACCCAGGAATTCCCGGCAAACTTGATCGGCAGCCTGTTCAACTCGTTCACATCCTCTACCAGGCTGTTGGAATAGACGTAGTAATCGTACGGCCCCATCTTTACGTCGCCGGCCGGTAAAATCAGATTGGACTGATTGACCGTCTTTACCACGTCCATCAGGCTCAATTGCCGGGAAAGTAACTTGAACGGATCGACGTATACCATGATCTGGCGGTACTTGCCGCCGAAGGGCGGCGGAATCTCGGCTCCTTTGACGACCGCGATCTGGTTGCGGATGGTGAACTGCCCTATATCGTGAAGCTGCGTCTGAGTGAGGTTCTTGCCTTTGAGCGTCACCAGGCAGACGGGCAGGCTGGAGGCGTCGAACTTCAACACGACGGGCGGCAGCGTGCCCGGCGGTAAACGCTTCAGGTCGGCCAGAGCCAGATTCGAGAGTTGGGTGACGTCGGCGTCCGCGTCAGTCCCCGGCTGGAAGAATACTTTGATGATGCTGACTCCCAACAACGAGCGCGACTCAGAGTGATCGACGCCGCTGGCCAGGGTAAAAAAGCGCTCCAGCGGATTGGTGATATCGACTTCGATGTCTTCCGGCGGCATGCCGGAATAAAAGGTGGCGACCACCACCTCCGGAATGTTAATGGCGGGAAACAGATCCACCGGCATGCGCGCCAGGCTGGTCACGCCAATGACTACCAGCGCCAGGCAGATGACTACGACGAAGTAGGGGTTGCGAATCGAGAAGCGCGACATGGACGCTTAATTCTTGCCCTCGTAGTTCAAAAGGTCGATGGTTTTGGGCCGCACCACTTCGCCGGGCTTCAGAGCGCCGCGATCGCTCACCACCACTTGCTCGCCGTCCGCCAAGCCCGCCAGGGCCTCCGCATAGCCGGCATTCTGAACGCCCAGCGTCAAGGTCCGCTGCTCGATCCGATTGGCCGTATTCACCACCAACACGCTGCTGCGCTCGCCCTGGTGATCCACGGCTTGTAGCGGCACCGCCAGCGCGGCGTTCTTGTGCTCCATCCTCAGAGTGACCTCCGCGTACATGCCCTCGATCAGTACGCGGTTCGGGTTCGGCACATCCACTTCGGTATGCATGGTGCGCGTGTCCGCTTTCACGTCCACCGAAAACCGCGCCACTTTGCCTGGGAAAGTCCTGGTCAGCGACGGAATCCGCACCTCCACCGGATCGCCCACGTGAATGTTACGTACGTCGGACTCCGGCACCGGAATCACCAGCCGGAACAATTGGTCTTGCGAGAGCTTGACCAGCGGCATGGCCTGCGTGCTGGAAGTGGTGCCGGCCTGCATCAGCATGCCCAGATTGGCGTAGCGCTCGGTGACCACGCCGGCAAACGGAGCCGTGATGCGCGCGTAGTCGGCCAGCACCTGGTCGTGCACCAACCTGGCCTGGGCGGCGGCCAGTTCGCTTTGCGCCGACTGCAGTCCCGATTTGGATGCTTCCACCTGCGCCTCCAAGGCCAGATCTTTTCCTTGCCAATCGTCCACTTCCTGCTGCGCGACCAGCCCGGGCCTTGACTCCGACACGGTGTTCAAGCGCTGAAACTGCAAGTGAGCGACTTTGTGTTGGGCTTCCACGCGGCCCAGCTCGTGCTCGGCGTGCGTCACCTGCTCCCCCATGTTCTTGATGGCCGCTTTGTCCTGTTCTAACTGCGCCTGCAGCTCCGGAATCTCCAGGACTGCCATCAATTGCCCCTGCGTCACGCGCGTGCCGTAGTCCACGTTGAGCTGTCGCACGTAGCCGGATTCCTTGGCGTAAACGTCGATTTCCTGGAAGGGCACCAGCTCGGAGGACAAGGTCAACCGCCGCTCGAGCGGCATGCGGATCGCCCTGGTGACTCCCACCGAAACAGCCGCCGACGCATCCCCGGCTTCCGCCCGGTCGCCGCGGGAACAAGCCGCCGTACCGGCCGCCGCTAACGCCACTATCGCAAACGCGGCGATTCCGACGGCCTCGTTCCTACTTGGATACATATCTGGTCCGTTCGATCTGGTGGCGCAGCTTTTCCATTGAGAAATGCTCCGGCTGGCATAACTCAATGAGTTGCCTCTCTTGCGCCAGCAGTTCGGCCGCGACCTTGGGGATCTCTCCGGCAATGGCGGCCGGAACCGAAACAACTCCATGCAGATCCCCGTGCAGTAGGTCTCCTGGATTCACCGTCAGTCCTCCGATTTCGACCGGCCCGCCAAACTCCACCACATGCGCGTAAGCGTGCGACACCGAAACACCCCGCGCAAAGAGATGAAAACCGGTGCGCTCGACTGAGGGCAAGTCCCGCACGGCGCCATTGGTGACGTATCCGATGCAACTCAGCGCGCGGCCGATATGGGCGTGGATTTCGCCGAACAGCGCGCCGAATCCCGGCCTTGCATCCATGTCTTCGAAGACGATCACGCGTGGCGCCGGGATGGTCTCGATGTACTCCCACCAATCCATGCGCTCGTGGTACCAATACCGCGTCGTGGGAGACTCGGTGGGAGCCGAGGCCGTGCGAATCCGTCCGGTGGCGGCATAGCCCACCATGGGAGGCAGGCTGGGCGATAGGCATCGCACCGAAAGATCGGTAAACCCTTCGTTGCGCAGCCTCACGTCCAGCCGCTCGATGGCGTTGGCTACGGTGCACGCATCAAGGGTCCGCAACTGTTCCAGGACTCCGGGGGGAATCTGCCTGATCGTCTCGTCGATGGTCACTACGACCGATCATAGGTGAGCCGGGCCGCCCAAGGGTATACCCTGCTACGGGTATTTTCAGGGGAGAATGTGCTGTACCGTACCGTGTCCACCTCTCATGGCGCGCAAAATGACAAATTGTCAAAGCGAACCAAAATCCAAGGTAACGGCTGGCTGCCGGAAGGTGTTGAGTGGACTCCGTTGGCGGCGAGCGCCTGTATTATGGTGCTCGGATCGGCCAAGCGCAGGCGGGGCCGCAGCCATCGAGCTGCCTCTATTGCACTCGCGTCCAGGACTTGTCCGGGTCGTAACTTGTCACTGTGGTTGACAGGCTCGCCGTGGGATTGCCTAGGTCTTTCTCGTAGATGACGCCATTCTGGTTGACGATGAAGGTGTGAACGCCCGAGACGCCATAGTGCGCGGGCCATGCCACAAGACCGAATCCGCCGATCATGGAGTCTTTCACCATGTAGTTGTGCCGGCCGCCTTCCGCGTTCGGCCCTTGGGCCTGAAGTACGCGGAAGTAATAGCCATGGTACGGCTTGGGTTTAACCTCGGCCGCCTTCCCGGTTTCGACTGCCGCGTCGGCGAAAGCCTTGGGAACGAGAGGTTCGGCGCTTCCTCCCCAATAGAGACTGTCGGGCTGCCCCTGGGCGCCTGCAATTCGTTGCGCATATTCAAGCATTCCGTGTTTGTCGCGAACCTGCGCCGCGTATTCCATCTGCGCCTGGACGTAACCCGCGCAAATTTCGATTGTATCCAGCTCATTTGCGCCAACACGCCGCGCCCGCATCTCCACCGCCCCTTGCGACGCATCGAAGTACCATTTATCTTTGCTGCGCGCGAGGGGAATAGGAAAAGGCCAATCCTCCGAACCGATAGCAAGAATCGTGACGGCTGAGTTCAACGGATCGGGCTCGAGTTGATGCTTATCGCGGGCCAGGCGCGCGAACTCGGCGCGCTCTTTCTTGTCCTGCTCCGCATCGCCCGAGGTGAGCACGGCCTTGCCGCCAGGGCCGAATAAGGCGGAAAGCGCGGCCACATCATCCTTTTCCGTAGCGTCGATCAGGGCCTGTGCGGCCGCCTCGGCGGAATCGAAGGTCTTGGGCGCCTGCGCTAGAGCAATTGCCGGGAGCCCGATAATCAGGGCTCCGAACGCGATGGTAAGAGTTCTCACATCTATCTCCTAATGTCTTCCGCCGCCGCCGCGAGACATTCCGCCGCCATGGGACATTCCTCCGCCCCGGGAAGATTGCGTTCGTCCTGCTCCGAGGCTCGAATAGCCATGGTCGCTCTGCTGCCGGGTCTGGCTGCGGCCCTGAACCCCGCCGAACGCACTATGGTTCGCTCCGGCATTCCGCTGACCGAACCCCGAATTGCCAGACCGCTGCCCCTGCGCCGCGCTCCGGTTTCCCAAGTTGCCGCCAGTCATTCGTCCTCCGGCGGCGCCCCGGAAACGGTTCGACAACGCTCTGTTGGAATAAGGGACCCCTAGCCGGTGCGCCGGATCGTGCGCCCAGACACTACGGCCCTCAAAGCCCGCGCCATGGAAGTCACCGAAACCGTAGCGATGGAAAAAAAAGTTATTCGTATAAATCGAGTGGCCGAACCAACTCGGTCCCCATCCCCAACCGCCCCATCCCAGGCCGCCGAAAAAGCTCCCGATGTAAATACCCCCGCCGAACCCGAATCCAAAACCGATTTGCGGGTAAAAGAGCGGTGGATAAGGACCATACAAGGATGGTCCCCAAAAATACGCTGGATTGTAGACCGGCACATAAACCACCTCGGGGTCCGCAGGTTGGATTTCAATGGCCGCCTGCCCCCCTTCCGTCTGGGTCCTGACGGTCACCTGAGAGTTCGACTTCAATTTGCCCGCCTGGCTGGCCTGGGCTCGCAGCCGCTGCACGGCATCCATGACATCGGCCTGTTGAGCGAGAAATGCGTTCCCGAGATCGGTCGTCCAACGAATGTTTGAATTCAACCGGGTGACCGCGTCCGGGAAAACGACAAGGGCCTGGATACTGGGGTCCCAGTTTTGTTGACGAGCGGCTTCCACCAGTTGGGCGCCTTTCAGGTTGCGATTTTGCTGCAGCCACTGGCCAGCTTCGACGATCTCGAGCGGATAACCGGCAGCCACCAGGATCTGGCTGAGTAAGGAATCGGGATAGAGAGCAATGGGCGCTACCAGGTTGGCCAGTTGATCCGGAGAGAGCGGCTGCGCGGCGCCCTGTTGCGGCGGCGCCTGGTCCGGGGGCGCGGGTTGTTGTGCAAGCCCGGCGCCGGCTGAAAGCAGTAACAGAACGCAAATGATGCCGAGTGCCTGCCGGGAAACTGTCTGGAACGTTGTATGCATCGCTTTTCGCCTCTGCTACCTTAGATGATCTCATGGCGCATCCCGTTCCATAAGAAGTATTAAGGGTATCGCGCAAAAACCAGTTCGAAAGCGGACATGTTCTGTTGCGCGAGGCCCAAGGTAGTCGCGGCGCAATTAGGTGAGCCGGGCCGCCCAAGGGTATACCTTGCTACGGGTATTTTCACGGGAGGATGTGCCGTACCGCACTGGGCGCACTGGTGACCTGTGGTGGGTGCTTGGGGCTAGGGGCTTTCTTTTGGGCAGTTGGGGCTTGGTCGGCGGCCGGGGTGAGCGGACCGATAGGACGAGGGCCTTCATTCGCCGCCAGTACGGCGCGCACGGTCCGCCGGCGACGGCATCCGCGAAGGTAAGGCGCCGGCCCGGCGAAAAGGCGCGCCCAAGGGCTGTTGCAGGATTGGGCCAGTGTTACAGTGATTGGTAGACAAACCAAAATGGAGATTTCGGACGCCGGGTTCATTTCGCGATTCGAACAGTTCCGGAGCGAGTTGGAGAAGAAATCCCATCGGGCAAAGGAATCTGCCCGCCAAAACGCCCCAGATCTCAATGTGTTCCGAGTAGTGGAAATCAGGGAGGGTTTGAGGCAGAAGGTCTGGGGCTCACGGACACGCCCTCTGTTCGCGCTAGCAGTCGTAACTCTAAGCCTTTGTGGTTGTTTTCAAAAGCCCTTGCCGCCGCACCTTACCGAGGTCACAGTCGCGACACCGATCCGGCAGGATGTGCCCGTGTACTCGCAATGGATCGGAACGACTGTCGGCTTTATCGACGCGGAGATTCATTCGAAGGTCACCGGATATTTGATGGCGCAAGATTATCGGGAAGGATCTCTCGTCAAAATGGGAGACCTTCTCTTCGAGGTTGATCCCCGCCCCTTCCAGGCAATTGTCGACCAGGCGAATGCCCAAGTAAACGTCGCCAACGCCCAGCTTACGCAGGCGAAAGCCGATGTAGACGCGGCTAAGGCCGAAATCGACCGGGCCGAAGCGGCGCAGCTCAAAACAGAGTTGGATGTAAAGCGCTATGCGCCCCTTGCCAAGGACGGGACAGTGAGTCAACAGNNCGCGGAGGCACAAATCGGAGTTGCGCGCAGTTCATTGCATGCTGCCCAGTTAAATCTCGACTTTACAAGAGTGAAGTCGCCGGTGAACGGGATTGCGGGAATTCGCGCCGCAAACATCGGCGACCTCGTCGGAACGGACCAGCGAACAATTCTGACAACGGTTTCACAGATCGATCCCATTTTGGTGCAGTTTCCAATCAGCGAGCAGGAATACCTTAAGCTTCGCGATTTCTTCCTGGCAAAAGACGCTCCCCTGCAATCTTCGTTGGAGCTGATACTCTCCGACGGCAGCGTCTATCCAATCAAGGGCAAGATTGACATTGTTGGCCGTGAGGTGGAATCCTCGACGGGCACGCTGCGGATTCGCGCCATTTTCTCGAATCCGGGGAACGTACTTCGGCCCGGCCAGTATTCTAGAATTCGCGCGGCCACCTCGGTTCGAAAAGACGCGCTGCTGGTTCCGCAACGCGCCGTCCAGGAATTGCAGGGCGAGTTCGAGCTCGCTTTAGTGGGACCGGACAATAAAGTCACCTTCCGAACCGTGAAGGCTGGCGATCGGGTTGGGTCATATTGGGTGATCGATCAAGGGCTGAACCCAACCGACCGGGTGGTCATTGAGGGACTCCAGGATATAAAGACCGGACAAACGGTCGATCCAAAGCCAGCCAAGATGCCTCCTCTGAATGCAGGTCCACCAATCAGTCTTGGTCGAGCTTCTTAATGTCCAAATTCTTCATTAATCGGCCCGTCACTGCAATTGTGATCTCCATTCTGATCGTGATTGCGGGAATCATCATGGCCCGGCGGCTTCCCATTGCCCAATTTCCGTCAATCGCCCCGCCGGAAATCGTAGTCACCACGAACTATGTGGGAGCGGACGCGCTTACGATTGAAAGCTCAGTTGCAACGCCAATCGAAGAAGCGATGGCGGGTGTCGAAGGCATGCTGTACATGCGGTCGTTCAACGCCAACGATGGAACCATGAAGTTGCGGATCGATTTCGATCTCGATCTGGATCCGAACATCGCGGAAGTGTTTTCCGAGATACGAGTAAACCGGGCGCTTCCCCAACTTCCGCCCTCGGTCCGTAACCAGGGAGTCACGATTGCAAAATCTCACGTTAGCCCCTTGATGATCATCGCCCTTTCCTCCCCGAAGGGCACGCGAGACGCGAAATTCCTGGCTAACTATGCATACATCAACATCATCGATGCTTTGACCCGCGTCCGGGGTATCGGCTCCGTGCTGGTACAGGGAGCGGGCGCCTATGCCATGCGCCAATGGGTGAAGCCGGATCAATTGGCAAGCTTGGGGGTTACCGTTCCCGATCTGGTGAAGGCGCTTGAGCAACAGAATACGGTTAATCCTTCCGGCCAGGTAGGAGCCGAGCCTGCTCCGCCGGGCCAGGAATTCACCTACACGATGCGCGCGCAAGGTCGCCTGGTGACAAAACAGGATTTCGGCGACGTGGTCATTCGGGAGAACAAGGATGGTTCGGTTGTGCGGATGAAAGACGTCGCTCGGATCGAACTGGGAACGCAGACCTACAACGTAATCGGGCGGCTGAACGATGCGCCCGCGGCGATTATCAATGTCTTTCAGTTGCCGGGCTACAACGCCGTCGAAGCCGTTGATGGCGTCCGGAAGATGATGGCTCAGTTGAAAGAACAATTTCCGGATGATGTGGATTACGTGGTTTCTCTCGATACAACGCTTTCCGTACGCGAAGGTATCAAGGAAATCGTCACGACGCTATGGGAAGCGCTGCTTTTGGTGATTTTGGTCGTTTTCATTTTCCTGCAGAGCTTGAGAACGACTTTGATCCCCGCGTTAACGGTTCCGGTGTCTCTGCTGGGCACTTTTATGTTTTTTCCGATGCTGGGTTTTTCCATCAATTCGCTGTCCCTTTTTGGGCTCGTCCTCGCCATCGGCCTCGTGGTTGACGACGCCATTGTCGTGGTGGAAGCGGTGGAATTGAACATGGCCGCGGGCCTCAGCCCCAAGGATGCTTCGCTGAAAGCCATGGAACAGGTAGGCGGTCCGGTTGTCGCGATCGCACTGATACTGGCGGCCGTGTTTGTTCCAACGGCATTCATTCCCGGCATTACGGGCCGCTTATATCAGCAGTTCGCCGTAACGATTGCCATCTCGGTTATCATCTCGGC
>PKYZ01000634.1:18249-18438 GCA_003132865.1 Bryobacterales bacterium
TGCCTTCCGGATTCCTTCCCACCGAAGATCAGGGATTTTTCTATTTGAATATTCAACTTCCCGACGCAGCCTCGCTGCAGCGTACGGACGCCTTCACCAAGGAAGTGGAATCGGTCCTCAAACACACGAACGGCGTGCAATATTACAGTACGATTGTGGGCAGCAGCCTTCTCACCCAGACCAACGCCA
>PKYZ01000472.1 GCA_003132865.1 Bryobacterales bacterium
GAGCCGCGACCGTCAGGGAGCGTTGTACATATGAGAGAATTGTTGTTAGTGCCAGAGAAGAAATCTGACCCGAAGAGGAAAGTCAGAGTCCGGGTGCCCAAGAAGGCCTACCTGGTCCGGTTCTTTCTGCATCCCGCAGGTAAGGCCCTGGCGATTTCATTCACCCTGGCTTTCCTTCTGCTGGCCGGCGTCCTCACGCACTACTATACGAAATACTCCCGCCTGATCGACCAGAAGCTGAGCGCCGGCCCGTTCGCCAATACCTCCAAGATCTTTGCGGCGCCGCGCCTGATAGCGGTCGGCGACCCCATCACGGCCGAGGAGATCGCCGCCGAATTGCGCCGCTGCGGCTACACCGAATCGCGCGGCAACGCCATCGGCTCGTTCCAAATCCGGCCGGATGGGGGCATCGAGATCTTTCCCGGCCGGGATTCGTACTTCGACGAGGAGGCCGGCCTCATCAAGTTCGCCAACGGCCGCATCTCGCAGATCGTCTCGCTGCGCGACAACACCGCCCGCGGCCAATACGAGATCGAGCCGCAGCTCATCACCAATCTCTTCGATCGCAACCGCGAGAAGCGCCGCCTGGTAAAGTTTGCCGATATCCCGAAAGTGCTGATCGACGCCGTCACCTCGGCCGAAGACAAGCGTTTTTTCCAGCACCAGGGCTTCGACCCGCTACGCATCGCGAAAGCGGCTTACGTGGACCTGAAGGAAGGCCGCAAGGAGCAAGGCGCTTCCACGCTGAGCCAGCAACTGGCGCGCAACCTTTGGCTGGAGCCCGAGAAGCGCTGGACGCGCAAGATGGCGGAACTCCTCATTACGTTGCGCCTGGAGCAGACCCTTTCCAAGCAGCAGATCTTTGAAGACTACGCCAACCAGATTTATCTCGGCCGCCGGGGCAGCTTCAGCATTAACGGCTTTGGCGAAGCGGCCGAAGCGTATTTCGGCAAGGATATCCGGCAACTCAAGCTGCCGGAGGCCGCCACGCTGGCCGGCATCATCCAGCGTCCGGGCTATTACAATCCGTACCGCAATCCGGATCGCGTGCGCGAACGGCGCAACGTGGTGCTCTCCCTCATGCGCCAGAACGACGACATCGGCGACCGCGATTATGCGCTGGCCGTGGAATCGCCCTTGAACCTGGCCAAAGGCGCCATCCAGTCGCTGGATGCCCCCTATTTCGTCGATGAAGTGAACGAGTTTTTGCAGAGCCAGTTTCAGGATATCGATTTCCAGGCCAATTCGTTCCGGGTCTACACCACGCTCGACCTGGATTTGCAGCGGGCCGCCTCCGAGGCCATCCGGGAAGGCATGCAAACCGTGGACGATCTAATCCGCAAGCAGAAGCGCTTCAAGGGCCAACCGATTCCCGAAGCGCAGTGCGCGCTGATCGCGCTCGACCCGCATACCGGCGAGATTAAAGCGTTGTCCGGCGGGCGCAACTACGGTGTCAGCCAGCTCAACCACATCCTGGCCAAGCGCCAGCCAGGCTCCATCTTCAAGCCCTTTGTTTACACCGCCGCTTTGAACACGGCAATTGAGGGTGGACCCCGCATCCTCACCGCCGGCACCACGGTGCTGGATGAGCCGACCACTTTCTGGTACGACAACAAGCCCTACGAACCCAGCAATTTCAAACACGAGTTTCACGGCACGGTTACTCTACGCCAGGCGCTGGCCAAGTCCCTGAACGTGGCCACGGTCAAGGTGGCCGAAATGGTGGGCTTCGATGCGGTCGTCGACTTCGCCAAAAAGGCCGGTTTGAATTACAACATTCAGCCCACGCCCGCGGTGGCGCTGGGAGCCTACGAAGTGACCCCCATGGAGATGGCTGGAGCCTACACCATTTTCGCGAATCAGGGCGTGTACGTGAAGCCCAATTTCGTCTCCATGGTGCGCTCGCAGGACGGCAAGGACATTTACAACAACAAGAGGGAAGAGCGTACGGTGCTGGATCCGCGGGTGGCCTACCTGATGACCAATCTGATGGAAGAGGTGATGCGCAGCGGCACCGCGGCCGGCGTGCGGGCGCGCGGCTTCGGGGTCCCGGCCGCAGGCAAAACCGGGACCTCCCACGATGGCTGGTTTGCCGGCTACACCTCCGACCTGTTGTGCATCGTCTGGGTGGGCTTCGACGATAACCGCGAGTTGGACCTGGAAGGCGCCCACTCGGCGCTGCCCATCTGGACGGAGTTCATGAAGCGCGCCCTGCAGTATCGCGCGTATCGCAACGCCAGACACTTCGAGGCTCCCGACGGCATCGTCTCCGCGCAGATCGATCCCGAGTCGGGAATGCAGGCCACGCCTTACTGTCCCACTACGATCACCGAAGTTTACATCTCGGGGACGCAGCCGGTAACGTCGTGCCCGCTGCACGGCAGAGGGCAGAGCGTGACCCACGTGGCCGGCTGGGAAATGCCCGGCAATCCGCCTACGGGCCCAGAGGGCGCCCTGCCGGCTCCCCACGTGGACACACCGCCACAGGGCCGCGCAGCGCGCCGGCCGCCGCCCGTCCAAGCCCCTCCGGTCGAGACCGCCCAGAAGGCCGAAAAGCCCAAGGAAAAGAAAAGCCTTTTCCGGCGCCTGCTGGGTGTGTTTAAATAGAGCCAAAGGGAGGCCGCATGCTTTCCGCTCGCAAACTCGTCGTTCTTTTCGGCGCGTGCCTGGCTTGGGTGACAGCTTCCGGGACAGCTTTTGCGCAGGATACCAAACCCGCTCTCGACTCTCAGCCGGCTGCCAAAACAGGCGCCGCCGTCACTGCCACTCCCCCGCTCACGCCAGAGGCCCGCGGTGACGTCTTCATGGCCCGCAAGATGTATCGCGAAGCCATCGAGTCTTACCAGCAGGCCCCGCAGGATTCCGCGATCGTCTGGAACAAGCTGGGCATCGCTTATCACCAGATGATGCAGTTGGATGCGGCCATGAAGCGCTACCGGCGCGCTATCCGTCTGGATGCGAAATACCCAGAAGCCATTAACAATCTGGGAACCATCTACTACGCGGAAAAACGCTATAGCAAGGCCACCGGCTGCTACAAGCGCGCGCTGAAGCTGGCGCCCGCCTCCGCTTCCATTTACAGCAACTTGGGCACCGCCTATTTCGGCGAGAAAAAATATAAAGAGGCTTGGGAAGCTTACAACACGGCTTTCCAACTCGACCCCGAGGTCTTCGAGCATCGCAACACTTACGGCGTGCTGCTGCAGGAGCGGACCGTCGAGGAACGCGCCAGGTTCCACTATTACCTGGCCAAGATTTACGCCAAGCAAGGCCAGCAGGATCGCGCGCTGCAGTATATCCGGAAGGCCCTGGAAGAGGGCTTCACCGACCGCAAGAAGCTGTTGCAGGATCCGGAATTCGCCGCCCTGCGCGATTTGCCCGAGTTCAAGGAGCTACTCAAGCTGGAGCCGCGGGTCCTCTGAAGGTCAGCTTTCAGCTTTCAGCTTTCAGCTTTCAGCTACGCAAGCTGCGCGGCTCGGTAGACTTAGTGCGATACCGGGCCGCCATCGTCATCCTGCTGGCATGCCTGACTGGCTGCACCCGCCGCGATAGCCAACGGACCGTACCCCAAGTCGCCATCCTGCGCTTTGAAAACCTTTCCTCCGACGCATCTCTCGACTGGATGGGCCGCGGTTTTGCCGTGATTCTATCGGGCGAATTGCAAGGTTCCCCGCAACGCTACGCGATCCGATGGCGCTCCCTGCACTCCTTCGATGCTTCGCTCGGCAGGCGGCCAGGCGCGCCCGGAATCTCCGCCGAGAGCACCGGGGCGCTGGTGGCGGGCGCCAACGAGATCGTGTACGGCGACTTCTCTGTGGTCAATGGCGCCCTGCGTGCCACCGCGACCGAGGAAGATCTGGTCACGCACAAGATGGTGCGGGTGGTTTCGGCCAGCGGGCCCGCCAGCGACGGTATCTTCCCGGTGGCCGAGGCGCTGGCCCGGCAGTTGGGCGAGACGCATCCGTTCGGCACGCGAAACCCGCAGGCGTTGCGCGACTTCGTGGCCGCCCTGGAATCGCCCGATCCCGCAGCGGCCTCCCAGGATTTCGCCAGGGCGGTTGCAGCCGACCCCGATTTCGGGCGCGCCTACGTGTCCTGGTTGGACGTGGCGATTGGCCAGCGGAACCGCGCCGAGGCGGACCGGATCGTCGAGCAAGCTCGCGCCCACCAGGAGCGGTTCTCCGGGCTCGATCGGGCGGAACTGGCTCTCGATCGATCCGCATTGCGCGGCGACTTTCACGACCAACTGGAGGCGCGCCGCGAACTCACCCGCCTGGATCCGGCGGATCCCAATCGCCATCGCGCGCTGGCCGAAGCGCTAATGAGCATGCGCGATTACGATGGTGCCATAGTGGAATTCCGCCGTGCCCTCTCCATACGGCCCGACGACGTGGAGTCGCTGAACGCGATGGGCTACGCGGCGGCTTATTCCGGCGACTTGCCCACCGCCATACGGGTGTTGCGCGGTTATGAGCAGTTGCGCCCGAACGAGCCGAATCCCCTCGATTCTCTGGGTGACGCGCACTTCGCCCTGGGCCACTTCGGCGAAGCGGAGCAATTCTATCTGGCGGCCTACGCCAAGGCTCCGGGGTTTTTGAACGGCGGCGAAGTACTGAAGGCCGCGCAGGCGCGTCTGATGACGGGCGATGTCCCTGGCGCCACGGCGCTGTTCAACCGTTACATTGCCGGACGGGAGGCGGCGCACGATCCCTTTGCCCCGTATCACGCGGCGGCGTGGTCGTGGCAAACCGGCGCGCGGCGCGAGGCCATCGTCAGTCTGGACCGCCTTGCACGGGCCGATGCGGCCGAAGCGTGGCGTGAAGTCGCTTGCCGCGCCGATGCACTGGCGGCCATCTGGCTGCTCAATTTGGGAGACCGTGCGGGAGCCGCGGAACACGCCCGCAAAGCGGTGGCCGAGGCCGTCCCCGCAACTTCTCCGCTGGTTGCTTTGGTGGCGTCTTTGGCGCAGCCGGAAGCCTTTCAGGCGCCCGCGCAATCTCCTCTGAAGGATTATGCGCGGGCCTACGCGCTGCTGTTTGGCAGACAGTTTCAGCCGGCCGTACACGCGCTCCAGGATCTCTACCAGCGTCCTACCGGTGAGTTGGACGACGGCTTAGCGGTGCTGCTGGCCTGGGCTTACGAAGAGTCGGGCGATTGGCGGCGCGCCGAACCATTGCTGCGGCTCACCCCGCTGCCGCAAGCCTCGGGCTTGCCGATGTTCTCCTCGCTCTACTTTCCCCGTTTGTTTTTCTTGCGCGGCGCGGTGCTGGATCGGGACGGTCATCGCGCTGAAGCCTCCCGCTACTACCAGATGTTCCGCACGCTTTCGGGGCCGGACAGCGCGATTTGGGGGGAAGAGCAGCGGGCCCGGTAGTGGCGTGGCGCACGCACCCTGCGTGCTGCGGTGCTGGATCGGGAGGGTCATCGCGCGGAGGCCGCCCGCTACTGCCAGATGTTCCACGCGCTCTCGGGTCCGGACAGCGCGATTTGGGGGGAAGAGCGGCGCGCCCGGTAGTGATGGCGGCGCGCGATCTGAGACGGGCTACAATCTGGTCAGTTGTTTTCGAGGCGGTCCAACCGCTCATCATGATCCGCCGCCACGTGGCCAAGGCGGTTGATCGTGTCCATTCCCTCAGCCATGTGCCGAGCCAGGGTCCGAACGTGAGCGTCAGTCTCAAGCTGCGCGGTAGCTATCGCGCGTACCTGCCCGCCAGTCGTCTCCACTTGCTTCTCCAGCAATTCCACATTCAGGGTGAGCGCCTCGTGGCGCTCGACCAGTCTTTCGAGCCGTTCATCGATGTTCGGGGGCCGGTCCGCTAGTCCGAGGATACCGTTTCTTGGGTGTGCGCCGCCAGCGGTTCCTCTCCAGCCTTTCAAAATGGGGGCTACATTGACGCCGACGACCGAGCGGTAACGCGGCCGTCATGTCGAGAGGCACTTTAAAAGGTGAAACGAATCTGCGATTCCAGCCGGCGGTTGTTGGCGGTTTCGTAAAAGCCTTCGCCGTTCTGCCCGCCGGCTATCTGGTTGGCAAGGCCGAAGTAAGGCGATGTGATGTTTCCGGTTATAGGTCCGGGGTTGGTGTGGTTGAGTAAGTTGCGCACGGACATCCCAATACTCAGGTTATAGCGGCGCGTCGTGGTGGGGGATCCGATGAGGCCGCCCAAGCCGCGGCCGGTGGCTGCCGCCATCGGGTTGCCGCCAGAACCGGGGCGCGGGGAATTGCCTGAATCTTCGCGCTGACGGCCGAACCCGATGGTCTTGGCCACGCGCAGGTTCACGTTGATTTGTCCGGGGCCGCGCCCGTAATTGCGCGGCAGCATTTGTTCGCCGGCGGACGGGTTGGGATCGAGCAGGCCGTACCGGGTCTCAATCAGGCCGGGCTTGTTGGAATCGGCGGCGATTCCGGGCCGCCCGTTGAACAGTGTGGTGCCGAAGAGATCGTTGCCCGCTGTGATATCGAACGGCGCACCGGACTGCACTACCACGAAAGGGCTGATACGCACGTTCCATTTCAGGTTGATGGAACCGCCGACAGTCACGCGGTGATGCACGTCGGTGGAGGCCGGACCGTATTCGCC
Organism: Bryobacterales bacterium; assembly: GCA_003132865.1. The sequence goes on from PKYZ01000472.1 coordinate 6,582, forward strand.
CGAGAAGTTGTAGGGGTTGGCCGGAAATGTGTTGATGCCATCGGTGTTGCTTCTGGCGTGGTTGAAAACGTAAAAACCGAACAGCGAGAATCCGGCATTCAGTTTGGTACGGAAGTTGGCGATCACCTGGTTCTGGTTGTAGAGTCCGGCGGACTTCATCAGGTCCAGCGCGCCGGGGTGGCCCAGTGGAAACACGCCGCTATTCTGCACGGTGGGGTCGTATGTGCCCGGCAACGGCGCGTTGATGTCTTCCGAGCGTAAGAGGTGCAGGCCGTGCGAATTGGTATAGGTGACCGCCATGGTGGTGCTCGCGGCCAACTGCCGTTCCAAGGAGAAGGCGGTCTGCAAGACGTAGGGAGCACGCAAACGGGAGCTGATCTCCTCAATCACCTGTGTGGATTGGAAGCTCGCCAGCATGGCGAGCGTGGGGACGGTGGGGAAGAAATCCGGGTTGGCGACGACGTATTGCTGCTGCACAACTCCGTTCAGGCGCTGTGCCATCAGGGTATTCGACAGAGCGAAGCGATCATAAAAGATCCCGAAGCCGCCGCGCAAAACGGTCTTGGGGCGCGAGCTTTTTTGGCCGCCGCGCGGCGCCCAGGCAGCGACGCCGGCCAGCTCGACTTCGATCCGGGGGTAGATCGCCCGCATGAGCGCGGCGAAGGCCCGGCCGGGCACGGCCCGGGCGACAGCCGACCGGATGCCGACCCCGGTCGTCACGCGTCCACCCCGGCTATGACGCTGTCGGCGAACCGGCGCAGCTTGTCGATCTTCTCGGGCAGCGGCTCGACGTCGGGACCGGTCTCGTAGGGCCAGCGGAAGCCGACGATGACGTCCGTCACCCCCTGCTCCTCCAGCCGGCGCACCCCGTCCACGCTGTAGGCGTCGAGGGAGATCACGTGTACTTCGAACGGGCGGCCGGCGGTGCCCTCCTGGCGGCGGAACTCGGCCAGCCGGGCCAGCAGCCCGGGCAGTTGCCCGGGATCTCCCCCGCCGTGCAGCCAGCCATCCCCGACGCGGGCGGCACGGCGGAGGGCCGCGTCCGCGTGACCGCCGATGAGGATCGGGATCGGCTCGCTCGGGACGGGAGCGATCTTGACCGGCGGCAGGTCGAAGATCTCGCCGTGGTACTCGAAGTAGCCTCCGGCCGACAGCCCGCGGACGATGGCCAGCGCCTCGTCCATCCGCCGCCCGCGGCGCTCCCAGGGCACCCCGAGCACCTCGTAGTCCTCGCGCCACGGGCTGGTGCCGACCCCCAGCACGAGCCGGTTGCCGGTGAGCACGGCCGTGGACGTGGCCTGCTTGGCCACCAGCACCGGACTGCGCACCGGCAGCTTCAGCACGAAGGTGACGAACCTCAGCCGCTCGGTGACGGCGCCCAGGGCCGGGATGAGCGAGAAAGGCTCGATGAACGGCTTGTCCTCCAGGAACTCGCGGGTGCCGTCGGGATTGAACATGCCGTGACCGCCGAGGAAGCGGACGTCGTTCATCAACGAATCCTTGCCGGCCATCCATTTGGCGGCGACGGCGCGGTCGTTGATGCCTGTGTCCAGGCCGATGCCCGTGACGATGTTCGAGCCACCTTTTGGGGTTTCCAGAAGCGCCTTCGGAGAACCGATCCCCTGGAACGGCCCGAATCCGGCCCGCCCGCCCGCCGGGCCGGGAGACGCCGGCGCGGTTTCCTGGGATGAGGCCCC
>PKYZ01000175.1 GCA_003132865.1 Bryobacterales bacterium
CCTGGAGGTCTGCCCCACGTTACTTGGCGGGCTTCTTCGCCGGATGCGATTTGCGCCACTCGTCCCAATCCTGGCTCACGGCTTTCAGCATCTCTTCGGCGGCCTTCGGCAGCCAGCCCGCGCCGCGCTTGGCGAGATCGGCCTGGATGGCGCGGGCCTTCTTGCTGCCGAGATGCACGTTCGCCGTTTCGAACCCCATGGCGTGCAGCAGCACCTTCTCGGAGCGTTCCTTGGGCAGCTCGGACAGCTCGATGCGCGAGCAATCCGGCGCCAGGCGGCGCACGATCCACCTGCCCTTCTGCTTCACGTATGGATCGCAACAACGCACCGCGGTATCCAGGACCTCCTGATAGAGGAGGCGCGAGGAACCTTTGCAGCCCGCGGCCCACCAGCATGCCGAAGGGGCCATGGCCTTGGCTTCGCGCGCGATGTGGCTGGCGTGCCACTCAGCCAGGGCCACGAAACGCTGGCGTCCCAGGCTCCCCAGCCCGGCCACGCGGTGCATATGCCGCCCCGTAAGCTCGGGGTCGGGCAGCATACGCAATATGCCCTTCGCCGCCCCGTCCGGAATCCGGCCTTTGATGGGCTGGCATCTTTCGAGCTTCTCCCAGAAACTGCAGACCTCTTTCAGCCGGTGCACCGCCATTTCGCGGAGCAGCGGGTGATGCTCGGCCAGCACGAAGGGACGCCCGCCGGCCGCCAGCGACTCCGAATAGCCCTCCAGGATGGCGGCCGCCGCATTCTTCAGATCGAGAGCCAGGTGATTCTCCGAGATGGCAATGTGCGCGCTGGCTGCCAGGCGGACCAAGTCGTGGGTGTACGGCAGCCGCCAGGTCTCGTCGAAGTCGTTGATGCCCCAGATCAAGCGGCCTTCGGAATCGCGCCACGTCCCGAAATTCTCGACGTGCAGATCGCCCACGCCCAGCACTACCGGCGCGGACACCAGGCCGCCGCAGACTTCCGGCCAAATCTGCGCCCAGCGATAGTAGGTTGCGCGCATGAATGGGAACAGGGCCGCCGACATCTGCTCGTGCTTGTGCTGCAGATCGGCGGGGACGATAGTGAGTTGTTTGGCCAGCCACTCTTCGTAGCGGGCGGTAGCTTTTTGGATTTTCATGCGAGGCCGAGCCCAGCACCCAGCTTATACCAATCGTGGCGTCAGCATCCATTTCAAGACGCCGCGCGGGGCGCCGCCGAAGCTCTCCTGATCGATGCGCACCAGCGCGGCTTTCTTGAGATCGACCTGCAGCGCGGGCGCCCCGAGCAGATATCCCACGGTCATTCCCAACAGTGGTTCGTGTCCGGCGATCAGCAAGGCAGGCTCGCGGCGGCGCGCGCAAATCGCATCCCAGACAGCCTTCGGCGCGGAGCCGGGCACCAGGATCTCGCTCTCCACGATCTTATGGCACCCGAGTACCTGCCCGGCTATGTGCGCGGTCTGCAGCGCCCGCCGATACGGGCTGGTCAGAATCAGCGAAGGCTTGAGACCCCCGTGACGGGCCTGCTCCAGCACGGCGCGCAGCTTCTCGCGGCCGGTGTCGGTTAGCGCGCGCTCCGCGTCCGGCACGCCCGCCTTGGCCTCCTCGGCGATTCCGTGGCGCAGGATATAGATCTCCATTACTCGATGGTAGCCCGCTTCCAGGCGCGCCTGGCCGGCGGCGGCTTCGCCGGATGCGATCTTTCGGGAGATGCAGCGGCACATAGCGGCGCTGCCCCTCGAAAAAGTGGATCCGCCGAACAATGGCTCCCGCGGCACCAAGGCTCCTGCGGCACCAAGAAGCGGCACCAAGAAGGAGAGCGGGAGGTTGAGGAAGTCGGGGTGGCTAGCGCGTTATGCTTGAATTTCCAGGCACAACCGGAACGGACAAGAAGGAAAGAACTTGATCGGCGCAATCGATATCGGCGGCACCAAGATCGCGGTTGGCGTGGTGGACAATGAAGGCCGCATCGCCGGTCGCGCCGAATGCCCCACCGCGCCGGAGCGCGGCTTCCGGGACGGCCTGCAACGCATGATCGCCATGCTGCGCGAGACCGCCGCATGCGCGGGAGCGGAACTGTGTGGCATCGGTATCGGTTGCACCGGCCCGGTCGATCCCTTCACCGGCGTGCTTGGCACTGTCGATCTGCTGCCCGGATGGCAGGGCGGCGCAATCGTGGCGGGGCTTTCGGAAGCCTTCCACGTTCCGGTGGCCATGGAGAACGATGCCGACGCCGCCGGTCTGGCGGAAGCCGTGCGGGGCGCCGGCCGCGGCAAGCGGCGCTTCCTGTACGTTACCGTGGGCACCGGCATCGGTGTCGCCATCATCCTGGACGGAACGCTCTACCGCGGCGTGGATGGCTCCCACCCGGAGATCGGCCACCAGGTGATCGACGCCTCCGGGCCGCCCTGCTACTGCGGCGCTCGTGGATGCTGGGAGATCCTGGCAAGCGGGCCTGCCATATTGGCTTGGGCGCAGACCCACATCGCTCCGGACCATCCGGGTGATGGCGAACTGACCATGAAACGGTTATGCGAGTTAGCGGACGCCGGCGACCCCGCGGCGCTCGCGGTGATGGACCGCCAGGGTTACTATCTGGGATTGGGCTTGGCCAATCTGGTCACTACATTCTGCCCGGACACGATCGCGCTGGGCGGCGGCGTGATCGGGAGCAGCCACCTGTTTCTGGATCGCGCCCGCCAAGTCATCCGGCAATGCTGCACTCTGGTTCCGTTCGACAGGGCCGAACTGGCCCTCGCCTCGTTGGGCGCAGATACCGCCCTGGCGGGCGCGGCGCAGGTCTGGCATCACCGCTTCGGGTCCGAAAGGAAAGCGCATGCGCTCTGATCCCTCGATGGTGAAAGGGCCGTACTTGCGCGACATCCTCGCGCAGCCGCGCGCGCTGGAAGATACGGTCGCAGGACTGTGCGATGCACCGTGGCTGGCGGACCTGGCCGGGTTCGACCGCATCGTACTGACCGGGATGGGCGCGTCCTATCATGCCCTGCACCCACTCCATATCCAACTTGTGGAGCACGGATTCCACGCGGTTGCCTACGAGACCTCCGAGCTGATTCACTACTTCGCCGCTGCCCTGGCGCCCCGGACCTTGTTGGTCGCAGTATCGCAGTCGGGCCGCAGTGTCGAGATCGTGCGGCTACTGGATGCGGCCGCCGGCCGCCTGCGCACCATCGGCGTAACCAACACGCCGGGATCTCCGCTGGCCACGCGCTCGGATTTTACGATTCTGACGCACGCGGGCGCGGAGTCGTCTGTGTCGTGCAAAACATTCGTGGCTACGCTGGTGGCGCTCGAATGGTTGGGGGCCGCGCTCCGGAGCGCAGATCGGAGACAGATCGAAAGCGCATTGCAGGGGGCGGCGCCGGCGGCGCAGGGCTACCTTTCCGGATGGAAAGCCAAGGCGAGCAGTCTGGCGAACCTGCTGGACGGTGTCCGCTCGCTGTTCGTGACCGGCCGGGGAGCCTCCATGGCGGCGGCCAGCGCGGGTGGCCTGATTCTCAAGGAATCGGCGCATTTCCACGCCGAAGGGATGACCTGCTCCGCCTTCCGGCACGGGCCTTTCGAAATGAGCGGCGCCGACGCTTTTGTGCTGGTCTTCGCAGGCGACCCAAAGACGGCGCCGCTGAATGAGAAACTGGTCCTGGACGTGCGCAACGCCGGTGGGAGGGCTGCGCTCATTGGGCCGCAATCGGACGTGGATGCCTTTCGCATTCCACTCACGCCACCCGCCATCCGCCCCGTTGTCGAGATCCTCCCGGTGCAGCTCGTGTCGTTGGCGCTGGCGGCCTTGGCCGGCCTCGAGCCCGGCAAGTTCAGACTGCTCACCAAGGTCACCACCATTGAATGATCCCCGCAACAATCAGCGGCGCGACGACCGTACGTGGCCGGCGTCTTAATGGACGCTCGGCTACCCCAGGGGAATACGGGAATTACAGGTTAGGCGAGTCGCCCACAACAACTGTCCCGGCAGGCGGCGACACAAGGCCAGCCGGAGGGGCCGGCAGATCGCCGGTCGCCGGGATCAGGGACCAGGCGGTTTTCCGGTCCGTGGGTTTGCCAAAGTAGTAGCCTTGCGCATACTCGCAATCGAGGGCCTTCAGTTGCGCGAGCTGTTGCGCCGTTTCCACGCCCTCCGCGATGACATCCATGCTCAGATTGTGGGCCAGCGCCACAATGGTGCGGACAATCTCCAGACTATCTGGGTCCAGGCCAATCCGGCTGACAAAGGCGCGGTCAATCTTAAGTGTCTGAACCGGCAGGTGTTGCAACTGGCTCAGCGAGGAGTAGCCGGTGCCAAAATCGTCGATATCCAGGCCGATGTGCAGGTCTCGCAGGCGCGCCAACAGCTTCGAGACGGTGTCCGAGTTCTGCATCATGGTGCTTTCGGTAATCTCGAAGCTCAGTCCGAACCCGCGGCTGCCCGGCCAACTCCGCCGCAGGATGCGCTCGATTTCGTCGTTTGCGCCCAATTCCGCCAATTGCACGGGCGAGAAATTCAGGTGCAGAGTCAGGGCGCCACCGCCGGGCAATAGCGCGGCCCCGGGCGCCGTCCCCAGCCAGCACTGCGCGTCCCGGCAGGCTTGCTCGAGGATCCAATGCCCGACCGGAACAATCAGCCCGGTCTCCTCGGCTACGGGGATGAACTCCATCGGAGGGATGAGGCCACGCAATGGATGTTGCCACCGCACCAGGGCCTCAAATCCCGCAATGGCGCCGGTGCGAAGGTCGACAATCGGCTGGTAATGCAGCCGTAGTTCGTTGCGCTCCAAAGCCCGCCGCAGGTCTGTTTCCACCTGCAGGCGAGTGACGGCGCGCCGGCGCATGCCGGCGTCGAAGATCTCGAAGCGGGCTCTGCCCGCCCCTTTGGCGCAGTGCAGGGCCGTATCGGCGTCGCGCATCAAGTCCTCCGCGCGATCATAGCCGTTGGCGCTCCCGGCGATCCCGATGCTGGCAGTGACAAATACTTCGTGCCCATTCAGCACGAAAGGCGCGCGCATCGCCGCGCCGATGCGCTCGGCGACCGACACGGCATCGCCGTCTTGCCGGATCTCCTCCAGCAGCACCGCGAACTCATCGCCGGCCAGGCGCGCGACGCCGCAATCTTCTTGCAGCCGCGCGACGGTGTCCGCGGCGCGCAGCCCGTCCCGCAGCCGTCTCGCAAGAGCCTTCAGCAACAGGTCCCCAGCCAGGTGTCCCAGGCTGTCGTTGACATTCTTAAAGCGGTCCACACCCAACAGCAGGATCGCAAACTCGCGCGCGGGGTGCCGCTTGGAGAGTTCGACCCGGCGCTCCAGCCGGTCCATGAACAGCAGACGGTTGGGTAGACCGGTCAGTTGGTCGGCAACCTTCGCCGCGGTAATGTCGGTCAGCGAGCCGGCGATACGGATGGCATCGCCCGTTTCATTCCATACCGCCAACCCGCGGCTCAGCATCCAGCGATAGGTGCCGTCCTTACAGTGCATGCGCTGTTCGCATTCGAGTTGGGGAGTCTCCCGCCGGCAGTGCGTCGCCACTGCCGCTTGCAAGCGCGGGAAGTCGTCCGGATGCACGCGGCACAGCCATTCCTCGGGCCGCTGGCCGATTTCGCCGTCCCGGTAGCCTAGCATCTCTTTCCAGCGGGGCGAGTAATAGATCTCGCCCTTCTCCAGATCCCAGTCCCATAAGCCGTCGTTGGCGCCCCGCGCCGCTCGGGCGTAACGGTCCTCGCTCTCGCGCAAGGCTGTGGACAGCGTCTTTTGGGACAGCAGCGTGCGAATGCGAGCCAGCGCCACCGGCATGTCCACCGGCTTGGTGATATAGTCGTTGGCGCCCATTTGCAGAGCTTCCACGATGCTGGCGCTGTGGCCTTCGGCGGTCACCATGATCACCGGAAGCTGGGTGGGGGAGTATTGCTCGCGAATCGCCTGCAGCACCTCCATGCCGCTCATACCCGGCATGCGGATATCCAGCAGCACCATGTCCGGCGCCTGCTGCCGGATCGAGTCCAGCGCCTGGGGCCCGTCTTCGGCCAGCAGCACCTCGAATCCCTGACGCTGCAAGCGCCGGGACAGCATGTCCCGATTACTTTCTTCATCGTCCACAATCAGCAGCGCCATTTTCAGTGGTTCTCCTCCAGCAACTTGGGCCGTTCCGTCTGGTATCCCCTTAATAGATCGGCAATTTCGCGCGCCAACCCCACACCGGGAAAATCCCCTTTCCGCAGGATGCGCTGCACTACCGTGCTCAGCCGCTTCCGTTCCTCCGCGTTCACTTCCTTCGCGGTCAGCACCGCGATGGGGATCTTGCGCCAGTCCGCGACCTGGCGTAGCGCGGCGATGAAATCGAATCCGTCCATTCCGGGCATCGTCAAATCCAACACAATCAGTCCAGGTTTCTGCCGGGCCATGCACTCCAGGGCGGCGCGGCCACCCTCCGCTTCGATCACGTTGCCGAAGTGTTTCTTTAAAACGCGGGCGGCCATGTCGCGCGAAGCCGGATCGTCATCGACTACCAGCACCGGTCCCGCCAGCCTGTCTGTCTGGCACCTTTCGAGCACGGCTACCAGGCGCGCCGGTTCCACCGGTTTCTGCAGGAGCTCCGCGGCGCCCAGCAGGCAGGCCCGCCCGCGGTCGCCGGAAATCGTGAGCAGGATAACGGGGATCTCCGCCAACTCCGGATCGGCTTTCAACGCGCTCAATACCGTCCAGCCATCCATGCCCGGCATGAACACATCCAGCGTTATGGCCGCCGGCCGAACCTCTCGGGCTTTGCGCAGCCCTTCGGCGCCGCTGGAGGCTGCCACTACCTGGAAGCCTTCCCGGGTCAAGGAGCGCACCATCAGGTCGTGCACCGTGGGATCGTCGTCGATCGCCAGGATGGTCTTCGTTTGCGGCTCTTTGGCGGCGGGCGCGCCCGTGACACCGGCGGCGGGCGCAGGCGGCGGATCCACCACCGGGCCGCGATCCTTGTGTTGCGGCAATCGGATGGTGAAGGTGGAGCCTTTGCCGGGCTTGCTGGCGACAGTGATCTTACCGCCCATGAGCTCGCAAAACCCCTGGCTGATGGCCAGCCCCAAGCCCGTCCCCCCGTACTTACGGGTCGTCGAGACGTCTACCTGCGAGAAGGGCTGGAACAGTTTATGCATCTGATCCGGCGCGATGCCGATACCGGTATCGCTGACGCGCCATTCAATCGACTCCGCGCCATCCACCGTTACCGGGACCACATCCACCCCGATCGTGCCGTTTTTGGTGAATTTGCAGGCGTTGCTCAGCAAGTTGTAAAGGCTCTGCCGGAACTTCACCACGTCCACATGCATGGCGGGAAGGTTGGGGGCGCAGTGCACGGTCAGCTTGTTGCCGTTCTTGTTCGCCAGGGGCGCCATGGCGCCGGCCGCGTCCTCCAGGATCTGGGCGGCCGAGGCGTCCTCCCACACCAGCTCCGTTTTGCCGGCCTCTACTTTGGACAAATCCAGCACGTCGTTGATCAGGGTGAGCAGGTGCTTGCCCGCCGCGGTGATGCGCACCAGGTCCGCGATCGACCGTCCTTCATGGTTGTCCTCGGCATCCTCGCGCAACATCTCGCTATAGCCGATGATGGCGTTCAGCGGCGTGCGCAGTTCGTGGCTCATGTTGGCGAGGAAGACGCTCTTGGTCCGATTGGCCTCCTCGGCCGCATCGCGCGCCGCCACCAGTTCGCCCTCGATGCGCTTCAGTTCGGTCAGCTCGCTCTGGACCCGGCTCGCCGCCTCGGCGGCCTTTCTCAGAGAGACCTCGGTTTCCAGCTTTTGCCGAATGGTTGCCGTCTGCTGATGCACCTTCCTGCGTAGAACGAAGACCCACCCGAACGCGATGAGAGCGGCCGCGGCGACCACACCGATCGCTTGCAGGGCTCGGTCACTGGTCCACCAGGGAGCGGTGACGAGGATTTCCACGTCGGAGGGTGAGCGCAGCAGGATGTGAAAGTCGCCGGTCCCGGTGCGCGTCACAGGCTGCCACGACTGCACGTCAAAGATTCCCGTGAGACGAACCTTCGAGCCGGCCTCCAATTGAACGCGCTGTCCCGCGGCTTTGTCAAATACCGCATGAAACGTCGTGGTACCAGACTGCAGTTCGAACAATTCCTCGGCAATGCTGGACGTGCTGCTGCGCACATATGCATCCACTTGGACGAGTTGGTTGGCATGGAGGCCCCGCACCAAGTCCTGTGCACTCGTCACTACCGGAGCGGGAGGGCGGCCGTGGCCGTTCGGGAATACCTCCGCGTCTTCCAGCAGCGGTACGAGGCGGTCGGCTCGCGGATAGCCCACGACGTCGACCTGATCGCCCGGAGCCAGTTGGGCGCTTCTGCGCAGTCCCACACGCAGCCCGTTATCGGCATCGCGGATGAAAAGCAGCGAGGCCGACGACCGGGTCACGATTCCGCTGACACGCACGTGATGCCCAGCAGGCCGGTCGGCCGCAAAATCGAGTACGTGGTCGACAGCGACGCGCTCGCTCGCGCTTGGCGGTTCTATTACCCGCAGGTCGTCAGGGCCCGGCACGAACAGTTGAATGCCGCGGAGCTGGCGCCGGTCGTTGTACAGCGTCCCGCACACTCCAAGTATGGCGACGCGAGCGTCCAGCAGATGCTCCGGATGAATCAGACCCGGCACATAGGCGGAAAAACGGTCTCTGGCGTACACCACGTCGAGACTAGCAACACCCCTGCTCACGCTGGCATTGCGAATCACACCCTCGACATCCACCAGGCGGCTATCCTCGGCGCCCGACAGGATCCGATCCATGGACGTCCGGCGGTGAGGCAACGGGACATTCCGCGCAACCACGCGCACGTGCGGTTGGCCAAGAATAGGCGCAAAATTACCTGCCTGGGAGACGGCGTCAATGTCGACCAGGTCTCCAACGCGCACCCCCGCGACCGGCAGATCGTGCGGGCTCACGTAGATGCCGTCATTCCGATCTTCCACAAAGACTATGTAGCCGCCAGGATCATAGTAAGTCACGGTAGCGCGGATGTGGACCGGGTACTTTCGCATGGCCTCGTTCGGTGACAGCGACCGCACCTGATGAATAGTGGTCAGGACGACCGTAGATGCCTCGCGGCCCACCGGAATGTTGTCGGCCAGCGTCGTTGCGCTGTCCAGATAAGAACCGCTTGAGTCGCGCCGGGGAAAGCCCGCCACTTCGACATTTTCGCCGAGGCGGACGTTGCTGGTGAAGCCGAACTCGACGTTCAGCAAACCGGTCCCGTCATGAATGCGGAACGCTCCCGCCTGTCCGGCGGCTTCGAGCCTTCCGCGGATTCGCACGCGACGCTCCGGAAGACGATCGGTGGGCATGCCCAGCAGACTGGCAGTGGTCACCAGCGGCGCCGATCCAGGTGCGCGCACCGGATCGAGATGGACCGTGTTGGCCCACGAGGTGCTCCAGAGAGTTCTTCCCACCGGCTTCAGCTCGACATCGAGGTCCGACGTCGCAACGCCCGTGACGCGAACCCGCCGGTCGAGTTCGTCCCCAACTATCCCGCTGTAGTCCTGACAATAGACGTCGACCGGCGTGCCGCCCTGACTGATCCTTACCACCAGGGCAATGCCGTTCTGCTTAGTGTCGGCGCGCTGCACCACGCCTTCGACGGTGACCAGACGGTTTTCGACCTCCCGCGTTCCGAACGACGCCACCGTAACTCGGGGCGCCAAAGGAAGGGGCCCGACGCCATGAACCACGATTTGCGCGTTGAGAATGACCGGAAGAAGTTCTGCGTCGCTGACAACACCCGAAACGGTGACTCGCTGACCAGGCGAATACCGTTGTCCGTCGTCGCCGGCACTCACGCGCACCCCGCCCGTGGCGTCCTGGACGAACAGCAGACCGTTCGTCGGATCGAAGTAAGTCACCACCCCATCGATGCGTGCGGCCGGAAGGCTGCCCGATTCCGCTCCCTTCCGATGAGAGACTTCCTCGGCCGTAGCCGCAACGCGGCGTTGGGGCCATAAATCCCGCAGGATAACCGTGAGCAGGGCTGCCACGATGGCTGCTGCAAACAGGTTACGGCTGGTCGGTCGTGTTATTCCGGGCATGGAGTTGAACCAATCCCGATAGTCTTATCGGCCCGCTTGTTTCATTACTTTAGCCGTTTGAACTGATGCCGGTGCTGCTTGAGAGCCGTTGCACGGGGTTCCCAGGGCCGCGCCGCTACACCTTTAGGCAAGCGCGCCGGTCGCGGCGGAAGGTCCGCCGGAAGGAGTGAAATCGCTGGTGGCGCAGATTACTAAATGCGAAGGATTTCGGGCGTCGAAAAAAAGCGGAACGGCGTGCCAAACGCGAAGGTTTCCGGCCGCCAATCACCGAATCGCTGGCACGCCGATCCCGCCGTGCGCCGTTAACAGCGTGGACGCTACGGGGAAGCGGTCGCCGACCCGGGCGGCACGGCATTTTTCTTGCGGTCGCTACCGTCTACTCGGCCGCACGTGCCGTAACGCCGTCCACCCCGCCACGACTCCGCACCCGGGCCGCCCCCAGCCGGCGGAATAGAATTGTTAGAGCGTCTCATCATATGTTCGATATGCCATCCTGCGTGGGAAACCACAGCTTGCCATCGCGCGCCTTCACGCCAGCCGGCCAATAGCCGCCGTTCGATTCCACGTTCAGCATGCCATCCCTCCGGCCATACGCCAGGGACGTAATCGTATCCCGCGCGCCGGCGGCGAACTCGTTCAACTCCCGCTTACTCACCCAGTAGATGCCGCGGTTGCAGCTCATCCGAAAGTTGCCATGCGCATCTTCGAGAATCTGAAAGACGCCGTTATTGAACAGCCCTTCGCGCACGCTATAGCGGGCAAACTTGCCGTCTTTGAAGCGGCCCAGGCCGCCGTCGTAGGTTCCGATCCAGACGACGCCATCGCTGTCCTCGTAGATCGACCGGACGCTATTGCTGGGCAGGCCATCGTGTTCCGTCCATCGGGTAAACTGGCCATCGCGAAGCCGCGTCAGGCCTCCGTACCCGCCGATCCGGATGCCGCCCGGCGATCTCTCCACAATCACGCGGACGTCATCCGCCGCAAGGCCGTCTTGCGCGTCCCTTCGCGGTCTTGATGAATGGCTCGCACGACGGCGCGCTTCGGGAGAGTGGGGCCGGCCGGGCTTCCTGATCCGTCCGTCATGGAAGATGCTTAACGCGCCTTGCGTCGCGGCCCAAAAGCGGCCGTCTAGCTGGTGAATTTTTCTCCCTTGAGGCGGCTGAGGCCGGTCTGCCAAGCCCCGATCCAAATGGCCCCGGAACGGTCCTGGCCGATGGGATAAACATTCCTGTCGATCAGGCCTTCTTCCCTCGAATAGACCCGGATGGATTGACTCCGCAACCGGCACAGCCCCTGTCCTTCGGTTGTGAGCCAAAGATTCCCTTCCCGGTCTTCATAGACGGAAGAAAACGAGACGGTCTCAACCCGTCCTGAGAACGAGCGATTGACGGATCGGAGCAAGCGGCCGAGAACAGAGAACGTCCAGGAGTGGCCGTTGCGATCCCGGTAAGCAGCGGTTGCGCCCCGGCCGGCCGTCACAGGCTCGATCTGGGTGCGGCCTTCCCTGATCTGATGCGGGCTTGCTTGCCATCGACGCTTTCCAGCCAGATCGTCCCGTCCCGAATCGCGTGCCGCGCCCCAAATCGACGACGCCGGAAACCCGCGCGGCAGCGGGTACGTGACAAAGCGGCCTGCGATGAAGCAGTGCAGGCCTCTCGGATCTCATCCCCAAAAACCAGGCTTCTCCCAGAGGAACGAAGCAAATTGGATTCTGAGGTCCTGCGGCGTGATATCCACGAACCGGCCGGCCGCCTCGCGCCATCGCGCGATGGCATCGGAGGAGGAAATCCACAAGTTGCCGGACTCATCGCCCGTAATGGCGAGAACGGTGTTGCCCGGGACCCCGTCCTTGGTAGTGTAAGTGGTGAACCGTCCGTTGTGGCGCCGAGTTACGCCGCCGCCTTCGGTGCCGAGCCACAAGTCGCCATTTCTGTCTTCATAGAGCGAACTGAACCGGTTCGAATCGATGCCGGGGGAATTGCTTTTGTTGAAGACCGTGAAACGCACGCCATCGAAGCGGGCCAGGCCATCAAGTGTGGCCAGCCAGAGATACCCGTCCGGGGTTTGACAGATACCGCGAATGATGTTTTGCGGCAGACCGTCGTCCGCCGTCCAAACATCGAACCGGTACTGCGACACCGGCCGGGGAACTGAGGCAAGAAAGGGCCAGCAGCCACAATCGATAGAGCGGATTGCAGCGGGCTTTGCCCTCATCGACGGTAGGATTCCACGGGACCGCTACCGCGCGGCTTCGATCAGCTTGCGAATGGGCGGCTCGACGCTCAGCAGGAGCTCCGCCTTCGGCTGTTTGGCGCGGTCCAGCAGCGCCCTCTTCTCCGCGATCCAAGCCGCGTCGCGAGGCTGGGTGCTCTGCAGACGATCGAGCGCCTGCAAACCGGCTTCAGCGATAGCCGACAGGTTCTTGGAGATTTCCGCGTCCTCGGCGAGCAGCGCGGAATTCGCCATCACCGGCGGCAGGCGCGCGTGGTTGTCGCGCCACAGGGTCAGCCACTCGCGGATCCGCGGCAGGTCCTCGGCCCCCATCCGGTCCACCAGCGCGGCAAACCGGCGTACGGTTTCGCTGTCGGCCCGCGCCGCATCGATCAGCCGGTTCAACGGGGCAAAAGCGTCATACGGATGCGCCTCTTCGCGCGCATAGTCTTTCACCGGCTCGACCACCTCCGCCAGCGTGCGCACGGGCGCCACCTGACCGCCGCCCGCCAGCCGCGCCAGCATCTTCTCGTATTCCGAGACGTGCGTCAGTCCCAGCCATTCCAGATCGCGGCTGACCGCGCCCAGCCTGCGGTACATGTCCGCCACGTCCGTGACATTTTGCGGCGACCAGAAGCGCTCGGCGATGGCCGCCATGCGCGGCCAGACGCGCGCATCCAGCAACTCCGGAGTCACGAATTCCGACCACATGCAAGCTTCGCCGCCCAGCACGCGCTGCTTCTCGTCCGCGCTGAGATCCGCCGCGCCGTCGCCCAGCGGATCGACGGCGTAGTGATGCGCCGCGGAGTAACCGAGGTCGAGATAATATCCGTTCGACAAGATGCCGCTGACGCCCTGCCGCGCCGCATCGGCCAGCGCTTTCGGCCCGCGCCACGATTGCACCAGAATGTTGTGCGGCATGTCCTTGCTCAGAATCTCGTCCCAACCGATCATCTTCTTCCCGTGCTTTTCCACGATGCCCTGCACGCGGCGCGTGAAATACGCTTGCAGGTCTTCGTTGCCTTTGATTCCGTGCGCGCGCATGAATTTCCGGATGCGCGGGTTGGCATCCCACTGTTTACCGTTCACTTCGTCGCCGCCGATATGGAAATACTCGTCGGGGAACAGTGCGGCCATCTCGCCGATGAATGCGTCCAGGAATTGGTAGGTCTCTTCGCGCGTAGGGTCCATGGCGGGATCGAAGATGCCCCACTGGCGCTCGATCTGATACGGTCCGGGCGCGCTGGCCAATTCCGGATAACCGACAAACCAGGCGGTGGTGTGGCCGGGCATGTCGAATTCCGGAATGACGCGAATCCCGCGATCGCGCGCGTAGGCGATCGCCTCGCGCACCTGATCCTGCGTATAGTATTGGCCATCGGAACCCATTTCCTGCAGCTTCGGGAAGCGTTTGCTTTCGATACGGAAGCCCTGGTTCTCCGAGAGGTGCCAATGGAACACGTTCAACTTCACGGCGGCCATGCCGTCCAGGGTGCGCTTCACGTCTGCCAGCGGCATCCAGTGGCGCGCGACATCCAGCATCAGGCCGCGCCAGGGGAAGCGCGGGTGGTCCTCGATGGTCACGGCCGGCACGCCGAAACCGGCGGCGTCCAGATCGACCAGTTGCAGAAAGGTCTCCATGCCGCGCAACACGCCGAGCGGATTGGGAGCGTCCAGGCGGGCGCCCAAAGGTGTGACGGTGAGACGGTAAGATTCATCCTCCTGCGCGGACTGTACGGGCGCGCTCGAATGATCGCAATAGACCACCAGCGGCGCGGCGGGAGCATGCACTCCGATGCCGGGCGCCATGGGAATTCCGGTCTTGCGCGCCACGTGCTCCACCAGGCGCGCGGCGGCGGCCTCCAGGCGCGGCTCGCGATATCCGTTCAACTGCACGAATGCGAAGTTGCGGTCGATGCGCAATCGTCCCGCGGCCGGCTGGAGCTTCGCCGGCACGGGCATCAGGTCATGGGCAAACAGAGCGAAAGGGGCCATCAGGAGAATCGGAGCTTTAGGCATCATTACCAGACTACGCCGTTTTCTACCTATACTGTGGGCATCATGAAAATTCTACGGAGAACCGCGATGTTGGGCCTGCTGCTGGCGTTGTGCACGTTGTACATGGTTGCGGCGCCGCCGGCGGCCTTCTATTTGCACGATGGCGATCATGTGGTCTTCTACGGCGATAGCATCACGGACCAGCGGCTGTACACCACGTTCATCGAGACGTACGTGGTCACCCGCTTCCCCCGGATGAAGGTGAGCTTCGTGCACTCCGGAGTGGGCGGCGACCGCGTGAACGGCGGCGGGGCCGGCGCGATCGACGTGCGCCTGCCGCGCGATGTGGTGGCCTACAAGCCGAGCGTGATGACCATCATGCTGGGCATGAACGACGCCAGCTACCGCGCGTTCGATCAGAAGATCTTCGACCAGTATGCCTCCGGATACCGGCACATCGTTCAGAGCGTGAAAGAGGCGCTGCCCGGCATTCGCATCACCGCGATCCAACCCTCGCCGTACGATGACGTGACCCGTCCGCCCACTTTCGAAGGCGGCTATAACAAGGTGCTGGTGCGCTACGGCGAATTCGTGAAAGAGTTGGGCCGCGATGAGAAGCTCGCGGTGGCGGACCTGAACGGGCCGGTGGTGGCGGCGCTGGAGAAAGCCAACAAGCTGGACGCGGAAACTGCCAAGAAGCTGGTACCCGACCGCGTACATCCCGCGCCGGCCGGCCATTTGCTGATGGCCGAAGCGCTGTTGAAGGCGTGGCAGGCGCCGGCCATCGTTACGGCCGTCGAGATCGATGCGGCCGAGCCCGCAGTTACGAGCGTCACTAACACGCAGGTGACCGATCTTGCGGTGGGCGAGCGCATCTCCTGGACGCAAGTGGATGAAGCCCTGCCCATGCCGATCGATACAAGAGACGAAGTGGTGGCGATGGCTCTGCGCGCTTCGGATTTCGTGGAAGCGATGGACCAGGAGCCGCTAAAGGTCACTGGATTGACCGCCGCGCGCTATACCTTGAAGATCGATGACGAAGTGGTTGGCACTTTCACCAAAGAAGAATGGGCCAAGGGCGTGAATCTGGCGACGCTGGCGACGCCCATGGCGAAGCAGGCCGCTGCGGTACACGATCTCACGCTGAGGCACAATGTGGTGCACTTCGCGCGCTGGCGCCAGGTGGAGGTGAATCTGCAAAACGTTGCGGTAGACCCTGCGCACGTGAAGGCGGCCGCGGATGCGCTGGACGCGCTGGAAGCGGATGTTGTCGTGCAGCAGCGCGCCGCCGCGCAGCCTAAGAGCCATCGGTATGAGTTAGTGGCGGAGTGAGCATATGATCGGACCTGTGACTCGCCGGCGATTTTTTTCAACCTGCGGCGCGGGCGCCGCACTGGCCTCCACAAGCGCCGCGCAACAACGCAAAACGAAAAGTCTGATCCTGGTCACGGCCGACGGCCTGCGGTGGCAAGACCTGTTCACCGGCATCGATCCGCTCTTGATGAATCAGAAGGACGCCGGCATGACCGAGACCGGCGCGCCGGAGTTGCGCGATCGCTTGTGGAAGCCGCAGCCCGAGGAACGGCGCATGGCGCTGCTGCCGTATTTCTGGGGCACGCTCGCGCCGTCCGGCATCGTGCTCGGCAACCTGACCAAGGGCAGCTCCGTGCAGGTGACCAATCGCTATCGCGTGTCGTATCCAGGCTATTCCGAAATCCTGACCGGACGCGCACAGGATGACGTTATTCGCGGTAACGATCCCGTACAGAATCCCACGCCGAGTTTCTTGCAACTCGTGAAGGACCGATGGAAGCTCCCCAAGGAGAAGGTGGCGGTGTTCGCGTCCTGGGACATGTTTCACTACATCGCCGAGAGCACTCAAGGAGGGATCTTCGTGAACGCCGGCTACGAGGCTTCCGCGCTGCCGGCGGACAATCCGCGCGTGGCGGAGTTGAACAAACTGCAAATGCAGGCGCGCTACCTGGACGACAGCGCGCGGCACGATGCCTTCACGTTCGGGCTGGCGATGGAATATCTGAAGAGCGTGCAACCGCGCGTGCTCTACATCGCCTTCGACGAAACCGACGACTGGGCGCATAGCCGCCGCTACGACCGCGTGCTCAACTCCATCCAATTCCTGGACGGCGCGCTACAGGAACTCCGGACGTGGGTACAGGGATCGCCTGCATACCGCGATTCCACCACCTTGATTGTGACTTGCGACCACGGACGCGGCAGCACTTTGGACGACTGGCATGACCATGGCGAAAACGTAAAGGGCGCCGAACAGATCTGGGTTGCGGTGATTGGGCCGGACACGCCGGCCAAGGGAGAAGCCACCAACACCAGTACGTATCACCAGCGCGATATCGCGCCCACGGCGCTGGAGTTACTGGGCATCGGAGCCGGCAGCTATCCCGGCGTGCTGGGGAGGCCGATCAGCGCGGTGATTGATTGAACGTGGGGCACGACTCCAGTCCTGCGGCCGACGTCCACGTCGCCCTGTTCGCGGCCAGCGGTCCTGGAGGACCCGCGCAGACCTGGAGGTCTGCCCCACCTAACGCAAGTCCAGCGCCATCAGGCTGTGACGATCGCGCACATACAACGCAGTCCCCGCCAACGCCGGCGCGGTCCAGGCATTGCTCCGCAGTAGCTCCGCTCGCGACAGCACTTTCAACCCGGCGGGCGAGACGGTGGCCAGCGAGAGGTTGCCGTCTTCGTCGACCGCAATCAGCTTGCCGTCGGCGTAGAGGAACGCGGCTTTGGGGAACGAGCGATCCTGCCAGAGCACCTTGCCGGTCTTCGCATCGAGCGCGGTCAGCGGGGCCGGCCCGAAATCGCCGCTCGATCCGTAGAGCGTGTCGCCGATGCGCAGCAGGTTCCCGATGTGCACCCGCAGGCGGTTCGTATTCCAGAGTTCCTTCACCTGCGTCTTGCCGTTTACCACGTGCAGTTCGAGCGCCACCGAGCCGCCGTTATAAGCCGAGGAGACGAACAGCGTATTGTCGCCGGTCCACAGCGGCAGTGCGATGTTGAGTCCCCAACTGGTGCTGTGCGGGTATTTCCAGAGCAAATCGCCGGTGTCTGGATTGAGGCCGGCCACTTCATCGCTCATCACGGCGACCACCTGGTCCTGACCATCCACTTTAATAAGGATGGGCGAAGAGGGCGAGTTCTTGAAATCCTGTTTCTGCCAGACGACCTTGCCGTCCTTCTGGTTGAAGGCCATCAGCGCGTGACCGGCGCCGCCGACCTTCATGATGACCATGTCCTTCCAGGCGATCGGGCTGCCCGAATATCCGCGGTCCATGGGAGTGCCGTTGAATTCGTGCCAGAGATCGTGCGACCAAAGCACGTGCCCCGTCTTCTTGTCCAGGCAGAGCAGGTGGGCCAGGATGCCCACGGCGTACACGGCGTCGGCGGTGACCAGCGGCGTGGCATGCGGGCCGGGACCATTCTCCATGGCCATGCCGCCGCGGAAGGAGGCGTTCTCCGTGTGTTCCCAGATGGTCTTGCCGGTGGCGGTGGCGGCGGCCAGCGTGACCTCATCGGAGCCGCGGCGANNCGCGGCTCCACAGCTTCTTCGGTCCCGAGGCAGGCCAGGAGTTGGCCAGTCCTTTGGCGTCGGATGTAAAGTTGCGATGCGGGCCGGCAAACTGGGGCCATTCGAGCGACCCGCCTTGGGCCGCCGTGCAGGCGAGCACCGCGGCGAACAAGCGAGCACGGTGTTTCATGACGGATCCCATAGCGCCAGGTTGGTCGCGTCTTTGATCAGAATACCGTGGCCCATGACCACCGGATGCGCCCAGGTGGGGCTGTCGGCGACGGAGTATTTTCGCAGCGGTTCGAACGCTTTGTCGCTTTGGCGGGCCACGATCAGGTTGCCGTCGGATTTGAGAATCAGCCAAACGGAACCGGCCGCCACGATGGCGGCGTTATCCGCCTGGCGGCCCTCGGAAGTCCACAACGTCGTGCCGTCGCCCGGCTTCAGGCAGAAGAACTGTCCGCTTTTGCGCTGGGAGAAGCCGAACAGCAGGTCGCCGCTCACCACCGGCGAGCTCATGTACATCGAAAAATCTTTGTTCTGCCAGACGGTCTCGGTGGTCCACTCCGCACCGTGCTTGAGCAGCTTGACGCCTATCACCGGATTGCCGATGCCCGAAAAGATCAGCGAGTCGCGATACAGAACCGGCGTGACGATGTTCTGCGCGTACATCGTCTTGTATGGAATCTGCCAGAGCAGGTCGCCCGTGGCGGCCGAGACGCCCACGATGTTGTGGCGGCTTTGCGTCACCACCTGGCGAGTTCCGGCAAGCTCCACGACGATGGGCGATGCATACGCAGGGCCGTCGCCTTTCCAGCTCCACTTTTCGGCGCCGGTGGCGGCGTCGAAGGCGGTGAGCGCGCCCTGGGTGTTGCCGCCCACGTGTACGATTACCAGGCCGCGGTCGACCACCGGCGAGGTGGCCACGCCGAAATCGGGCGAGCCGAACTCCTTGCGCCATTGCGGCTTGCCGGTCTTGGCATCGAAGCAGGAGAGAGTGCCGTTGATGCCGAAAGTGAAGATGCGGCCGTCCTCGACCACGGGCGTCGATTTCACGCCTTTNNGGCTGGTTGCCGCGGGATTCATCTTGTAGGGCTCGTCGTAGCTTTCCTGCCAGATCGTGTGCCCGGTTTCGGGGCGCAGCGCGGTGACCACTTCGCGATCGCCTTGGCGCGTATGGACGTAGACCCTGCCATCGGCCACCACGGGCGATGAGTGGCCTTCACCTACGGCGACTTTCCATTTGAGCGTGAGTTTTTCCGGCCAGGCTTTCGGCTCCGGGAAGCCGACGGCGGTCCCGTCGCGATGCAGACCGCGCCACTGCGGCCAATCCTNNCCGGTCGCCAGCACCGCCGTCAGCAGCAAGCTGAGCGACGCGACGGGGAGTTGACCGCCGCGCAATGAAACCGCGGGCGCAATGGCCAGCAGTGCGCACACCGTGCCGGTGGCCAGGCCCATCAGCAGCAGGAGCAGATTCTCGGCCAGCACAATGGCAGCCAGGTGCGACGGACGATACCCGACTGCGCGCAGCAGCGCCAACTCGCGGCGGCGTTCCAGCACGCTGCGCAGCAGGATGGCCGCGAGGCCCACCGTGCCCAACACCAGTCCCAGAGCGCCCAGGCTGCGGAAAGTCGAGAGGTAGGTGTTCTCGACCTTGTGGAAACCGGCGAGGCGCGCTTCGGTGGATTGTATGTCGAATCCGTAATCGGACAAGGCTTCCTCCAATCGACCGGTCACCTGCTGCGCCCTTTGGGGTGAGACGTCGAGCAGGAAGAAGCGGTAGCCTTCCACATCCGGAAACAAGCGCAAAAAGTTCTTCTCGGAGATCAGCAATTCGCTCTGGAAGAGGCTGTCTTGAAGGGCTGCGACGATGCGGAAGCGGGTCTGGTTCAGCACGAAATCCTCGCCGAGCTTGAGGTGCAGCACGTACGTCATGGAGTTGGCGTCGGCGATGGCCGGGACGGCGCCATCGGCGGGCTGCGATTCGAGCAGCGGCGTCTCTAGCAGCAACCAGGGATTCGCCGCGTGGGGGACCGAATCCTGGAATGCGAAGTGGGCACTGCGAAGGAACGCCGCGGGCGGCGCCAGGATTCGCGGATTGCGCGGCTGGTAGAGGTTCAGACAACTTGCGTCATCGCCGGGCCGCAGGCGGAAAGGGATGAAGTGGACGCCCTGAAGCGGCGGGATGTTGAGGGCATCGCGGCCGGCGGCGGTGTTGGGGTCGTGAATGAGCGGCAGGACGGACTCGGCCATCAACGGGTAGCCACCTGTGCCTGCGGAATCGCCGGTCTGGCGGAAGGCGTCCACCGAAACGATGAGGAACGTGGCGCAGGCGATCTGCGCAATGCAGAGGATGCTGCGGCCGGGCCGGTAAGCGGCGTTGCGGAGCGCCAGAGTTTTCAGGCCGCCAATGTTGACGAATGCGCGCGCGTTTAAGAAGGCGGATTGGAGGGCGAGAGCGGCGATCAACAACAGGGTCCCTGCGCCGAAGAATGCGGCGGTCTGGTCCAGGGCGCGCAGCAGCGCGGCGGCGATCAGTGCGAACGCCAGGATGGCGGCTGCGATTCCGATTAGGACGCCGCGTTTGGCGGAGCCGTGCTTCGTTTCGCCCGCCAGTTGTCCTCTGGGTGTGACTGGCTCCAGTCTGCGGAGGGTCCAGGCGATCGTGCCCAGGCCCGTGACGATTCCCGCCAGCGCGCCCGTAGCTAGCGATACGATCGACGGGTGCAGCCCGATCAGGCGGGTGCCGACAGCGTCGATCCACCACGTGCGTAGGCCGAGCACGATGATCTCACCGTATGCCAGCGCGCCCGCTAATCCCAGCAGGGAACCGGCAACGGCCAGCGCCGCACCTTCGAGCAGGAACACGGCGCGGATTTTTGATATGGAGAAGCCGAGGGCGCGGAGGACTCCGATCTCGCGCATCCGCTGCTCGATGCCGAGCTTGAAGAAAAGCCCGGTGAGCAGGAGGGCGGAGACCATCAGGAAGAAACTGAAATAGACGAAGTACTCGCCGAAATCGGTGGCGCCCTGGGATGATGCGAGGCCGCGCGCTTTCAAAGGGATGACGGTGAGGCCCATTTGGGCGGGGTCGAGCGCGGCGCGCAGCGCGTCGGCATAGGCTGGCGACGGCGGAGAGATGCGGATAGATGTCAGCCTGCCGAAGCGCGTGCCCCAGATCTGTTGGCCTCGCGCCAGTGCGATGAAGGCTTTCGGCGTGGTGCGGTATTGCTTCCAGTACTGCTCGTCGGCGGGGCGGANNCGGGAAGGGCGGGTCCCAATCGCGCAGGCTGTTCGATTCAGTGATGCCCGGATATTCCGGCGCGTAGCCGCGATCGGCTGCCGCGCCCGCGATCGGGACGATTTGCGCGAGGCGGAATTGGGCGCTTTCGGTGTGGAGGCGGCCATCGGACTTCCACACGTAGTAGTCGAGGGTGACGGCGTCTCCGGGCTTGGCGTTGAGGTCGTGGGCGGCCCATTGATTGAGGGTGATGCCGGTGGGCTCGGCGGGCGCGGGCGGCGCGGNNCCCTCTAGAGAGAGCTTTCACGTCTGCCCGCATGCTGACGCATGGCGGCTCTGTATCGACAACGGAGCCGTGACCGTCAGGGAGCGGTCCACCCGCCACCAGGATCGTGTTGACCTTCCCCACCTCGCCCAGTTCCTTCTGCAGGCGCGCGAGCGGCACGAAGGCCGCACGGACATCACCCTGTTGCGGATTCAGCGAGAACTCGCGCGGCGCTGCCGCCCCGAGCGTGAGTCGAATGGTCTTGCCGACGTCTTCTTTCCGGCCATGCAGCGATTCGAGCGGGATAGCCGAAGGTTTCTCCACCCGGACCAGCAGCGCGTCGCCGGGCTTGGCGCCCAGTTCACTCGCCAGCGCGGCGCTCAACAGAATCTGCTGCCCTTCGGGCGCTCGGCCGAAACGCTGGTCGACTCCATAGATTTGGACGGCCAATGCGCGACGTCCGCTGACTTGATGCGCGACCATGCCGTCGATAGCAATAGTGGGACAGGCCTCCTGGCCNNTGTCAGCACCAGGTCGCGCAGGCTGGTGCGCACCGAATCGCCTACCAGTAGCGCGCCGCCCAACACGCCCGCCGCGGTCGCGACGCCCAGCAGCACCGCCAGGTTCGTGCGCCAATACCACGTCAGATTACGCGCCAACAGGGTGGATGTTCGCATTTCGCAATTCGTACCGCAAGGGGAACCGGGCGGCCAGTTCCGCGCTGTGAGTTACCACCATGAGGATGGTCTCCTGCCGCCGGTGCAGTTCAAGCAGCAGGGAGGCTACCACGTCCGCGGATGCCTGATCGAGATTGCCGGTGGGCTCGNNGCTGCTTCTCGCCGCCGGAAAGCTCGGCGGGGCGATGATCGAGGCGATCGCTCAGGCCCACTTGCGCGAGCAGGCCGCGCGCGCGATCGACGTAGCCGTCGCCATCCCTCGAAACCAGCGTCGGCACCAGCACATTTTCGAGCACGGAGCATTGCGGCAGCAGGCAATGATCCTGAAAGATGAAGCCGATGGACTGATTGCGGAACGCGGCGAGATCCTTCTCGGATAGCGTGAAAGGATTGCGTCCATCGAGCGTGACCGTACCGGAAGTGGGCTGTTCTAGCCCGCCGAGGATGTAGAGGAGCGTGCTCTTGCCCGCGCCGGAAGGGCCCATGATGGCGGCTGCGTCGCCGCGCTGAAGGCTGAACGAAACGCCGGAGAGAATGGAGAGCGGCCCGCGTGGGGTCGCGTACGTTTTGGCGATCTGGGAGACGTCCAGCATAGGCAGCGCGTTAGATGCGGGTGGCTCCGTGCCGAACCATGGACTATTGTCGCACGCGCGTGCAGGCTCGCTAGGGCAAGCGACGCGTGTCCCTCTGTCAGCCGGCCACTTCTCAATCACTTTACGAGCCAGCGTCAGCGGTCGCTATCTGTATGCGACTGCTCCAGCACTGGCGACTCTGATCTCGAACGATTCCGGGGCGAATCGCGTCGGATTGGCGATAGACGCGCCTCCACAGGCCGGATTGCTCACGTTCGAAGCCGGGCCATAAACCAGTTGGATGCCATGGTCAATGTTGCCGAGCACATAGGCCAGTGCGTCGTGGCCCAGATGGGCGGCCAGGACCGCCTGCGAAGGTGCCTCGTGCATCGCTAGAAGACCCGCACAGGGGTCGAGGACGACGCCCAACTTGCCGCTCTGGTCCTGCATACCAAACAGGTAATATTTGCCATGTTCAAGGCTAGGGAGGCTCACCCGGAACTGGACCGTTACCAAAGAGTCCGGCTCATGGACCCGCCTGACTTGTCCAGCCAGGTCAAATCGCGAATCGAGGGACAGCAGATTGAGTAGTTGGTGGAGGAAGTAGGCATCAAGCGTCACGCGGCCATTCTCAATCACCGCGCTGACGGATTTTGACTGGTACTGGGGCATGGACGGAGGGTCGTACCGGTATCCGAGGCGAGTGGTGTTCAGCAAGTCGCGCACTTTCACGCGCACGGGTCGCCCCAGATCGTAGAAGTAAAAGCATGAATTGGGCCACTGCGGGAGTGATTGTCGATTTTGGGCCGTCCAAGCGTCCCAGAAGCGGTCGACATTTGCATGGTGCGCGTAGAAGACTGGATCCAATGCCGCGCTGAGAAAATCGCCCATGCAGCCGCCGAGTTGGACGTGAACGCATTGGTGCAGACCACTAAACGATGTTCCAGCGTAAGTGAGCCCACCGGCCACCGTGTCGAAGCTGCTGCTGCTCCCGAACCACGCATTCAAATCGGCCTGAGTAACCGGGCAGATGTGGTTTTGCGCGCGCGAGGCGCTACAGGCGAGATGCTTCACCGAGGGCAGTGAGTTGTAGATCCAGGGGACGCAAGGATCGTTCTCCCAGTCCCAGACCGGAAGCCGGAAATCCGGGTTTCCAAGCTCTGCTTGAATGAGCCGCTCGTGAAAGTACAGGAATGCGCGGTGCCAGGGCAGGAATGCCCACGAACGGTGGATATCGCCGAAACACGGGTCCCGATTGCCGCTACAGTACCAGGCATGCGTCCACGCCTGGTACATGTAGCTCCTGCGGCTGGTCCATCGCTTGTTCATCATTCGGGTGTAGGCGCACCTCAAATCTTTAGCAAGGCGCGCCTTTTCTCCGTCATCGAGTGTGGACCACAGGCGCCGCTTCGGCGCCTTCGGATTGAACTGCCCCACCTGGAGATCCGGTACGGAGTCAAAACGAAAGGCGTTCGGAGGAAGCTCGGGAAAGTCCGATCCAACACATAGCGGCGGCGGTTCATCTGCGTGCAAGCGGCCTGCCCCCACCGCCCCCCCGAGAAGCAGGAAGCTGCGCCGGTCGATGCTCATGCGCTCTCAGGCTTCTCCTCAGATGCCCGAGGCCCAGCGTACGGTATGGAAGCAAGCGCGTTGAAAACGTTAGTCTCATCCTGATCCACAGGACAGGGATTGTTCGGGTCGTATTTGTCTCGGTCCATCTGCACAGCCTGCATGATGGCCGTCGCCGAGGTCTTAGCCAGACCCGTGACAGGATCCCATAAGTACTGTTGGATCGCGGCTTGGTTGAGGTTGTTGGCAGTTAGCACGTTGTTGACCTTCCAGCCCCGCCCGCTTAGCAATTTCTTAAGAGCTTGATACAGGAGGGCGGCGTTCCCGAAGGGCTGGGCGGGATCATCCTGATAGGTTTTCCCATCCAGGTCAAGCCGCAGCTTTGATCCCGATGAAAGCAAGAGGTACAGCGCGATCTTCTCTCCGTGTGAAAGTGTTGCCATAGTCGTCCTTTCCATTCTCTAGGTCTCTGGCCGCTTGG
>PKYZ01000044.1:0-234 GCA_003132865.1 Bryobacterales bacterium
CGCTAGCGATTTGCAAGGGATGCCGCTGTACACGCGTAGACTTCTACTGGCGTTCCTCCTGGTTACCCGCGCCGATGTTCGGGCCGCGGCAGGGCTTTCAGTTCCCACGACGGGGGTTTATTTGGGGATTTGGGCGAATCCGGCGCTGGGGTCAAATTCGGAAGCGGCGATCGAGATTCGCGAAGGTCCGGCTCCCAACGGCATCAACCGCCCTTCGCGCTTCATCTGCACTAA
>PKYZ01000044.1:244-2967 GCA_003132865.1 Bryobacterales bacterium
GCGTGTTCCAGTGATCTCCTGGGTGTGCGATGGCAAACACCGCGAACTCCGATCGCGCGATTGCCGGCGGCAACGCGAGCGAAGATGCGGTGATTACGGCCACGGCCAAGGTACTGGCACAGTATCCCGGTCCAATCCTACTCCGCTGGTTTTGGGAATTTAACGTGTTAGGCAATAATCAAAGCTGCCGCGGCGATAGCGGGGGAACGCCAACCCAGCAGGGCTATAGCGATTTTAAAATACAAAGCAGGCCAAGACGATGGCCAGCACCAATGCCACGAACAATATACCCGCGGGTTCCACATCACCGGTATAGACTTTTTTGGGGNNAGTCTCATTGGCCAGCTTTGCGGCGGCGCTCGCCCGCGCGATAGAGCAGCACACCCGCCGCATTCGTCAGTAGCACCACACTGGCGATCTTGGTGGCGTAAGCCGCTTTGCTGACGACATCCACGATGGGGTAAACGGCAATCAGCAGCGAGACCAGGCTGGCGAACAGGCCGGCGGCGGCCGCCACTTTGAGCCAACCTGGAACCCGCGGGCGTAGCGCGCCCACCAGGGGCAACGCAAATAGCGCGACATAGGCAATGGCGTAGTGCACCACGGAAGCGTTGCTCAGCAACTGGCTGGCCTCCTGCTCGCGCACGCCCAGCATGCTCAGCAGAATCAGGAGCATCACCACTACAGCTATAAACAGAATCGAATTGACNNCAGGAGCATCACCACCGCGGCGACAAACAGAATCGAATTGACCGGCGTGCGGCGGAGCGGATCGAGGCGCGAAAACCAGGCCGGCACCAGGTGGTCCCAGGAAGCCGTCATGGGCAGCCGCGTTAAGCCCGTGAAAATCAGGCTGGCCGAAGCGATGGCGCGCGCGATCAGCAGGAAAATCGCAAAGGGCGCCACCCACGAGGCGCCGCCGGTATTCCCGAACGCCAGCCGAAAGGTCTGCGGGATGGGGCCGATCACGTTGATGGGCTGATTGCCCACGAATGCCAGCACCGAACTGGTTCCCAGGATGAACATCAGGCAGATCACCGGCGCCGAGAAGAGCACCGATTGTCCGATGGTGCGCGCGGCGCTACGGCACTCCCCGGCCATGATGGCGACATACTCGAAGCCGCTCAGCGCGCCCACCGTCATCTGGCCGAAGACCGCCAGGCTGAACCAGTCGAGCTTGGGCAACTGCCACGGCACCGGCTGGTAGCCGTGGAGGGCGCCGCGCCACAGCGCCCATAGCGGCAGGGGCAGCAGGATCGCGTATGCCAGCAGGATCAGCACAGCGCCGGAATTGTGCAGCCACTTGCCGATATCGAGGCCGTGGATGGCCACCAGCGTGATGGCCGCCACCACGCCGCCGGTGATCAGCAGCGTGGCCGTCTTGCTCGACGCCAGCCAGGCCCCGGAGGGTCCCCACATGTATCCCAGGTCGGTAGGCACCACGAAGACGATGGCGCCCACCACGATTACCGCATAGACCCACAGATTCCATGCCGTGAGGAAGCCGGCCATCTCGCCGAAACCGGNNAGCAGGCGATTCAAGTAGATCACCACGGCGGCCAATGGGAGGTAAAACAGCAACATCGAGACCACCCAGAAAGTGACGTGAGCGCGGCCCAATTTCGCCGCCACGCCGACCCAACTCGATCCCACTACGCAGAGGATCTGCGCCAGGATCAGGTCGCCCAACCCAAGCTGTTTGCGGAGGCGGGTTTGCCCGGTTTCGGCGGCGGAAGCGGGGTGGCTGGCCATGGTTCCATCAATGATGCCACAGGTGGCGCAAGCGGCCACCGGCGGTGTTCTTGAATATACAATAGTGTTATATGGCAACGAGATTCACGTGGGACGCCGCAAAAGCTCGCGGAAATAAGCGGCTCCATGGAATTTCGTCCGAGACGGCGCAGGAAGTCTTCGACATCCGAATCCCGTGACGGCGGACAACTACTTCATCGAGAGTGAAGGGGAGCAGCGTTACCAGGTCATCGGGATGGCTCGGAATCTGGTCCTGCTCCTCGTCGGTGTTGGTTGACCGCAGTAGACCAGGCACCGAAGCAACCCACATCATCTCAGCCAGAAAGGCAGTCGACTATGAAGCAAGTATCTACGAAGACCAATTCCGCTAAGCGGCTCAAGATCAGCGAGGGAACGAAGACAGCCTACGGCAATCGAGATCGCCGGCTCGACCGCGATCCGGAAAGTCATCTGACGATCTCTCCTCGTACGAGCTCCAACACGATTTCTGCCGCTTGTATGGGGAATCTCAGTGTGCCCTTGAGTGGGCATCGATACCGGAGCGCTGCGACGAGGAGGGCTACTCCGGCGCCATTCTCGATCATCCGCACTTGATCGTCTTCTTGCCCTCGTCTTGCCCTCGTCCGGAGGGGACAAGTTGATCAGGTCATCGTTCATCGCCTTGACCGGCTCTCGCGAAGCGTGCGAGGGTGCTCGACGCTCCTGAACGAACTTCGCGAGTTGGAGGCCGGGTTGGCCGTCGTTACGGCAGCGGATTTCGGCTACTCCACCCAGGACAGTTTCATGCTAAACATCCTGGCGTCCTTCGCTGAGTTAGAGCATGATTTGATCGCCTCGCGGATCGCCGAGACTCGTGAACGAGGAAACGATTAAAGGAGCGCCACCTGCGATTTGCCGGCGGGGTACCGTTTGGGTACGATGCCGACCGCGTGACAAAACAACTGGTCTCGAACGAGAGTGAAGCCGCGATC
>PKYZ01000013.1 GCA_003132865.1 Bryobacterales bacterium
GCGCGCAGTTGGGCTTTCCGGACGTTCTGACCAATCCGGTGGATCTGGGATATCCCGAAGTCAATCTCCTGGGATTCGACGGGATCGGCGAGCCGCTCAACTATCCGCAAGACCGCCACGATACGACTGTACATCTCTCCGACAACCTGTCTTGGATCAAGGGGCGCAATCAGTTCAAGTTCGGAGCGGATATCCGCGACATCCAGATCGACAATTATCTCGATTTCGTGGCGCGTGGCGATTTCTTCTTCGAGGCCGGCGCGGAAGCCGGTATGTCCGCAACTCCTCTTGAGGCGCTGGCTCAGTTGGCGGTGGGCATTCCCGATTACGCTGTAGCAGTGAAGGGCGATACCTTTAACACCGTGCGTAGCATGGGCATGAACTACTACATCCAGGACGATATCCACGTCGTGCCGCGCTTATTGCTGAACGTGGGTATGCGGTATGAGTACAACAGCCCCGGAGTGGAGGATCACAATCGCTATAGCGTTCCCGATCTCAGCGCGAATTCCGCGACTTGCACACCGGTCCCCGACTGCCAGTTCATCCAGGCCGGGACGAACGGAATTCCACGGGCTACTTATAATCCGACGCCCACCGATTTCGCCCCGCGCATCGGGGTCGCCTGGCGGCCCATGAAGACCGAGCGCTGGGTGGTGCGCGCCGCCTACGGCGTCTTCTACGATGTGGGCATCTTCAACATCAACGTCTTTCCGCGCTTCAACCCGCCCTTCTACGATCTGTCCTATTACGCCAACAGCGGCACGAACGTAATCCAGAATATTCTCAGCCAGCCGGCCACGGCGATCGTCGAGCCCAACATGATCGCCCGCAACTTCCGCGATGCCTACATGCAGCAATGGAACGTGGACCTGCAATATGAAATCAAGCCCTACTGGATGGTCGATCTGGCATACGTGGGGTCCAAGGGCACGCACCTGGCCGACGTGCGCGATCTCAATCAGGTGAACCCGGCCACCGGCCTGGCGCCCTTCCCGCAGTTCTCCTCCATCCTTTACGTGGAGTCGGCCGCCGCCAGTTCGTACAACTCTCTGCAGTTCCGCTCCGAGAGGCGCGTCGGCCAAGGTCTCACCTTTCTGGCGGCGTACACGTTCTCCAAATCGATTGACGACGTCTCGTCCGTGTTCGGGGGCAGCGTGGGCTCGGGTCTGCCGCAAAACTCGCTGGACCCGCAGGCCGACCGCGGGCTTTCCGATTTCAATGCCAAGCACCGCCTGGTGGTCAGTTCCGTCTACGACCTGCCGTTCGGCCGCAAGTGGATCACGCAGCCGGGATGGCGCAAGGGCTTGCTAGGCAACTGGCAGGCGGCTGGAATCCTGACGGCGCAGACGGGGTCTCCATTCACGGTGAACCTGCCCTCTTCGCAATCCGGGTCCGCCATTGCCGCGTTTGGCAACCCTTACCGGCCGGATTTGATCTCCAATCCATACGTGCCCGGTCCGGTGATGGCGAACCCTAACCCCGCCTGCCACACCACGATCTCGCAAGGCGGGCTGGCCGCCGGCGCGGTCAACCAGCCATCGAGCTGGTTTAATACTTGCGCCTTCGTCGCGCCGCCTGCTGGGCAGTTTGGCAATGCAGGCCGCAACATCATGAGCGGTCCGGGACTGACGAACGTGGATTTCTCGATGTACAAGAATTTTGTGCTGCGCACCGAGAGTCATCGTTTGCAGCTCCGCGCCGAGGTCTTCAATTTGTTCAACCATCCGAACTTCGATATCCCGAACCACGTGCTTGGGAATCCGAATTTTGGACAGGTGTTGTCGGAGAACGCTTACGGGAATAAGCCGCCGCGGCAGATTCAGGTGGGGGTGAAGTATATTTTTTGAAGTGGGTGTCCAGCGTAGGGACTTTGGCCGCCAACGGGAATCGAACCCCCTAACCGCCGGTTCAGCACAGACCAGTTGCGCCTATACACCTCAAATAAACAGATCCGCGCCGACATGGAAGAACTCCGCGAGTTTCTTTGCCTGGTCCTTCGTCATAGCGCGCTTTCCGGCAAGGATCTCCGACACCCGGCTCTTGGAGCCGACTACGGGCCAAAGATCCTTGGGGGTTAGCCCGCGTTGTTCCAGGAGGAACGCAACCATCTCGTGCGGCTCAGACTTCGGTATGGGGTACGCTTTCTCCTCGAAATCGTGGATCAGGTCCGTGAGCAGTTCGAGGAGCGCGTCTTCCTCCGGTGTCAGGTCTCCCTGGCCTTTCTCCATCAGGGATTCGACAATCGCGAGGGCGCGTTCGTTTTCCTCCTCCGTCTTGATGACCTTCGGAACCGCTCGCGCCAGAAGTCGCCCATACCGCTTCAGATCGAGGTCTTCAATCGTTGTGCTCATAGCTTCCATTCCCCCTCGTCGTACTCATCGTGCGTGAGGATATGCTTTATGTATACGATCTGGCGTGGATAGTGAACGAACGCGATCAACCGATACTTGTTCCCGCCTACATTAAACACCGTCAGATCGCCCACAAAGTCGGCGGAACCGAAGGCCGCCTTCAGCGCGCCGGGGTTCTTCCACATCGCAGCCTGGACCGCGTTTGCCCAGTGCTTGAGCGGCTCGGCCGCTTTCGGGAACCGCGTGCCGAATTCCCGAATCCGCCGCTTGCTGACGACCCTCACTCCCCAAGTTCCCATATATGGAACCAACGGGTCAAGTGGGCTGGGTTGGGTTCCCGCTTGCCGATCTCGCGCACCAGCAACTCGAAGCCGCCTTTTACACCTTGCTCAAGGCCAAGGGAAAACGGCGAGAGCACATTTCGACGCGCACCGTCCGCCACGTCGCCGGATTGCTCAACGTTGCGCTAAACAAAGCCTTCAGGCTGGTTGCTCCAGGTGAATCCCATGCTCCGCGCCGAACTCCGGAGAATCGAGAAGACAGACGCGCGAAGCATGTCGCCCGATGAAATCCGCAAGCTGCGGGAGGCCTGCCGAGGCGATTGGACGTTTGCGCTCGTCGAAATGGCGCTTGCAACCGCAGCCAGGCGCGGAGAATTGCTCGCGCTTCAATGGGCAGACCTCGATTGGACTCCGGGAGTGTTAACTATCAGCAAATCGCTGGAACAAACGAGAGCGGGCCTTCGGGTGAAGCGACCGAAGAACGGGAAGTCGCGACCGTGCCTCCTGCCGCGATCCGCGCTCGCTACGCTGCGGTTGGAACAGCAGCCGGAACACCGCCGGCTTTTCGCAACCGACTACAAAGACCTGGATTTGATCTTTTGCGAACCGAACGGCGACCATCATGAGCCGGACCTCATCTCCCAAGTCATCGTACGCCGAATGCACAAAGCGGGGATCAACGACGGCAGCATGCACACGCTCCGGCACACGCACGCCACGCACCTGATCTCGAAGGGCGTTCCCCTACCCGCCGTATCAGCACGGCTCGGCCATGCCGATGTCAACGTCACGGCCCGAATTTATTCGCACGCTCTACCCGCCGATGACCAGCGGGCAGCCGACACTTGGGACACGATCATCGCTGGGCCGTTGCAGTGACAAATCGTTGCTACTCTGAAAATTAACGGGGTGACAGAAACGCCCCGCCATGAACGGTTAGCCGCTAGGGGCGTTTTCCCAGCCGTATTTCAGTTTGCTAGAATGGAACGCAGGAACCCCCTGAAAATCAGCTAGACAAGGAGTTGTCCTTTATGGAAAGAATCATCTTTGGTATTCACGGCAAACCGGCGAAGGACGGGGCAAAAGACATTGACCTGTTGGTCCATAGCTATCACCTCGGGAGTCCGTCGCCGTGCGTTGTCATAGAGGATTGGGTGCGCAAAGATGTCATCGGCGGCCCCATCGACAGTCTTGAACAAATGTTTCAACAGCAAG
Source organism: Bryobacterales bacterium (assembly GCA_003132865.1). Next base: position 3,851 of record PKYZ01000013.1, read on the forward strand.
TTGCCACGCATCCCGGATACGTTGTCAAAGAGCGCCAAGAACTTGTTGCAGTCCCAGTTCCCAAGCCAGCCCCCCCAACCGAAGCGTAAGTTATTCAAGAGTCAGCACTTGTGTTTGCTTCTTTAGCGAGCCGTCTAGCCATGACACTTCAAGTGACAGATCATCGAGCATCACAAGCTGGATTCCTGTAGCAACGCTGCCACGACTCAGCGCCTCCTTACGAATGAGGTTCATAAGTGCTGGAAGGTAATGCACAAACACAGCACATTCAACCGCTAGCTCATCCACATCGGTGCCGATAAGTTGAAGGATTGTGCCCTCGTAGTCATCGGGAAAAGGCAGGGCGATTTCAATGCCCGTTTCCGGGGCAAGACGCTTGCGCAGGCTTGCGAGTGCAACGGCAAGCTGCCTGACCCGGCCCCCGGCCACAACCGCCGCCGAGACGATTTTACTGCGATTCTTCCACGTATCCTTTGCGGCCTCCCTCACTATCTCCGCAACGTAAATTGCCGCATATGCGCCCAACCCCTTTATCCACCAGTTGTTCTCGGCATAAAATCTTACCCAAGAAGGAGGGACGGCGCTCTTGTAACTTCTCGGCATTTCGTCGATCTCGATTTCGAAATCGCTCCCTAACTCAGTGGAGAGCTTCCGAAGATTTTCCAGAGATACGTCTTTAGTCCATGTAACGCGCATTTGTTCCTCAGGCATCTAGCATTCTGTAGAAGAAGTAACACGCCCCACGTTCAACCCACGATTGGCGCCGGTCTCCTCCCGTGTTGGCCTTGGCCCCTTCCGCGCCCCTAGTAGCGCATTTCCCGTGTCGATGGTCGCTCGACCTCTAAGGGCCAGTTTGGATTGGTGCTGCTTCGTTTTGATCTTGTACATCTTTCGTGTTGACGCGGCCTGCAAATACGGCCACGAGGAATTCAACCATTCGGAGCCGCCGCCTTGGAATCCTCCTTAGCTTCTACTGCTCCTTCTTCTGTTTTGCCGCAGCCTCTTGAGCGTTACGAATCATTTCGTCTTTACTATCCTGCTTCTGTTTCTCGGAGGCCTGGCGATTCTGTAATTTGAGATCAATCGTCACCAGAGGATCAAACTCAACACCACACTGCTGCGTAGCCCAATGCCGGAAATTCTTGTACTTCGAGCGACTCATTCTCCCTACTTTGCAAACCGGAGAGTTGGTCCCTAGTCGCACTTTGTCGGGCCATCCCGCCCCGAGCCAGTCGCCTTTTTGGTCCTCACTTTTCCATAGGAGCTTGTGATCGACGGTGTACAGTCGTGCGTCTGATTCATACCAGCGAGTGCTAATCCATTCATGGAAGGCACTGGAAGCCGTACTGTATAGGCTTGGGCCGTAGTATGAGGTGCAGACCCCGCCAGTGCAATCGACTGTTAGCTCATTGCCGGTTGAGTCGGAACAAACGGTCGAATTTCTGATAGATGAACAGGAGACAGTGAGCGGCGCGGTGTCGGCCTTCGATCCGGGAGTCCAAGTGCGGTGTACTTCCAGAATCGCGTCAGCCTTGCTGAGGTCGGTGCTCGGGGTCAAGCAGGTTTCCTCTGCGATATGTTTGTACGCCCAGACCACCCCGTTGTACTGGCCACCCATGATGTAGACAGTGTGTATTTTGAAGCCATTGATATTGGCTTCACACTTGACTTCGGCGTAAGAGAGAACGGCGCAACCAAACACCAGCAATCCAGCCAAAACAAATGTGCGTTTCATCACTCGACCTCGCTGCCAATCAGTATACATCCGTGCAGCCAGCGGCATGATGCCTCTTTTCTTTTCTGAGCGTCGATCACGTCCGTGACTGGGCAGACCGCTCGGTCCTGCGCGACCGAACTGCGTCCGGATGACATGGGATGACATCAAAGGATCTTCTAGCGGAGCTAACAGATTGATTTAGAAACAGGTTATGTGGTAGCGCTAACGGGAATCGAACCCGTTGACTTCCGCGGACGCACTGCCCGACCTCCGGATCCTGTAAACACTACCTATCGCGGTGACCTCATCAGCGGGCGGCAAACCTCCTTGACCAGCAACGATTTCCAGACTACCATCGTCTGTAGTGTATGTAGCGCATGTAGCCACTGTAGCGCATGTAGCGTATTCAAAAAAGCGAGGACGATGAACGATGCCTGACGCAACGGCCAAAGACCAGAGCCCGTTGCCGCCTACGGAGGTTGATCGGCGGGTTCCAATCTCGGACACAGATCGCAGCGAAATTGAACAGCTATACGACGCTTTTAGACGTGGCAAGGCGAAGCTCGTGGCCCCCAATGGGGAGGCTCGCCTGCTACCTGACTCGCTCTATTCGTTTCTGGTTGAATTGATTGGACTTCTGAATGAGAGGAAGTCCGTCATGATTGTCCAGCACCAAGCCAAGCTGACCACCGTGGAAGCGGCATCCATCCTTGGCGTATCCCGGCAGTTTTTGGTCAACCTGTTGGAAAGAGGAGAGATCCCCTACCACATGATCGGGACGCACCGCCGCATGTACGCCCAAGACCTGTTCCAATACAAGGCCCGAAGGGACGACCATCGCCATAAGGCTATTCGCGAGCTAGCTCAAGCGGAGGCCAGCGAAGGGCTTTACGATAGAACGGCCATCTCCGGCGATTGAGGATTAGCCCGTACATAACAATCCTGGATGCTTGTGTCCTGGTTCCGATGCCTATCGTGGATACGCTCCTCCGATTGGCTGAGGAGCCTGCGTTCTATACGCC
>PKYZ01000693.1 GCA_003132865.1 Bryobacterales bacterium
TTTGCGAAAGTCGGGCTAGAGCGGCACTGAAAATGATCGCTTCTAAGCCTCCGTTGAACGCACTCCTTGTGGCGGCAGAGGTTAAGAATAAGTGGTCAGAGAAATACGATTGGGCTCTCGACGAGCCCTTGTTGAACGCAGAATTTGCGTCGAGGAAGATCAATGTCCTGGGTGCGCACACGCTCGTGCGTTCAGCTACTACGTAGCGGCCGAATCGGCGATGAGCGCCCAGAACCTATCCAGGTGTTAGTTGGAAGCGAAGCAGCTTCCGTGGACGCATCCGTTCTCCCTAGGTTGATCGAGCCACCGCCGATCCGCTAACGTTGGTGCTGGAGTTGCACCCTCGACAATCCACCTTGACCGACGGCACATGCGAGTTGTTCCGGCACTACCACGCCCTGCCGTCCCCGCGCGGGATCGGGACGGCCACGAGGTCGCCGCGGTGCGAGGCCCGCTCGGGTCCGTTCTGGGCATGATTCGCGGCGGCGCCACGCACGTTGCCGTTGCGACCGACCACGTGATCGAGTCCTTCCGCAACGGGCTATGGCCGGGCTACAAGACCGGCGAAGGGATCGCTCCGGACCTCCTGGCCCAGTTCGGTCTGCTTGAAGAGGTCCTATTGGCGGCCGGCGTCGTCGTGTGGCCCATGGTGGAGTTCGAGGCGGACGACGCGCTGGCGGCTGGGGCGGCGACTGCGGCTCGGGATGCGCGTGTCGAACGCGATCAACTTCGCGGTCGTGGTACCGTGTTTATCGTGGCCGGTTGCAGGAGTGGGTAGAGAGCTTGAGTCGGGCGGCCCTCGGCGGTAGCCAGACCGAAGGAATGGGGAGTTCCAAAAATATGTTCGGCGCAGCGCCAATCGGATACGTCAGAAGCCCTTACCGGGAGACGAAGGAGATTCCAAAGGGACTGGGTGCGAAGCATGAGGCGGAAGGATCTCTCGAAATACGCCCCGAATTTGAGCTTGGTCTCACCGATATCGAGGGCTTCTCGCACCTAATAGTCATTTGGGAATTTGATCGCTCCGAAGGATCGAGCCTAGTGGGAACGCCGCCGAGCGATGATCGGCCGCACGGCGTATTCGCGACCCGTTCCCCGCGGCGCCCGAATCCGATTGGGTTAACGGTGGTCGAGTTGCTCAGCCGNNTCGAACGTGCCGCCGGAACGATTACGGCGCGGCTGGCTGGCAGAGGCCGAAGCGCGTAGAGGAGGGAAACCGTGAGCGCGATTCGATCCGGGACACATTCCACGAGCGCGTGAACGGGGGCGTCACGCCTTCCAGATCTTCACCTGGTGCACCAATTCCCACATCATCCTGTCCATCGCACCTCCGGTGTCTCCTGAGGCTTCCCGTGAATTGGCCAGAGCCGCCCAACAGAATCCGCTAGCGGTTCGGACCATGATGGAGGTCGTGCCGGGCAAGCTTCCTCCATGCCACCAATTGGGTACGCGGTTCACCGCCCAGCCCTTGGCATAACCGGCGTTGGCTGCACTCGCCGTGGTCATCTCCCGGATCGATTCGGGCGTCAAGATGTTGTGGCTGGCCGAGTGCCCATCGACGTGGCTGGCGAACATCGCCAAGTCCCGTGCCGTAGCTAACCAGCCACCGTGGGAATCCATGCGGCGCACGTTCATGTCATACGGATTCTGCCCTTTGGCGCCATAATAGACCACTTCGCCCCACGCGCGTTCCCCGAGCGTGTTCCCGGCCACGCGCATGTCAGTCACGCCGCAACGCTTCAAAATGGTGTCGCGCACGTGCTGTTCGTACGCCACCCCCGTCAGCTTCTCGATCACGCGCCCCAGGATGCAAAACCCGAAGTTGGAGTAGGCGAAGTGCTCCCCTGGCGGATGTGTCAGGGCCACGTTCTCAATGGCCCAACTGATGAGCTGCTTGTGACTCATTTCGGGGCGGCGAAACATGGGGTCGGTACCATCGTTCTGCCATCCGCCACCGGTGTGCGTAAGCAGGTGTTTGATGCGGATTTCCCCTACCCACTGCTTGTAAGGCGGCTTGCCGAAGTCGTGGCCCAAAATGCCGCGGGAACCGAAGACGACATCGTCCAGGGTCAGGCGCTTATCTTCCATGAGGCGGAACAACGTCACCGAAGTGATGGGTTTCGATACACTAGCGATGCGGAACAAGTGCGCGGGCGTCACCCTCTCATTCTTGTCGCGGTCGGCGAAGCCGAAGCCGCGTTCGTAGAGTAACTCGCCGTTCCGCGCCACCGCCATAGATAGGCCAGGTACCAAATGGTCCCGCATGAAGGCCGATACCACGGCTGCCATGCCGGCGAGTTCATGCGGTTGCGGTGAAGGGGGAGTATCCGCAGCCGACGTCGAAGCCGCCGCGACAGCTCCCCCGACAAGACGGAGAAAGGCCCTGCGCGATTCAGGCATACTCTGAATGGTCGCACGACGGGCGCTGTCGTGGATGGCCCAACGCGCGGAAGTTGGTCCCAACCTGACCGTTACCACCGTCAGGGCTATGCCGAAGCAGATTGATCTCTCCCGTTAACATTGACCGTGGCCACAGTCGCGCTCGCGAGCTTCTGCATTTATCGCTGCCGTGATTCCTGCGAGCCGCGCAGCGTCGATTTCGCCCACGAAGGCACTAAGAACGGAGTAGCGGGGTCGGGAATTTCTTCGCCTTGCGCCCCACGACGAACGAGGTCGATTCTCGCGCGCCCTCGTTCGCATCGCAGAATCGGAATTACAACGCTGACCTTGCGGAGATGTCCGACAGAGGACTGGAGTAACATAGTACGGATGGAGGGGACACCATGACCGAAGAAGAGCGAGACTTGGGACAGCGTTGGTTCGAGGAAGTGTGGAACAGAGGCCGTCGCGATGCGATTCCCGAGATGCTTGCGCCCGATGCCGTGCTGCATGAAGCAGGACTTGATTCAGTGGGTCCGGACGGTTTCTACCCCCTCTTCGACCGAATTCATGCCGCCATGGACGAGATTCAAACGACAGTCCACGAAACCATTGCAGAGGGTGATCGCCTCTGCGTTCGTTGGTCGTTCACGGCGAAGCACTCTGGCCCTGGATTGGGCATCCCTGCTTCCGGCAAGACTATCCACGTGACCGGCATCACAATCATGCGGATTGCCGACGGCAAAGCAGTGGAAGGGTGGCAGAACTGGGACATGCTTGGAATGATGGAACAGATCCGAGGGACCGCAAGGGCGGCCACTTATGTTGCTGCTTCATAGCCTGGGGCATACCCTCCAACACTGATGGGTGGCCTTCCGGGTTGGTCGGATCGCCCGCCTGGCGAATCCCGAACAAACGCCTGCGCATCCCGCCGAATTCGGTCCCCTGAGCTTACCCGGCTGTCTCGAAATCGTCGGCTGCGGGTTCTCGCCAACTTCGTCCGCCTCGAATCGATCCCGGCGGACTGGAGGGAGTGGCGGGTGAACGCCGCCAACGCCAGCGCCCTTGCGCACACGCTCTCCGGCGAGAGGGACCTCGCACTGCTGTTCCGGACGCTCGCCACTCTCCGGACCGACATCGCGCTGTTTGACGACGTGGACGAACTACAATGGCACGGTCCCGAGGCTGGATTCGAGACCTTGGGGGCGCGACTCGAAGCGGCGGTCACCGGGATCAGGCGGCCTTTTCGCTGGGCGCTCATCAAGCGCGTCCGTCCAACGTTGCCACGAGAGCCGAAGCGCGGTGTAATCCGGCAAGATCGCCTTTCGCGGCCGTCTTTCGAGGAAAATTGAAAAACTGCGGAAGCTGAGGAATCGGGCGGTGCACGGCCCCGAATGCCCCTGGGTCGGCACATAGTCCCGCAAGAACCATTATCATGTTCGAGTTACAAGTGAGAGGGCGTGCATCGAATGTACGGCGTAATGGCAAATTCTAGTCACGGCAGGCGTAGCGGCGTGGCCACAGAACACTCTCCAACCTTCAGAGCTGGGTGAAGTGGAAAGAGGACCAGATTTGGGCAAGCTTTGATTTATTGGGGCTCCGCCGGTCCTCCGCTGCTCCAGCGGTCGCGCCCCCTAGATTGCTGCTTTGGCGAGCACGCCTCCCTTCGCAAAAGCGCAGTCGCCGGCACGCGCGAAATAGGTGTATTCGCTTCGCTCGGGCGGACAAAAGAGGTTCTTTAACGTGCCCGGCAAGAGTTCCGTGTGTTTCTTAGGGGAATGATCACGAAATGCTCCTTCCGGCCTCAAAAGGTCTTGATGAATTCGATCAGCGCAAGCTTGTCCGCATCGCTCAGCGCCGGTCCGCGGTCGCTTAAGGCTTTTGCTCTTAACTGTGGATCGGCCTTCTCGGCCGGCTCCAGATAATCCGTTCCAAAATAATGCCCCCGATTGACGACGAGGTCGGGGCACTTACTGAGGGTAAGCATGCTCTCCACCAGATTCTCAAAGACCTGCGCCGCCTGCTGGTCGGTCGGGTTGGGCCCGAGGGCCCTGAAGTCGCTGTCAATCTTGCGGACCAACGCCAGAATTTGACCGTCGCGCTCCAACTGCTTGGCCGGGTCGTCGGCCAGCAGATTCAGATTTGCCAGCAAACCCACCGGCGTGCCGGCCGGAATCGGCCCGAGCTGTATGCCCCCGGAGCCGAACACCGACGGCGCAAAATGCTGGCCTATTCCGAGGAATGGCTGCAGCGCTGGGGGAAGGTAGCCGCCCGCAATACGGATATAACTGCTCTGTGTCGTCCGGTCGATCAAGCCGGGAACTTTGTCTCCCAGCTTACTGTCCTTTTGGCGCCTCTCCGGCCACAGCATCTGCTCGATGGACGCCTTGAACGTTCGCATCCGGGCTTCCACAGACGGATTTGTTTCAAAGGGAACATCGAACGGGGCGACCGAGTTGTTCAGCAGAAAGGGTGCCGTAGACCATACGCTGATGAGCGACGGCGGGCGCGTGTATCCCCGGCCGCCGGCCGGCAGCAGGTATTGGCGTGGCTCGCCGGTCTGGGGCTGATACCAGGTAATCTCTCCGGCGGATGGCAGGTCCTTGTACGATTGCGATGAGAAGTTATCCCAGATGTTACCGCCCAGCGCATTGGTTGCGAGCGGGCTGCAGGCGTTGGTATGGAGAAGTGTAACTGGTACGCGGAACTCCGCCGAAAGATAGTTGTTGTCGAGAAAATCGTCCGCGAGGACAATCCTCTTCATTTCCTCTTTGAACTCGGGCGTCTTGGTCCACTCAAAGTACTTGTTCCAGCAGCTCAGATAATCCTTGCCGTTGCGACCGTCCGGATCGAGTCCCTGGGCCACCTCGGGCCGTTTGCTCGAATGGCAGCGCGCGCACGTCTCGGCGAACACGATTTTTCCGCGCGTCAAGAGCGCCGTATCCTTTAGGTACTTGCCGCCGTCCGGGGCATCCTTCAGGTGGTGAGGATCGGTCGTCTTGAGGAAGAACTCGGCAGTGAAGAACGTCTGCGCCTCGGTAGCCTTGAAATACGCCGAGTTTTCACGCGCGACTTTGATTTCGATCGGCGTGATGGGCTTGCCACCCACCAACGCATTGAAGTGCAGCAGCCATTCCTCACTGAACGTTCCAATGTTCAGATAGACTCGATTCAAAGCTCCCATCACCCCGACCGAATCCGCCCCATCCTTCAGAACGCGCGGCGTCCACACGGTCGAGGGCTTCTCGTAGAGCTGGGACAGCGGGCCCGTGGTAAGGTAGTCGTTGATTTGATGGTTGTCCTGTTGCCCCCCCGCCGCCAGCGTTTCCTTCCCCCAACGCTTCGCTTCCAGCAAACGAGGATACACCATATAGAGCGCATTCATGGTTCGCGGGTTGTTGATGTTGTCCGTGGAAACCAGCGAGGTGTCCAGAGTTCCAGGCCGGGACGTATGAAAGAGCTGATAGGCGAAATTGCTGGGGTCCGCCTCCCAGTAGAAGATCTTGTCGATCCAGAAGTACTGGGCGCCGACGTTGGAACTGAGGTTTTCCCACTTGGGATTGTTGGGATCCGCGGGCGGGTTGATCGGATTGGGCCCTATGTGGCAAAACCCACACGACATTCCGACGCGATAGGGCCGGATTAGATCCCTTGATTCGTAGTAACTCCGATCGGTGTAATATCTTACCGGATCCCACTTTTTCTGCGCAGCCTCATCGAAATCGGGGTTCGGGAACAGGCGCATGCCGACAATTCCAGTGGCGTATCCGTAATAAGAACCCGCGGGAATGTTTTTCCCCCGGGCGCCATACTTCACGCCCGGATATTTCTGCTCGTTCTCGAAGGGGTCCGGGGGGCAGTCGGGCAGCCGCTGATCGAGCCATAGCCCGTATCTCTTGGGATCGGGGCCGGTTGCCTTTACGAAGCAGGGCTCGTTGACCAAGCCGAGGTATATCCAACGATTATCGCGGCTGGCCTTCAGTCCCGGGTAAGAGGAAAGAGTCTTGATGAAATCCAGCACGCCGGCACTGGCTAAGGTCAGCTTGTCCCAGAGCCGGTCGTTTCCCGCCGTCCACATGACCCAGGTGTTGCGCCCTTTGATCTCATCCGGCGAAAGATCAATCGGGCCCTTGGGGCCCCGGTCCATGTCGCGGAGGTACTCCTTCTCATCCGCGGCATTGAAATAATCCGCCGTCAAGCCCGCCAGTTGCGCCTCATCCTTGACGTGTCCGATCTTTGGGCTCCGCCACCACGTGAACAACCATGCCCCCACGGCTACCACAACTACCAACAACAACACGATGAGAATCTTCTTCATATTGCCCCCTTATCCAGTCCCTCTGGCCGCGGTCCGGTGGACAAATCGGCTTCGCGAACCAAGATTGAGCCACTTGCAGAACAGACAGTCCACCCCGTCACGGACCATGCAATCCCGCCCTTCAATGCGCTCCTTCGAATCACTCCCCTTCTACTCGCCCACACGGCTGAAATACCGAAGCGCGCGTATCCCGGGCATAAAGAAATACGCGCCTCCGCGGACCGTAATGAACTGCGGCAGTCCGGAGATGCATCGCCGCACTCCCCCTTCCCGCGGAATGGTGAAATTGTCCGTCGAATTGCCGTCGCCAATGGGAGTACGGTTCCCCAGCAACGGGTCGCTCTCTCCAGTGAGTCCGTCGAACTTGGTGCTCATTAGCCACGCATTCTGCACGAACTCAAACTGGCGGACGATGTTGGCACTCAGACAGAGGAAGTGCAGACCCGGCTTCGGATCTTCCGGGGGCGGGTTTTGAACGGGGGGCGACAGCGCCAAACCGGGACCATATTCCCGGCCGCGCCGCACAATGCGGTGGAACCGGGTGGAGGCCATGATATCCGTTCGAAAGCCTCTCGACAGCCTCGACGCCCAACCTAACATACTCAACCAGCGCGCCAGCCACCAGGAGGGCCGGTTCGGGTAGTCCGTGTTGCGAGGGTTGGCGCGCCGGATGTGCGCGCCAAACGGGCATCGCGTTCCCGCGGGGTCCTGGTCAAACGTGAAGCGATTCGGATCGTCTTTCGGATCGGAACCAATACCCGGAATCGGAACCGCGCTCAACTGCGCCAGGGGCTGACCCTCCATCGTACGCCCCACCATGCTCTCCGCCAGTTGTTGGCGCGCTCCGGGGTTGGAGCCGGTCTGGCCGTCAAGAAACTTCCAGAATCCGTGGACATCCTGCTCCAGAGTACGCATTACGAGGTAGGTACCGTTGCGGCCCACGTCTTTCTTGGCCGGCACATCTTCAGCGTCCGGCAAATCGGCTGCCCGCCGATCGGTGGAATCGACTAGTGGCCGGTCGGTGTACTTGCCGTATTCATTGACATACCCCAGCAGAAACTCGCCGGTCGCTACCTGGTTGCTGTATGTGATCTGGTCGCTGCTAATGCTCGGAGTACCCTCCCAATCGATCCAGGGCTGGCTGATGCCGTCTTTGAAGCCGAATGGTTCGTGGCCGCCCATGTCCGTGGTGTCCAGGCAACGAATCAATTCAAAGGCAGCATCCCAGGCGTTGTCCTGCAAGGTGCGCTTCCTTTCGTCGAGCTTGCCGGGCAGGGCGAAGAGCATGACCAGCACATCGGGAATGCTTCCGCCGTAACCCCACCACCATGCCTCCGGCGCATTGGCGCCCACATCCCCTAAACGACGCGAGCGGTTCTCTTCGCCCGCCATTCCGGATTGGAATTCGGTCGAAAAACCGGCCAGCACATTGGAGGGCAGTCCTAGCTTGCCCAGACCGGCCCAGGTAAATGCCACCTGCAAGACGCCGTCGGGCGGGTGCGCTTGAAGCTCCGCAGTCGCCACCGGCGCCACCGCACACCAGGCGCGAGCCGCCGCCCGATCGCGAATCCGGAGCAGCAGATAACAGGCCTCCGTCAACCGCGCGTATCCAAAGCGCACCAAGCCTTGCACGTCTTTGGTGTCGATGGAGGTCGTTGGCATTCGATCACCTCACAGAAGCTGAGCCCATTCGCGCGCGGCTTCGCCGGAGAGGGCGGCCGTTTCCAGGCCCTGGCGGATTCGGCTGTTCCTCTCCAACTCCACGGCGGTCAAACTGGGGTGCGCGTTGTACCAGACGTCGGTCGGCAGTTGATGCCGCCGGAGGAAATACTTGAATTTCTGTTCGTCCTTGGCGCCGCCTGCCAGCAGCCAGCGCGTCGCGGGGTATCCGATGCCGTTTGCGAAGGTCACATTCAGGCCGAAGGCCACTTTGTTAATGAAGTCGTCATTGTAACTGTCCAGGCTGCCATCATAGCTGGTGGCGAAGAAGATTCGTTTCATGCCGTCCAGATAAACCCACCGGGCAAATTGAATGGTGCGCACCCTGGCCAGCCGGCCTTGGGTATAGGGCCAGTGCCGCGCGGTCCAGTCGATGATCAACAAAATGTAGCGGCCCATCCATCGCCGTACCAACCCTGGCTTCCAACTGCCCATCGCGCTGAACTGGTTTGTAAACTCATAGTCTTCAATATCTGCCAGCGCCTTCGCTTGGTCCGGGCTGGGGCGCGGGGCATAGACCGGTTCGGTATTTTCCCGGAGGCGGATAAGGACCAGCAACACAAGCGCTACCGGCGAAAGCAAAAGGATAAGCAATCCACTGCCAATCAAGTGAACTACGTTGCCGATCCTTTCGCCCCGTGGCGTGGGCGCGGGCGGTGTCAAGCTGAGGCACCCGGCGGCGATTTCGGCTTCCACAAACTTGCGCAACTGCACGCGAATCTGCTCGGCGGGCTGGCCTTCCAGCGCGGCGGCGTTGGCATCGAGATAAGCGTCGATTGCCTTCCGCAACCCGGCCTCTTCGCGAACCTGTTTCATGGTTCGCCCCCGCCAGTTCACGTATTGGGTGGCCACGGGCAGGTCGTGATCCCGTATCCATTGCAGCAGATCGGCGCCGTCCGCGAAATCCTCGCAAAACGAAAACACGCGCCGCAGACCGGGCCCGGCGCAATTGGCAAGATCTCTCAGGAACTCCGCCTTGCCACCATCAAAATCGCAGGTGAGGGCCAGGTATAGGGGATATTCCTGGCGTGGCAACCCGTACAACCGATGAATGTCATCCAGAGTCTGGTCGTCCAGAATTACGAACCGGGCAAAGTGCAGGTTCTCCAGCTTCCCAAAGGGAACCAGCGGGTTGGCTGTGTTCACCCGGCCCGGAGCGAAGTTCATAGTCGACAACAACGCTCTGAGGCCGCCCAGCGACTTGCGGTCTACCCGGGCAGCCACCATCAAACTAGACTGTGGCGTCATTTGAAGGAAACCTCGTCTTACCGCGACCTATTGAAACTCCAAGCAGAAATGGATTAACCGTTTCTGCGCCCAGTAAACTACTCCCAAGTAGAAGTTGGGTCCAATCTGACGGATCTCGTCGCGAATCCAGTGCGCCACCATCGACGTCTTGGAGTAATCCAACACGATACACTCTTTGTGATCCAGCCAGCTTTCGCCCTTGTAGACCTCGGCGACAATCGCATTGAAGCCCACTATGGAAATCCTGTTGGTTAACACTCCTCGTTGGGCATCGAAGGTCTTACCTTGCCAGGCGAAGAGATTGATGACTTCCGCGATTTCCTTGCTGAATACGATGCCAGGGGCGATGATTGCCGTACCCTTGGCGGAACCGTCCGGGACGGGACCGGCCGGGCTCTTAGTGAATAAATCGTCAAGTTCCGCCTGGCTCATTGCCAGGAGTTGTGCAACGTCCAACGCCATATTACCCTCCATCCGTTCTGCCAAAGGCCCGTGAATGAACCTTTAAGCGTAAGAGCATTATATGCGAGCACGCTTCGCATCGGCAAGAATCGCCTCGGCCGCCTTCTCGCCAATCATATAGATCGAGCTGACGATGAAGAAGCCCGGAATGCGGGGAAATACCGATGCATCCACCACCCGCAACCCTAAGGTATTGTGTACGCGAAAATCGCTCGTGAGCACGCCATTCTGTTCCGGCGGTCCAATGGCGCAAGTGCAGGATGCATGATGCCCCCAACAGTTGCACCGGACGAAATCTCTAAGTTCCTCGTCGCTTTGCAGCTTCTCGCCGGGCAACTCCTCTTCGTCGATCAAGCCCTCTCGTTTGAGACCGGCCGTTAAACGGCGTACGAATCGAATGCCATCCACCACAGCGTCCAGGTCTTCTTCTCCGCCCTGCCGGAAGTAGTTGAAATCGATCGCCGGTGGGTCGCGAGGATCGCTGGAGCGCAGCGTAACCTCCCCGGCCCTGTTCCTGGTATGTGCCTTGAGCACCACCCACGTCAGATAATTCAAATGCTCCGTAAACAGCCTGGAATACTTGGGAAAATACCCGCGGAACGGGGCCAGCAGCGACATGCAGAACAGATCGGGCAACTCGGCGGCGCTTGCGGACCGGCGGAACAACGTCAGCACGGCGCCGTTGCTTGCATACACGCCCGAGCCGCGGCTCTTCCATTCGGCGAATTGCGGGTCTCCGGTGCTGAAGGTCGCGCCCTTGTAGGCGTCCCAAGCGGGGAACTTCATGCGATTCACCACGCCGATTTCGTAGCGGTCTTGCAAGTTCGCCCCCACCCCCGGCAGCGCAGCGCGCACCTGAATGCCGTGCCGTTGGAGCGCCTCCGGCGGTCCGATACCTGAGAGCATCAGCAGTTGCGGGGAGTTGAAAGCGCCACCGGCTAAAATGACTTCGCGTGACGCATGGACCGTGCGACGCTCGCCGGCCGCATTGCTGGGCCTGGCATGCGCCCGGTACAAGCGTTCCCCCTCCAGGTACTCCACTCCCACCGCCCTGTTGTTCGCGTCGAGAACGACTCTGGAGGCCAGTGCATTCATGACGATCTTCAGGCGGGCGGGATAGCGGCGCGCCACGTCCAATACACGTTCGCGGGCGCCGATGCGCCGGTGTCCGTGCGTTGTCATCGGAACATAACGGGTACCGACCGCGCTCTGTTCGACCAGTCGCCAGTCATTCGGATCAAATCCACTTTCCAGCGCCCACCAAACGCGCTCCTCCTGGCGGCCGTCCTCCAAACACGCTTGCGTCGCCGACGTGACGATGGTCTCCGCCAAAGTCCGGTTGCGCATAACCGCCAAGGGGATGCATTTCTCGGTGTGCAGCCATCCCGTCCACCCATGCCTGGTGGGGTTAATGCCGATCTTCGCCAGCCAGCGATGCACCGGACGGTGGTGGCAGTTTTCCAGGCGCTCAAAGTAGCGGCGCATTTTTTGGGAACTCCAACTGGCATCGCCGGTGAGCCGGGCGATATAGTCCCAATCCTCGTTGTGCGGATAGACCAGAATCATCGCGTTGTGCGCCGTGCATCCGCCGAGCGCGCTGGCGCGAGGATAGAGCACACCATCCACCGGTTTGCCGTTCCACGTTTCGTAATACTTGGGATCGCGCTGCTGCAGGCTCCGGTCGGCGAGGTGGCGAACGAAGAAATCCCACTTGATGGCTTCGTTCTCCGACGCGAAGGCGTGAAAGGCGGGAACGTCGTAATCTTCCGGCAAGCGGTTCACGCCGGGGTCGATGCCATCGCCGCCCGCCAGTTCGCGCGGCTCGCCGCCTGCCTCCAGCAACACCACGCGCCTGCCGGCCTCGGCCAGACGCGCTGCTACTGTGGCGCCGCCGGCGCCCGAACCCACTACCACGTATTCGCAGTCGCCATTCATCGTCTAACCCGAAGTATCCGGCTTCGTGCGGCCGCAAAACACAAAAAGCGAAGCGGCGAGCGCAATCGATGTACCAGCGGCTTGGCGAATCCCAGGGCAAACAACGTGGTCAGGTCAAACGCAGCGCCATGGGATTTCGTCTTATATCCGCCTTCGTTGTAGTGTCGCGTGCGATATCTCCCGGCTGACCGGTCCGGTTCGCCATGCCGTCCGTTGCCGGTTTGGTCCACTCCACGAGCAGGGCAATCGGATTCCCGTTTAGGTTCGGTAGCGATAGCACTCGATCGCTTCCAGCCATACGGCTGTCGATTGTGGGGCCATGGCGCGCTACTCAAAGACTTCATCTCCCGTTGGTTCGTAAAGGGGTACGGCATTCATGGTGTGCCGCAGCCTGGAAAGTGTGTCGTACATTCGGCGCCGGGCGCGGCTCTGGTTGCCCAGCGGGCGATGCTCGGGAATACAGTGCCACGGATTGTACGAGAGCAATTTGGCAAAATCCATCTGTGCAGGAGAATCGAATTTCTGCCGGGGTATGCGCAACGTGGCTACCGGCACACGAGGCGAAAGCTTTTCGGGCCAGAGCACGGCATTGTTCTCAATGGGCATAAGGTACGGATCCGTTTGCATTTGCAAGCGAATATCGAATTCGACATCTTCTTTTGCAAGTGTAGCGACCATCGCATCCCGTAGATAGTCGTCGGGAGGGCGTAGAGGGAGCCGCGGTATCGGCGTCCGGCGCGTCGATCGCGGCCACACCGAGTACTGCATCGCCTGGCCTTCTCCCAGGAGATACGGAACGCAACTAAAATAGGGGGCTTCAAACGGGCTGCTCTGAGTTTTGATCCACAGCCCCTGCATAATGAAGTCCAGTACGTGAGGCCGATGAAAGTTGAGGAAATAGTATATTTGCGTGTTCTTCAGGCTCTCGATTTGCAACTGCGCGTTGGCGTCGGTATCGGGCGTAACGAAGGTCGGAGTGGAGACGCCGAACATGTCTTGCGTGAACTTCTCCTCGTCCATCAACTTCCGCCCGGGCACACCCATCAGCTTGATGCTGATACTCATGAAGCCAACATCGTCGATATCCGGTGTAATATAAGGGCCCGGCCCGGAAAAGCGGACCCACGCCCGGTACGTGCGCGGCTGCGCATAGATGCCGTGACGCAACTCCGCGGAGAGACCGTCGTGAACGATAAACTCCCCGCGCACGATGCCATGCGTCTTCGTATTTCCCCCTCGCTCAAACCGGCCAGGCTTCCAGAGCAATCGCATCTGCTTTTCGAAGCTCGCGATGATCGAGTCGAGGTACGCCTCTTCATCCGGCAACGGCTTCTCCTCGGCGATCTTCAGGCCTTCATTCGGGCGCTTCCGGTTGATCGAGGCCGTGACCAGGCGCGCAATCGGATCGCGAAGCACGGCATCGAATGCCGGGCGGAAAAGCGGATCGAACCGGCGTTCCAGATGTACAAGGGCGGTCGATGCATTAGCCAACCAGTTCAAGAACGCAGAGCCGGTATTGGCCTTTGGTATGGGTCGATCGGGGTTCGTATTCAAGGCTTTCCCATCCGAGAGGAGCGGTTAACCGTTTGCTCGTCGTGTTGTACAGGCCGCAACGGCATTGAACGATGATGGCACATCCTCAGGTCCTTTGGAACATCCACTGAATAAGCGGCCTCTCAATCGGGGCGAGGCTCTTAGTTCAATTTTCAACGGTGCGCGTTCGATGCCTCGAATCGCCGTGGAGAATCGACCTCGTTGTATGGTGAATCTCAACGGCAGAGTGTTTCAGCCTTTGCAAAATAAATCTTCAGGGGCGGCAGTGCCCTCTTCTTGCGCCATGGACTGCTGCGCCGCTCCGGAAGTTGCCAGGGAAGTCCAACGGGAATGTTGGGCGGCTGAATGTTCGGCGGCGTCCATGAGGCCGGCACCCCCAAGCCGTTGGGCCGCCGGAATTAACGTGTTTGGAATTTGGCTCCCCAAACGCAACACTCTTCATAACCGGAGCAGAGAATTCGGCGGGAGTAATCGTTTACGCGGAGGCTAGGCGGTCCCCCGCCCTTCGAAAAGAATTATCTGTGAGCTTCCAGCGCGTTCGTCATCAGTGTTCGGACATGCCTGGATTTGAGAACGTGACCCCCAGAATGAACAGATTCCCGACCGATTGGAATAGGGGCGGCAAAGTTCCGCGCTGCACTAGAGACCCGGACGTGCGTGGTCGGGAGCGATGGATTGGCGGGGAGGCTGCTTAAAGCAAACCGCCCAAGCCATCATCCTGGGATAAGCGCGTTTACCCGAGGAAAAACAGTTCATTCTCAAGATGGCTCACCAGGTCTTTCGCCTGCCTGCACTGGCCGCCGCGCAGCGCAGGCGGTCATCATCAGTCAAGGAAGACCAGACTCTCTGGGAACAAACCCTTGCCCGCCGCCGTATCCCAGATAACGAGGAGGCATCGCATGTGTTGTGATCGTTGCGGCACTAGGCTTTCCGATCCGGCGAAATTCTGTCCAGCCTGCGGCAAGGCGGCGGGTGTCACGCCGTTGATGCCCATCGACAGCCGGATCGCCGGGCACGTCCGGCTAGTGGGCATTCTCTGGCTGGCTCTATAGGCGTTTCATCTGATTCCCGGCCTTATTTTGCTGTCCCTCTCCGGGCACGGTATGTCGTTCCTGTCGCCGACAGCGCCTGGCTTCGTGCACGTGATCCTGACCGTAGTCGGCTGGGTGTTACTTGCCGGCAGCATCCTCGGATTGGTTACCGGCTGGGGCCTGCTTCAGCGGGAGCCTTGGGCACGCACCTTGGCCATCGTGATGGCGTGCTTGAATATGGTCCACATGCCCTTCGGCACGATTCTCGGCATTTACACGTTGTGGGTCCTCCTGCCCGCCGCCTCGGAACAGGAGTACCGCAGCGTCGCCCGCGCGGCGTAGCGCCTATTGGCACGGGTTGCCGCCCAACGTTTTTCACGGCCTCGGCTACGGTGATTAATAACGTTTATACTGTGTCGCGGCCCGGCTGCAGTTGCCATGTCTCCAGTCCAGCCCAATTTCTTTCTGGTGGGTGCTCCCAAGGCCGGGACCACTTCGCTCTACCACTACTTGCGCCAACATCCTCAGATCTACATGAGTCCAATCAAGGAGCCGAACTACTTCGCCTCGGAGATTCGCATCGAAAACGTCTGTGAACGGATGCGCGGGCATGCCAGGCGCGACGTGGAAGCGCTTCACGAATATTTGAGTGGCCCCATGTCCGAACTGCGTTTCGGCGGGATGATCTCGGAATGGGCCGACTACTTGAAGCTGTTTCAACGCGCGCGAGGGGCACGGGCGGTTGGGGAGGCCAGCGTCTGTTACCTGTGGTCGCGGACGGCTGCCGCTAACATCTTTGCCAAGGCGCCGGAAGCCAGGATTATCGCGGTTTTGCGCAACCCTGCCGATCGGGAGTTCTCCGAATACTGGCACAGCGTAAACGCGGGAGTGACCCGGATAACGTTCCGGCAGGCCATTGAAACCAGCCTGCACCGCAAAAGCGACCAGTTCGACGTCTTCTATCCGTTTCTGGAGTTCGGGCTGTACTACGAACAGGTGCGGCGATATCTGGACGTGTTCGGTCGAGACCGGATCCGCATCTATCTGTTCGAAAACGAATACCGGAAAAGGCCGCAGCAGGTGTTGGCGGAGATCTTCGGCTTTCTCGGTCTGGACCGAGGCTTCACGCCCGATATGTCCGAGAGACGCCTGGACTCGCAGGTTCCACAATCGCTCGCGCTGAACTATCTCCTGAAGAGACACGGCCTGTGGGAACGCTTGAAGTCGCTGTGTCCAGAGTTTCTCCGCCCGCCGCTGAAGGCACTCGTATTCAAGCGCCGCGGATCACCGACCATAGACGCGGGCGACCGGGAGTATCTGGTCGCCTATTATCGGGAGGACATCGGAAAGCTGGCGAAGCTGTTGGGGCGGGACCTGTCTTGCTGGCTTCGTTAGCGCCAGGCCCACAGGTGCGGCATCCCACCCCATGGTCGTCGGGGCGCAGAATGGGAGTAGCGCCCGGCTTCGAGCGCGAGGTGACCACGATGATCGACTCGGTCCTCAACCTGCTCTTCCGCTGTCCACACAAGCGCCTCACCCGCCCCGTCACGCCGATCGACAAGGACGGCAAGCCGCACGGAGATACCTACGTTGTCTGCTTGGCCTGCGGCAAGCAGTTCTCCTACGACTTGAAGGAGATGCGCATCGGTAAGCCGTTGCCAAATTCGGCGGACTTCGGCGTGTTGCCACCCGGAATGCCCGGCCCCCGCAAGTCAAAGATCAAGTTGGCGCTGGGCATAGGTGTGCCACTCGGCATCGTGATCGGGTCCGTACTGTCATCGAGGCGCAAACGCGCGAGCAAGCAGCCGGACGCCGAAGGGAACAAGCCCGCCAAGCCCGCCTCCGACCAGCCCAGCTAAAATGGTTGTAGTTGGCCCTCCCCAACATCATCCCCATGAGGGTTGCGGGCACAGCGAGTGTCGCCGCTAATCAGGGTATCGCGACTGCCACGCGTCGAACATCCGTCCGCATGGTCGTCACCCCGGGTGCTGACCACGTGGTTGCTGGCGGTGTTGCTGCGAGAAACTTGCACCTGCGTCTCGAACAGGAGAAAACCGAAGCCCTGGCGGTCAACCGGGTCCACCCAGTATCCGGCGACGAACCCTGGTGCCGCCCGCACTCTTGGCAAGATCTCGCTAGTAAACGCAGCGGCGGCGGCGGGCGCCAGCGCCGGATCAATCGTCAAATGCATAAGTGCTGCGTGCATAGATGCTCTCCTATTTCGTGTCCTGGCGGTTCTGAGAGTTTTGCGACGGGTGCTTGTCTCGCCGGCCGATGAACTGATGCAGGGCGAAGGGGACTTCGTCGGGATGCGATGCGCACCAGGCAATGATGCGCTCGAACTTGAGGGTATCGTCGGCGATGGCTCCGATTTCCATCAGCTCGGTTTCGATGATCTCCGGGTCTCGCATAGCAACTCCAGCATGGCACACCGCGGAGCCGCTGTACGAGGCGGTGGCGCAAGCGCTGGGAATCCTGCACGGGGACATCTGGGTAGAGGAGATCGGCGAGGGCGTGACGGAGTTGAAGGTGCGCGTCAAGCACCCCGCCGTCGAGCACCGGGTGAGGATGAAGGACTTCCGCCGCTGGCTGGAGTCGCAGGGGAAGACATGCAACGTTGATTCTGCACCACGGTGGTTTTCAACGGGTCGGCCAGTTGCCCACCCAACTCCGCGGTGAAGCGCAGCAAGAGCGCCTCGTCCACAAGATAGCGCTCCGAACCGTCTGGCAACCAGAAACGGCGTCCCGCCACGCGCTGGACTTGATGTCCATTCCAATAGAAGATGCCAGCCGGCAGAAGAACAGTCCTCCTGGTTTCAATACGCGCCATGTCG
>PKYZ01000284.1 GCA_003132865.1 Bryobacterales bacterium
TGGGGCCGATCGCCAACGCGGCGGCGCTGCACTTCGCGCTGTCGACGCCGAATTTCCTGATCCAGGAAGATATGCTGGCGGACGTGCCGTGGCGCTGGGAGGTGGTGGAGAGTTCGCTGCGGACGGAGAACGGATATTGGTTGCCGTCGGATGCGCCGGGACTGGGCGTGAGGGTGAATGAGGAGGCGGCGGCGCGGCATCCGTTTCAGCAGGAGGTGCTGCAGTCGGCGGTGTATGCGGGGGATGGGGCGGTGCTGGATTGGTGAGGGGGGCACCGCAGGTTACCGGTCCCATCGATCTTCTTTGGTATACAGGAAGAGCCCTAGGCGCCCCGGTTCCTGAGGGTACAATTCATTTGGTCTGTCCGCAAAAGATGCGGCCCAGAAGACAGAATGAAACCAATCGTAACCGTGGACGTTCTGCAAAGCCAGCTTGGCATCCTCTGTGCTGCCGCACATGTAAGCGTCGTAGAGGAGCAAAATGATGTCCCGACACTGCTGTGGTACGCCACTCTTTTCCAGCTTCGAGCGTTTTTGCGACACCGCGTTTTGGATTAGCCCGGCAAGTTCGTGTTGCGCCTCGCCTTCCCATTTCGAGCCGGCAGGATTTTGCGTGACTGTTCGTTGCACGACTATGCTGGTTTCCTCGACGGCGAATTGATTCCCGTCGATACGCACTAAAAAATCAGGAGGATCATGTTGTTCCTTCTGAACCTGAACGTCATGAATGACCACACCTCTGTTTGAGGTATTGGACCAGCGAATCCACAGAAACACATTCGTAGTCGATTTTGTTAACTTGCGACATGGCACTTCCGATAACCACTGCCCCTTGACACCGGCCTCCTCTACGTATTTAATCGTGTAGATACTCATTGGAGGTGCTGTATGACGCCCACCAGGCGTGCCTTCCTGAAACTTGGCACCGGCGCCGCCGCCGCTTCCGCGCTCGGCTTCGATCTGACGCCAGCCTACGCCCAGGCGCGCGAGCTGAAAATCGCGCGCACCACGGAGACCCGCTCCACCTGCCCCTATTGCTCGGTGAGTTGCGGCGTCATCATCCACACGCTGGGCGACAAGAGCAAGAACGTACGCCCGGCGGTAGTGCACGTGGAAGGCGATCCCGACCACCCGATCAATCAGGGCAGCCTGTGCCCCAAGGGCGTCACGCTTAAGCAGGACATCGTCAATGACCGCCGTCTCACGCACGTGCGGTATCGCGCGCCCGGCAGCGACCATTGGGAAGAGAAGCCGTGGGATTGGGCCATCGACCGCATCGCCCACCTCTTCAAGGAAGCGCGCGACCGCACCCTCCGCCAGCAGGATGCGCAAGGCCGCACCATCAACGCGCTCACATCCGTGGGCGTGATCGGCGGCTGCACCGACACCAACGAAAACAATTACCTGCTGGTGAAAGCGTTTCGCGCCGGGCTGGGCGTGATCCCCCTCGAACAACAGGCCCGTATTTGACACGGCCCCACGGTGGCCAGTTTGGCCGCCACCTTCGGACGCGGGGCCATGACCAACGGCTGGACCGATATCCGCAATGCGGACGTGATCCTGGCGATGGGCGGCAATCCGGCCGAGAATCATCCGGTGGGCTTCCGCTTCGTGATGGAGGCCAAGCGCGAGCGCAACGCCAAGCTCGTCTCGGTGGACCCGCGCTTCAATCGCACGGCCGCGGTGGCGGATTCGTTTACGCAGATCCGCGCCGGCTCAGACATCGCTTTCCTCGCGGGGCTGATGAACTACGCCCTCACGCACGACCGCTACCAGGCCGAATACGTGCGTCTCTACACCAACGCGACCTTCCTGGTGAAGGACGGCTATGCGTTCGACGAGCAGGAGGGCGTCTTCTCCGGCTGGGACGCGCAGAAGAACACCTACGATAAATCCACCTGGAACTACGAGCTCGACGAAAAGGGCTTCGCCAAGGTCGATCCGCAAATGGAGCACCCGCGCTCGGTGTTCCAGTTGATGAAGAAGTTCTACGCGCGCTATACGCCGGAGATGGTCTCGCAGGTGTGCGGCTGCAAGCCCGGCGACTTCGTGAAGGCGGCGGAGATCATCACGTCCACTTACACGCCCGATCGCGTGGGCACCATCCTATACGCGCTGGGCTGGACGCACCACAGCTTCTCGGTGCAGCTCATCCACGCCGCGGCCATGCTGCAGATGCTGCTCGGCAATATCGGTTGCGCGGGCGGCGGCCTGAACGCGCTGCGCGGGCACGCCAACATTCAAGGCGGCACGGACTGCGGCATGGCCTATCACAACCTGCCGGGCTACATCGCGATTCAGAAGGCGGATTACCAGTCGCTGAAGCAATACCTGGACGCCGTCACGCCTAAGCCCCTGCGGCCCAATTCAATGAACTTCTGGGGCAATACGGACCGCTTCGTGGTGAGCCAGTTCAAGGCGTACTACGGCAACGCCGCCACCAAGGAAAACGAGTTCGGCTACCAGTGGCATCCCAAGCTGCCGCAGACGGCCACGGGCGGTTATGAGAACTGGAGCTGGGCCTACATCTTCGACCACATGTTCAACAAGCAGATGGAAGGCTTCATGAGCTTCGGCATGAACCCGGTGGCGAACGGGCCGCATTCGAAGAAGGTCATGGACGCGCTGGAACACCTGAAGTGGCTGGTGGTGGCCGAGAACTTCGAGCAGGAGACCGCCGCATTCTGGAAGCCCGAGATCCTGGAACTGATCGGCCGCAAGCCTTCCGAAGTGCAGACTGAGGTCTTCCTGTTGCCGGCCGCCAACTTCGCCGAGAAGGACGGCTCGTTTACCAACTCGGCGCGCTGGATCCAGTGGAAGTGGAAGGCCGTGGATCCGCCGGGCGAGGCCAAGCCGGATCAGGAGATCATCGCGCGCATCTTCCTGAAGATTCGCGAGCTGTATCAGAAGGAGGGTGGCACGGCGCCCGAACCGGTGCTGAACCTGAACTGGTGGTATTCGAATCCGGCGAAGCCATCGCTCGAAGAAGTCGCCAAGGAGATCAACGGCTGGGCAGTCGCCGACCTGCACGATGAGACGGACCCCAAAACGGTAGTGCTGAAAGCCGGGCAGCAGGTGGGCAAGTTCCTCGACCTGCGCGCGGATGGATCCACGCTTTGCGGCAACTGGCTGTATGTGGGCAGTTACACCGAAGCCGGCAACCTGATGATGCGGCGCTCCACGGCGGACCCCAGCGGGATGGGACGCTATTCGGAATGGAGCTTCAACTGGCCGGCCAACCGGCGCGTGATGTACAACCGCTGCTCGGCGGACGCGGAAGGCAAGCCTTGGGATGCCACGCGGCCGGTGATCCGCTGGAACGGCGAGAAATGGGTGGGCGACGTGCCGGACTACAAGGCCGATAGCCCGCCCGATGCGTTGATGGGTGCGTTCATCATGCTGCCGGAAGGCGCCGGACGATTCTTCGTGCCGGGCCAATACGCGGAGGGTCCGTTCACGGAGCACTACGAGCCGGCCGAATCGCCGGTGGCGAATCCGCTGCATCCCGCGCACAGCTCCAATCCCGCGGTGAAGCATTTCCAAACGAAATGGGACAAGCTCGGCAAGCCAGATGAGTTTCCCATCGTC
This sequence comes from Bryobacterales bacterium, assembly GCA_003132865.1. Next base: position 3,588 of record PKYZ01000284.1, read on the forward strand.
TGCACCACTTACCGGCTCACCGAGCACTTCCACTATTGGACCAAGAACAATCCATACAACATGCAGTTGCAGCCCGAATTCTTCGTGGAGGTTTCAGAGGAACTGGCGCACGAAAAAGGCATCGCGAACGGCGATAAAGTGCGTGTGACTTCGGCGCGCGGCGCCATCGAAGGCAAGGCCATGGTCACCAAGCGCATCAAACCGATGATGGTGGCGGGCAAGAAGGTTCACCAGATCGGCTTCCCGATTCATTGGGGCTTCCTGGGACGCGGCCAGCAGAAGGGCACGCTGGCGAACCTGGTGACGCCCACCGTTGTCGACCCCAATTCGTTCGCGCCGGAATACAAGGGCTTCCTGGTGAAGCTGGAGAAGGTATAGCGATGGCCGCCCAGACACTCGAGTTGAAGCGCGTATCGGCCGCCACTTCGCCCGCTCCCGGCGTGCGCGAGGAGCCTACGCTGGCCAAGTACATCGACACGACTTCGTGCATCGGCTGCAAGGCTTGCGAGGTGGCCTGCCAGGAGTGGAACGACCTTCCTCCGGAAGCCACGGTGCAGCTCGGCACTTACCAGACACTGCCGGAGCTGACGCCCAATTACTGGAACCTGATCCGCTTCCACGAACACGAGCAGGACGACACGCTGCACTGGCTGATGCGCAAGGACCAGTGCATGCACTGCGGCGATCCGGGCTGTCTGAAGGCGTGCCCCGCGCCGGGCGCCATCGTGCAATTCAGCAATGGCATCGTGGATTTCAACCAGGACTACTGCATCGGCTGCGGCTATTGCATGACGGGATGCCCGTTCAACATTCCGAAATTCAATCGGAAGACCAAGAAGGTTTATAAGTGCACGCTGTGCTCGGATCGCGTGGCGGTGGGTCTGGAGCCGGCGTGCATCAAGTCGTGCCCCACGGGATGCCTGCAATTCGGGACCAAGGCGCAGTTGACCGAAGTCGGCAACCGGCGCGTGAATCAACTGAAGGCGCAGGGCTTTCCGAATGCCGCGCTGTACGACCCGCCGGGTGTGGGCGGCACCGGCGTGATCACGGTGCTGGCGCAGGGCGATCAACCGGAGCTTTACGGCCTGCCGCGCAATCCCACGATTCCGCTGGCGGTGTCGTTCTGGAAGATGCCGCTGAAATGGCTCGGCAACGTGGCCATCGTGGGCGGAATCATCGGCACGGCGCTGCACTATCTGCGCTTCGGCGCCAAGCACGTGCCCCTGGAGCCCCAGGAGAAGGAGGAGGCATGAGCAGCGCGCCGCGACTGCTGCCGGGCAACCGGGTCCTACGCTATACGCTGCACGAGCGCGTGATCCACTGGGTCTCGGCGCTCGCATTCATATATGTGCTGCTGACCGGACTGGCGTTCTACTCCCCGCGACTTTACTGGCTGGCGACGATTCTCGGCGGCGGACCCACGGCGCGCGTGTGGCATCCGTGGGCCGGCCTTCTGTTTATGGCGATGTGCGCGTGGATGTATCGCATGTGGCGCGCCGACATGCGCATCACCGCCGCTGATCGCGAGTGGCAGAAGGCCATGCCGCGCTACATCCGCAACGAAGACGAGGCGCTGCCCGCGATCGGGCGCTTTAACGCCGGGCAGAAATACTTCTTCTGGCTGATGTTCTGGGGCGGGCTGTTGCTGGTGGTTTCGGGGCTGGTGCTGTGGTTCCCGGAGCGCATCCCGTGGAGCCTGCGCGCGGTGCGGTATCTGGCGATTCTGGTGCACGTCAGCGCGGCGCTCCTTACTATCGGCGGTTTCATCATTCATGTCTACATGGGCACGGCCGTGGTGCGCGGCGGATTCACCTCCATTATCCGCGGCGAGGTCTCGCAGGGTTGGGCCAGGATGCATCACGCGCTTTGGCTGCGCGATCTGAAGTGACGCCTGTCGATTGGGACCGCCGCATCGCGCGGGCCGGAGAGCTGGAGGCGACTTATCCCGCCGCGGCGGAGATGCTGCGGTTCTATCGCGCGGTGGCGAGTTACCAGAAGCAGATCTACCTGCTTGCGCCGCCGGATCTTCCTACACTGGCGACGCTGATGGCGGAACTGCAATGCGTGGCCGAGCGCGAGGGTCCCGCGGAGTTGGCTGGATGCGCCGTTTCGCTGGGCGAACTCGAAGCCTTCGCACGCGGCGAGGAACTGGAGCCGGCCACGACATTCTTCGCGCGCGCGTTGCTGGAACCTTACGCCGCCCGGCTTGACGTGTGTCCCTGGCGCGGCCACAAGCCGCAGGCTGCGATCCTGCGGCCGGAAGGCTATGGCGCCAAGCGCTCGCTGGTGTGCGCGCTTTGTTCGACGGAATGGGCGTTCCCGCGCGTCGAATGTCCGGCGTGCGGGGAGCAAGATTTCGAGAAGTTGGCGGTGTACACTGCGCCTGAATTCGAGCACATCCGCATCGACGCCTGCGAGTCTTGCCGGCGGTATCTGAAGACCGTCGATCTGAGCAAGAACGGCAGGGCGGTGCCGGTGGTGGATGAATTGGCGGCTGTTCCGCTGGACTTGTGGGCTGCGGAGCAGGGCTATGTCAAGATGCAGACGAATCTGTTGGGACTATAGGCGGGGAGAAACGCGGTAAAATCAATTTGCACCGCTCGAAAATCTCCACCGGCGAACAGACCGTCGGGTCCCGATCCGGTCACCAGCGGCCGGGCCGCAGCGAGCGGCACCGCTTTCACATTCATCGGCCTGGGCAGCACGAAGTTGTCGAGTCCGCTGATATCCAGCACCGCCCTATCGGCGTCCAGCGACGGATCGCGGTCGGGCGCGAAAAACCGTCCTCGCGTTTGGTGCTCCCAAACTGTCATATTTACGTGCAGCGTCTTATCTATCGCCGAAACCGGTCCCGTGACGTCCAGGATCATGCGGTTCGGGTGCGTTCCCGACACCGCCAGGCCATTCGCCTGGAAGAACTCAATCAGCTTGTCGTAATCTGCCTGGGTGGGGCCAAAGCGCTCGGCAAACTCACTCGCACTCAAATAGCGCCGGTAGTTTGGGCTCCGCGGATCGGAGATCTTGTTCCAGAAAACGGTCGAGATCTTCGCGATTGCGCAGCGGCAGGCCAATAGCCAGACTCAGCCGAGCCATGCCGGAGAGAGGGCCTAATCGCCGCGATTCACCGACGGCCTTCGGCACATGGTTTTGGAGTGTCTGCCCGGCTGCGGGCTTCGGCCGGCCCCATGACACACACCATCGCACCAACGCAGGTCGCGGCGTAAACGGCCCTCGAAAACACCATATTTTGAATTCCTTTCTTCGCGCCTACGGTTTCGGTCATACGAGCGCGAGTGCGCGCAGAAGGCGCTGGTGCGTCCGGACCTGATGGCGCCGTTGCGGGTTCAGCCGCTGAATATAGCCATAGGTGACAATCGGAGCGTGGGGCGAGCGCCCTCGCCCGCGTCGGCCCCCCGGTCCGGCAGCCAAGCCCGTTGTAGATCTGTTATGCTGATCCCGAAAATGCCTAAACCAACCAAACCGCCTGTGCGCGCCAATCGCGCCAAGGCCGAAGTACAGCAAGAATTCACCGGAATCCGGCGGGAAGCCGAGGCCGCCCGCGAGTCGGCCGATCCGAAAGCCGAGGAGGCCGCCCGGTTGCGCGCGGCCGAGGTCCGGCATGCCGTCGAGGGCAACACGGTGGAAGGCGTGGTGCAGAGGGTCTCCGGGCTGGGGCTGGAGATTTCCAAGGCGCTGGCGGACGTGTCCGCGAAGCTGGTGGAAGAGGTGGAGCGGCTTTCCGCGGTGCGCGAGGCCGTCAACCTGGAGCGCGCCGAACTGGAGCGGTTGCACAAGATCGATGTGGCCGCCACGGCGCTCGACCAGATGGTGCAGGATTACGCCCGCGAGAGGGAGCGGCTGGAGGCCGAGATCGCGGAGCAGCGGGCGGCGTGGGAGGAGGAATCCCGCGACGGCGAGCGCGAGCGCAAGGAGCAGGAAGAGAATCTGAAGAAGGCGCGCGCGCGGGAAATCGAGGAGTACGAATACAAGAAGAACCTGGAGCGCAAGAAGGCGCTGGACAAATACGAAGAGGATCAGCGGCTGCAGGAGAAGAAAAACAAGGAGCGGCAGGAGACGCTCGAAAAGAGCTGGCAGCAGCGCGAAACCGCGTTGAAGGAGCAGGAGCAGGAATTGTTGCGGCTGCGCAAGGAAGCGCAGGATTTCCCCGAGACCGTGAAGACGGAATCCGACAAGGCGGCGGTCCTGGCGTCCAAGGCGGCGGGTCAGAAATTCGAGCAGGAGATCCTGCTGCTGAAGAAGGAAGCCGATACGGAGAAGCGGCTGGCGAGCCTACAGGTGAAGACGCTGGAAGACACGATCACGCGGCAGGCGGCGCAGATCGAGGCGCTCCAGAAGCAGGCGGACGAGGCCAAGCAGCAGGTGCAGGACATCGCGGTAAAGGCGATCGAAGGGGCGTCGGGGGCCAAGGCGCTGGCGCACATCAATCAGATTGCGATGGAGCAGGCGAAGCGTCCGCAGCAGTGAGGGGAGCGGTGGACTCGGAGATCGCCCTCGGGATTCTGTTGCTCGTCTGGTGGAGTGGAGTACGACGGTAGTGCAATAGAACCGAGGTACCACCGTGGGCCGTCTCGACTCCCGATCAACCACGCGACCGCCGGTTCCAGCTTCGGGCTACCGCTTCCGAAGAGATTCTCATCAAGGTCGCTGCCGAACGCCAAGGCGTGAATGTCACGGACTTCATCATGCGGAGTGCATGCGAGAAGGCGGAGCAGGCCCTGTCAGACCAGACACGATTCGTGCTGGATGACAAACAATGGAGGGCGTTCATGGCGGCCCTCGACCGGCCGCCGAGGGGCAAACCCCGGCTCCGGCGATTGTTCACCGAACCGCACGTGGCCAAGCGCCGGTCATGAGCGGGGCCTCCAAGCCCGAGTTCGAAATAGAGAAGCGGCGCCGCGAGCACAACGTCACCCAGTTTGATTGCGGTAATCGAGCGCTCAACACCTGGCTGCATAAGTACGCATGGACGAACCAGCAAGCCGATTCGGCCAAGACTTACGTGGCCGTGGCGGGGGATCGTGTGGCCGGCTACTATACGCTGACGACCGGCTCCGTTCACAAGCACGAGAGCCCGGAGTGCATCGCCAGGGGTCTGGCGAATCACCCGATCGGCATCGTGCTTCTAGCCCGATTGGCGGTAGACCGGAGTCAACAGGGTAAAGGCCTCGGTAAAGCGCTTCTATTCGATGCCTTGACGCGGATTGCAGAGGCTGCGGACATCGTTGCGGTGCGGGCCGTGATGGTGCATGCCATCGATCAGGCGGCTCGCGGATTCTACGAACACTTTGAATTCGAACCGTCTCCAGTGAACCCGTTTCAGTTGCTGCTGTTACTCAAGGATCTCTGGAAGGCGGTCAAGTGACTTCCGGCTTGGATCGCGCCGCCAGGCGCAGAGAAGTTTCGACGTCTCTCGCTCCCTCAAGATACGGCATCCCTCAAATACAGTTCTACACGATCCGTCGTCCAGGTCGCCACGCCGCACACGGAGAAGTCGGTGTCTTCGGTCCAAATCGGATAGCCCTGCACGAGGGCCGAGGCCAGAACCGGCCAGTCGTCCTCACGCGGCGGACGAGGCGCTGGCGCGCCAACGCTTCCGTTGGCGCATAGGTCTCGAAATCGACAGTCAGCACCAACTCGCAAAGCGCGCCCAGTGTCGTCAACCCTGGAGCGACCCGCATTGCTCGCCGCTCCAAAATAATGGGTAGAGCCTCGCGGAAGGCGGAGTCGGGTGCAAAGAACTCCCCTTGCCCCGCGTACTTGCGAAGTAGCGACGGCACCCGCGTTCCCAGCACCGCGCGAATCAGAATATTCGCGTCGAGCACCAGCACGTTAGCTCTTCTGCATTCGGCGTTCGCGACGCAGCCGCTTGAAGTCCTCCATGAGTTCCTCCTCGGTTGTTCCCGCCGCGGCGATCAGTTCCTGCATCCTTTCACCAGCAACGCGAAAAGCCCCAGATCGGCTTGGCTCGGCTTGGGCTTGGTCGGGACGTAGATGCCAATGGTCGCACCATGCCGCGTGATGGCAACAGGGGACGGCGACTCCAAATAGCTGGAGAGGTTCTCCCGAAACTCGCGAATCCCAACTTTGGCGCTCTGCATAGTTGTGTCCCTACTGTGTACATAATAATATCACACTGCCCGGTAACTCGGCGGCAGAGGCCGGCTCAGTGCGCCGCCCGGCGGGCCGGTCTGGTTCACTCATTACCGCCGATTACGGTGGTGTAGCTGGTGGCGGCCAGGGAGAATTGGGCTTTACCGTCGGCAACGGAAATGCGGTCGGACTCTTGCATGCCGCGCTGGGCGTCTGTGACCCATAGGCGCAATTGCTTTACGGTGGGCGGAAGGCCCGTGAGGGTCGCGGTGCGGGTGGCGCCGTTGTTCACGATGTGGACGGTGTAGGTGCTTTCGGCGATGTTGCCGAAGGCGGCGCAGGTGAGATTAGGTTTGTTGCAGACGACCGGCAAGGAAAAGGAGCGCGGGGGCGTCGCGGCCAGTTGTTTGAGATTCCAGAAACGGCGCGTGGGGCGGAGTGGGCCGTTGTCGTTGATGATGCCGCCACCGGCGAGGATGGAATAGTCGGCGGTGAGCTGCCACTGGAGGATCGATTTAGGTTGGGCGATGGAGAGGATGCGCAGGTAGAGATTGATCTCGTAAAGGGCGAACGACTGTTCGTTGAAGATCTGGGGATAGCGATACGCGGCGGCATCGGTGCTGCCTTCGGCGACCACCAGGGGGACGTTCAGTTCGCGGGCGGCATCGCGCCACTGGGCCAGGATTTCGTCAGTGCATCCGCGCCAGGAGTGGAAATCCACGGCGCCGATGTACTTGACGGCCTCGGGGTCGTCGAGGGCGGGCTGGATGAAATCGATGGGGTTGGCGTCGGAGGTGTCGCCGAGNNTGGCGGACGTTGATGCCGAGATCGGATTCGTTGAAGCTGAACAGGGCGGCTTCGACGCCGTATTTCTCCTTGAGGAAGAGCAGGTAGCCCGCGATGGAGTCCTTGATGCGGTCCATCTTTTCGGGGTTGAGGGGATTGCCGCGCGGGCCCTCTTGCGGTGGGGGCGCGGCACCACGGGCGCCACCGAGGATCGCCCAACCAGGCGGCTGCCAGGCGCTGACGATGACGGGCATTCCTTTTTGCGCCAGCCGGCGGGCCATCTCCATCGCTAGATGCACTCGCGGATGGACGTTGCCGGCGCGGGCGGCGGTCAGAGGGTCGGTGTTTTCATCAGGGTGCCAGAGGCTCCAGGGCATCTCGACGCGGCCCCAGGCGACGCGGAGGTTCTTGAGGTTGTAGTCGATGATTTGAGGGTCGATGCGAGCGTTCTGCAGGCGGAAGTTTCCGCCGAGTCCATCGAAGATCTGGCCGGGATGCGAGGCGTCGAGGGTGATTCCGACGGGGTTCTTGTCGATCTCGCCGGTCACTTTGAAGGCGAAGCTGTTCTTGCCGGTCTGGCCGGCAGTGGTTTTGCCGATGAGGACGGCGAGCAGGACCTGGAGGTTGTAGCTGCCCTTGCGGCGGTCGTCGCGGACGATGACCAGGGTCGGCTCGTTGAAGGTCACCTCGATCTGGCGGGTGCGGTACGCGAAGCGCGCGCCCTTGGCGGTGGCGCGCAGGTATTCATTCTGCTCGGCGACGCCGGCGGCGAGAGACGTGCGTTCGGAGGTGGGCGGATCGGGATCGATGAGCTGTACGGAGCCGCCGGAAAAGACCGAGGCGGGGAGTTCGATGCCGAGGAAGGCGCCGCCGATCGCGGCCTCGTCGGGGGACGTGAATTCGAGATCGATTTTGGCGGTACCGGGGCCGGTGTCTTCCACGACTTCGGTGGCGGCCATCGTCCAGCCGGCGCCCTGGGGGTCACGGAACTCGCGGGGGGCGCGCATGCGGACGGTGACGGTTTCGGTTTTGCCGTTGCGGGAGTAGTTGTTCTGCTGCTTCTCGCGGCCGGTGCAACTCACCGCCGCCGACTCGGGTTGGGCGACGCACATGCTGGTACTGAGTTCCAGGAGGTGGCCCTCGACGCGCAGGCCGGTCAAGTTACCCCAAGCCATGACCTCAGGCTGAGCGAACGCTATGGTTGTGAAAGTCGCAAAGAGGATAATGGAGCCAATAGTCCGAATCATCACCACGATTCTAACGCGAGGATGGCAGCGATTCGTCCACAGGCGGCCTGCTAAGCTGAACAGTTCGTAGCATGGACGCTATCTCTCTCTGCTTGAGTCTCACTCCGCACGGCCGGCTCGTCTTAATTCATGACGCCGGCGCACCGATTCTCGACAGCGGCCTTGCGCACCGTTTGCTCGAAGCTTTCGAACGCGGATCGGGTCACGGGCTTCTGCGGCTGGGAGCGGACGAAGCTGGGACCGCGCTGCCGCCGGTCGACTCCTATTGGCGCGAATTCGGCGCGCGCTACGTGACGGCACTCTGCACCCAGCAGGATAGCGATGCGCCGTGGAAGAACGCGCGCGTGGCGGCGCCCGCGGACGAAGAACTGGAGCGCATGGCGCTGGCGGCGCCGCCCATGATTGGCGCTGAGTATCTGACAGCCGCGGTGCTTAAGGCTTTGTGGCAGGAACTTGACGCGGCCTTTGGCATGGAGTTGTCCGAATCCAAATGCGGCGCGCAGGATTTTCTGAAGCGCCGGAATCCGGCATGGAACCTGGTGGGCCGCGTGCATTTCAATATTGCCGAGAACCGCAAGGATGCCGACGCCCCGTTCGCATTTCTGGCGACCTATACCACGCGGTTATCGGCGCAGGCCAAGGCGCAACATCTGCCGCTGGGGCAGGCGTTGCGCGAGTACGCGGGCGCGGCAAACAAGGAACGCCTCTTGTCACTGCTGGTTCCGGTGCAGCGGGCGTCGGAGACGTGCCCGTGGCTGAAGGCCATGGTCGACGCCGGTGAGATCTTTCATCCGCTGCGTTGGACGCCGCGGGAGGCCTGGCAACTTCTGAGAGACGTCCCGCAGCTTGAGACGGCGGGGGTGGTGGTTCGCATGCCGGCGGCGTGGCGGGGCAATCGTCTGCCGCGGCCGCGAGTGACGGGCACCGTGGGAGCCAGGGCGCCGTCGGGGCTGGGACAGGATGCGCTGCTGGATTTCCGTATGGAAGTCACGCTCGACGGTGAACCGCTCACATCCGCCGAAATCCGCGATCTGCTGGCCAAGACGGATGGGCTGGCGTGGGTGCGAGGGCGGTGGATGGAACTCGACCGCGAGCACCTCGAAAGCATGATCGAACGCTTCCGCGAAGTAGAGCGCACGGCGCAGGACAACGGCCTGGCGTTCGGCGAGGCCATGCGGTTGCTGGCGGGCGCGGACGTGGCGCCCCATGATAGTGATGCCGCGGATGCCGCGGCCCACGCGGACTGGGCGCAAGTGGTGGCCGGCCCCTGGCTGGCGGAAACCTTGAAGGGGCTGCGCAGCCCGCAGGGGTTGGCGCAAGTGGACCCCGGCGATGCGCTCGAAGGCGTGCTGCGGCCCTACCAGCAGGTCGGCGTGCGCTGGCTTTATCTGCTCACGAAACTCGGTCTGGGAGCGTGTCTTGCCGACGATATGGGACTCGGCAAGACCATTCAAGTGCTTTCGCTGCTGCTGGTTCTCAAGCGCCAGGAGAGCGCC
>PKYZ01000342.1 GCA_003132865.1 Bryobacterales bacterium
GGTGAGATTTGCTGGGGAGGAATGCACTCGTGGAAGCGCATGGCCCAGCTGCTCGAACTGACCGACCGCCCGGGCACGCTCGGCTTCCAGGCGGACATGGCGCACACTCTGCTCTTCACGCTGGGCTACAACGCGCCGGAAGATCGCATCCTGCCGGCAGATTTCGAATGGAGGCAGACCGATCGCTTCCAGACTGCGCTGCGCGAACTTACCGCGGCGTTGCGGCCGCGGACCATCGATTTCCACGTGGCGCAAAACGACGGGACCGTACATGGATCGGGATCGCACGACAAGACCGGCCACCATTGCCTGCCCGACGACCCCAACGGCAAGCTCGATATCGTGCGCGACGCCGGCCATTGGCTGCGCGACGAACATGGTCAGTTGACCAAGTCGATGCGCCACATCTGCTGGGATGGATGCATGTTCCCCAACGCCGTGATGATGGAGCAGCGCACCTGGAACGGCATCCTGGCGACGATGATCGCGGTGCGCGATGCGCATGGGTGGCAGGAGTAACCCATGACCAGGAAGCCACTGCGCATCGGCCTGGTGGGCTACGGCTTCATGGGCCGCACGCACTCCAACGCCTTCGCCAGAGTTAACCAGTTCTTCGACGTGCCGTACCGTCCGGTGTTGCAGGCGGTGTGCGGGCGGGACGCCGGCAAGGTTGCCGCGTTCGCGGAGCAGTGGGGCTATGGCTCGACTGAGACCGGCTGGCGAAAGCTGGTCGCGCGCCCCGATATCGATCTGATCGATATCGCCAGCCCCAACGACACGCACGCGGAGATAGCCATCGCCGCGGCCGAGGCCGGGAAAATGGTGCTCTGCGAGAAGCCCCTGGGCCGCAACGCCGCCGAATCCGAGCGCATGGTGGAGGCGGTGAAGAAGGCCGGCGTACCGAACATGGTCTGGTACAACTACCGGCGCGTGCCGGCCGTGACGCTGGCTAAGCAGTTGATCGATGAAGGCCGTCTGGGCAAGATCTTCCATTACCGCGCGAAGTTTCTGCAGGATTGGACCATCTCGGCCGACCTGCCGCAAGGCGGCGNNAGGGCCTGTGGCGCCTGGACGTGAGCGTGGCCGGCAGCGGCGTGACGGGCGATCTGCTGGCGCACTGCATCGACACGGCCATGTGGCTCAATGGCGCGATCGACCAGGTCACCGCCATGACCGAAACGTTCGTAAAGGAGCGCCCGCACGCGCTGACCGGCCGCGTGGAGAAGGTGGGCATCGACGATGCCAGCGCGTTTCTGGCGCGCTTTCAAAACGGGTCGCTGGCCACGTTTGAAGCTACACGTTATGCGCGCGGGCACAAGGCGCTCTACACGCTGGAGATCAACGGCGAGCAGGCTTCGATTTTCTGGGACCTGCACGATCTGCATCGCCTCGAATACTTCGACCATCGCGACGAAGGCCGCCTGCGCGGCTGGCGCTCGATTCATATCACCGACGGCGACCATCCTTATATGAAGAACTGGTGGGTGCCGGGCTTGCAGATCGGCTACGAGCACACGTTTATTCACCAGGTGGCCGATTTCCTGACGGGCCTCGGCGAAGGCCAGATTCCCGGGCCCACATTCCGCGACGGCTTGGCTACGGACTACGTCACCGACGCGGTCCTGCGTTCGGCGCGCAATGGGCAGTGGGAGAAGGTGGTCCGCCTGGCTTGAGGTCTGGCCTGCGGAACTGGGTTGGCAAACGAAATCTGCCGAGCAGACCGTTTCTTAGATTTTGTGGATGTACAGCCATTATTATTCTTTTGTTTCGGAATTTATCGGAAGTTTCGGTCGAACTGCTCGACAGGCGCCAAACCGTGCTTTGTTGCCTGAGGTGCCGCTTACGGCTCGTGTCATGAGAATGGCAAAGAGCATCGGAGACCCCAGCAGAACACCCTGCGGGGAGTGCGGGTAGCCTTTAGCGACAGCGTGTGTTCCGTTGTCGACTTAGGAGTAGCACGAGGTTTTCCGCAGGGTGAATCGATCAGGCTTATCGGTTGTTTTCAAACAGCTAGCGGCTGAGCGAATTGGGTGACCGACACCGTTTCAGCCGAACCGCGGCTGAAATTCAAGCTGCCGAACCAATCCGGCGCTGGGGAGATAGCCGACCCAGGGATTATCTATGCAGACGCGAAAGCTCACGGTGGCTTATGTTGCAGTTTGGCAAGGCTGTTCTGGCCGACTCTTGGGCTTGCTTTGGCTCACGCATTTCTGGGAGGTTGTGGTTTGGTAGACCAGACGCTCCTGGAGGGCGACTACGCGGTTGTGACCAAGCAGGTTTGGTGCATGGAGTCCAAAGAAGCGTTGAGTGAACTTCAGGACCGGGTTGTCCGAAGAAGCTACGAAGAAATGACCCGCACACACAGCCGGAAAGGCCTCGCGACACTTGAGCTCGGGGACCAGGTTCGGGTAGTTGATCGAAGATTCGGTGGCGCAGTGAAAGTGCGAAGTGCCAGCGACCAAGCGTGCTGGACGGTCCCAAATGCGCTTCAAAAGATGACTCGTCAGAAGAATTCGT
>PKYZ01000616.1 GCA_003132865.1 Bryobacterales bacterium
AAGCGCTCGGTAAAGAGTCACGCGTTCCACGTCCGCACGCGCCACACGGTATGATCGTAGGCAGGATGCGCTCATTCTTCTGCATTGCCCTCCTTCTAGCCGCCGCTCTCCTGTGCTCCCAGCCCGCCCCGCGCGAGCAGGTCGGCCCGCTTCCCGGCGGCGGATTCCTGCTCAATAGCGGCTGGCGCCTCGAATCGGCCGGCAAGCAAATCCCGCTGGACACTTTTCCCATGTCCACCGCCCTCTCGCCCGATGGCCACTACCTCCTGGTGCTGAACGGCGGATACAAGCCGCCCACCATCAGCGTGTTGGAGGCCGCCACTGGCCGCGAAACCAATCGCGTGCCCGTGGCCGACGGCTGGCTGGGCCTGACCTTCTCGCCTAAAGGCGACCGCGTCTACGTGGGCGGCGGCTCGCGCGCGGCGGTCTTCGAGTTCTCCTTCGCCAACGGCGCGCTGGAACCCACCCGCACCTTCACGGTGGCGCCGCCCGACAAACGCACGCATGCCGACTTCATCGGCGACGTGGCGCTCACCCCGGACGGCCGCCTGATCTACGCCGCCGATCTGTATCACGACTCGCTGGTCGTGATCAATCCGCAATCCGGCATGCTCATCGATCGCGTCAAAACCGGCCGCCGCCCCTACCGCATCCTCTTCCATCCCGACGGCAAGTCCTTCTTCGTCACGAGCTGGACGGATGGCTCCGTGGGCCACTACGACACCGCCTCCGGCAACCAGCTCACCACCGTGCGGCTCGGCCCGCATCCCACCGACATGATCTGGGCCGCCGGTAAGAGCGAGGCGTCCGAAGGTGAAACGCCCTGGGCCGCGCGCCTGTTTATCGCCGCCTCCAACACCAACAGCGTCTACACGCTGGGCGTCTCCGAGGGCAACGAGCTGCGCTTGGTCGAGACCATCAATACCGCCATGACGCCGCGCCAACCCGCCGGCATGACCCCCAGCGCCCTCGCCATTGGCCAGCAAGGCAAGCACCTCTACGTGGTCTGCTCCGACGCCAACGTGGTGGCGGTGGTGGATATCTCCGAGGAACGCAGCCATGTCGAAGGGTTCATTCCCACGGGCTGGTATCCCACCGCGGCGCGCGTGCTGCCGAATGGCACGCTGGTGGTGCTGAATGGCCGCGGGCTCGGCTCGCATCCGAATCCGCACGGGCCGAATCCCACGCGCCGGCCGGAAGCCAGCCACAAGGGTGAAACCGCCGCCGTCGAATACGTGGGCCGCATTCAAACCGGCACGGCCTCGTTTATCGACCCATTTACCGGCGAGCAGCTTCAGGCTTACACCAAGGCCGCCATGGCCAACTCCCCCTACCGCGACGAGAAGCTGGAAACGCCCAATCCGTTCCCGCCCATCGAGCACGTCATCTACATCGTCAAGGAAAACCGCTCGTACGACCAGGTGCTCGGGGATATGAAAGAAGGCAACGGCGATCCCTCCCTGGTGCTGTTCGGTGAAAACGTCACGCCCAACGAACACAAGATCGCGCGCCAGTTCGTGCTGCTCGATAACTTCTATGTGAACGGCGATGTGAGCGCCGACGGCCACTCCTGGTCGACCGCGGCCATCGCCACCGATTACATCCAGAAGATGTGGCCGAACAGTTACGCCAATCGCCGCAACCACTACGACTACGAAGAGCAGGAGCCTACCGTCGCGCCGCCCGCCGGATATCTCTGGTCGAGCGCCGCCGGCGCGGGAATCTCCATGCGCAACTACGGCTACATGGCTCAGAATCGCGCCAAGGCCGCTCCCGACGGCACGCAAATCGAATTGGTCCGCGACCCGGTTCTGAGAAGCGTGACGAACCTCCACTATCGCGACTTCGATCTCGACTATCCCGATGTGGAACGCGTGAAGGTGTTTCTGGCCGACCTCGCGGAGTTTGAGAAATCCGGCGCCATGCCGCGACTGACGTTCATGCGACTCGGTAACGATCATACTAGCGGCACGCAGGGCGGCAAGCTCACCCCCATTGCCATGAACGCAGATAACGACTACGCGCTAGGGATGCTGGTGGAGGCGGTATCAAAGAGCCGCTTCTGGACCAGCACCGCCATCTTCGTTCTGGAAGACGACGCGCAGAACGGCCCCGACCACGTCGATTCGCACCGCTCGCCCGCGTTTCTCATCTCGCCCTACGTCAAGCACAAAGCCGTGGACAGCTCGATGTACAATACCGCCTCCATGTTGCGCACCATGGAACTGATCCTGGGGCTGCGGCCCATGACCCAGTTCGACGCCGCGGCGCGGCCCATGTCCGCCGCATTTCAGGCGGCCGCGGACCCGGCGGCCTACGAGGCCGAAAAGCCGCGCGTGCCGCTCGACGAACGTAATCCCCTGCACTCGGCGACTACGGAGCGGTCCTCCCGCTTGGATTTCAGCGAAGAGGACCGCGCCGACGCCGACGAGTTGAACGATATTCTCTGGCTGGCCATCAAAGGCACCCACGCGCCGCCGCCCGCCAGCAGTTTCTTCGCACGCTGATGCCTACCATCATCCACAGAGAAATGAAGTGTGGGGCAGACCTCCAGGTCGGGGTGCCCTCTGGGCCGGGTCCTCCAGGACCCGCTCTTTGTGTGACCGGATCAGCGATATCCGAGGGAGTCCTGCCCCACGAGTAACCCATGCCCCGCATCTATCTTTGCTTCCTTTGGCACATGCATCAGCCGTTCTACAAAGACCTCGCGTCCGGCGAGTACAAGCTGCCGTGGACCCGCCTGCACGCCCTCAAAGACTACTACGGCATGGTCGAGATTCTGCGCGAGTTTCCCAACGTGCGCCAAACCTTCAACCTGGTGCCCTCCATGATGGCGCAGGTGGCGGAGTACGCTTCCGGCGAGGCCGTCGATCCGTTTCTCCAATTGGCTCTCAAACTGGCCGAAGAGTTGACCGACGCCGATCGGGCATTCCTGCTGCGCCATTCCTTTTATTCCGACCCGCAGCGCATGATCTATCGCTACCCGCGCTACGGCGAGTTGCTCGACGCTTACCGGCGGCAGAAAGACTCCGGTGCGCGAGCCTCGTTCGGCGCGCAGGATTTCCGCGATCTGCAGATGTGGTCGCAACTGGCCTGGTTCGACGAGGAATTTCAGACGCAGGATGCCGAGGTCCGCGAATGGGTGACGCGCGGCCGCAACTTTACGCCGGCCGACCAGCGCCGCATGGGAGAAAAGCAGCGCGAGATCGTGAGCCAGGTGCTGCCCGTGTATCGCCGGCTCGCGGGCTCGGGCCAGATCGAAATCTCCACCACGCCGTATTACCACCCCATCCTGCCGCTGCTGTGCGATTCCAATATCGCCAGCGTCTCGCACCCCAATGTGCCGCTGCCCCCGCGATACCGCTATCCGGGCGACGCGCGCACCCAACTGGCCATGGCGCGCGAGTACTGCGGCCGCACTTTCGGCACTCAGCCGGTGGGCCTGTGGCCCTCGGAAGGCTCGGTCTCAGACGAAGTCTTCGGCATCGCCGCGGAACTGGGCTTCGAGTGGGCCGCCACCGATAGCGGCGTGCTGAACCGGACCTTGGGGCAAACGATTGCGGTCGACGGTCTCTACAAGCCTTATCAATGGCGCCAAGGCGGGCGGACCATGGGCGTCATCTTCCGCGACCATTTCATGAGCGACCTCATCGGCTTCGTCTACTCGCGCATGGACGCCGCCGCGGCCGCGGACGATTTTCTGCGGCGCATCCACGACAATTGCGCCGGCATTCTCGGCGCCGGGCGCGATGCGCTGGTTCCCATCATTCTGGACGGCGAAAACGCCTGGGAATACTACGACCACAACGGCCGGCCGTTCCTGCGGGAGTTATACCGGCGCATCTCCGAAGATGGCCGCATGCGCGCGGTGACGGTGAGCGAGGCGTTGCGCCTGATGGCGCCGCAACCGCTTGACCATATTTACACGGGCTCGTGGATCGGCGCCAATTTCGACGTGTGGATCGGCGCCGAGGAAGACAACCAGGCCTGG
>PKYZ01000228.1:0-3011 GCA_003132865.1 Bryobacterales bacterium
GAGATTCAGGAATTCGTGGCAGAGACGCGGAAAGGGACGCGCTCATGACCACCAGAAGGTACCAAAGAGGCAGTATTTGCAAATCAGAGAACGGAGAGGTCTGGTACGGGAAATATTATCCCGCCCCAGGTGCTCGGCAGAAACGTGTTCAACTCGGACGAACCGCGGAGATGGACGAGAAGCAAGCCCGGACCGCGTTGGACGACATCGTTGCTGTATTGAACAGAAACCCTGCGCACGCGCTCGGAGGTGAGCCTGTGCGCAGATTTGTGGAACAAGTGTATATTCCGCAGAAATACGAAAACGGAGACTGGCGCAAGGCCACAGGGCAGGAGGCCGAATACCTGTTTAGGCGGTCCGTCCTGCCTGAGATCGGAGGATTGCGTTGCCGCGATCTCAAGGCTGAGCATCTTCGCACGGTGCTACGTAAGCTGGCAGGGTCAGGTTTGAGTTACGAGTCGGTCAGCAAGGTCAGGTTTGCGATGGGCGATATGGTAAAGAGGATGATTGCAGAAGAATACCTGATATCCAACATCGCCGCGGGCCTAAAAACGCCAAAAACCGCGAGGCGGTCGGACCGCTCCCGACTTCGTCGGGTGACGCTGGCCGAGTATTTTCGCGCGTGGACTGTTCTGGATGAAAGAGAGCGGCTCGCGTTCGACCTCGTGACATTCTGCGGGCTGCGAGAATCGGAGGTTTATGGATTAAAGAACGGCGATCTGTTCCAGGCGGGAGCGATTCGAATTGAACGGTCTTGGTATAAGGGCGACGTCAATGCGACCAAGACGAACGAAATCCGGGAGGTTGGCGTGGAACCGGAGATTTTCGAAAGGCTTACGACCTGGATTGCGACTCTGCCCGACCGGAGCAATGAAGGGTGGGTCTTTCCCAGCGAGCGGATCGTAAACCCGTTACTGCCGGACAACGTGCTACGGCGGAGTATTCACCCGCGCCTGGAGCCGCTGGGACTGGATTGGATTAACTTCGCAGTGCTGCGGCGATCACATTCGACGCTGCACGAGGAAAGAGGCACGGACCCGAAGATCATCGCCGATCAGCAGGGGCACGGCCTAGGCGTTCACTTGGCGGAGTACGTTGATTCGTCGCTCGCTCGCAAACGGGAGGCGTCGTCGGCGCTTTGGTCGGATTTCAAGGCACTCGAATCCGATCCATTGACCTCCAATTGAGACAAATGAGACAAGAGCTGATTCGGCGAGGCATCCAAGCGATTGAAAAGATGGAGCGGGAGACGGGACTCGAACCCGCGACGTCCAGCTTGGGAAGATGGCCTTCGAGAAGGGGGCGGTAAGCGGATCTCGATAGCTGGCGAGAACAGCCCTTCCCGCCAACAGTCTGGTCCTGCGGCGCTCGGAAGTGTTTGAAGGTGCCGGAGGACGGCTCGGCCAGTTGGTCGCCATTCCGGAGGCTGAGACTCGGATCGGCACTCGGGGACGATCAGGACCGGCAGGCCGGTTGCGGTCCGCTGGCGCACGTCGCACCCGGCCATATCGCGCGCGATCCGCACAAGCGGAGCCAGCAGCTTTAGATCCAATGGTTTGGGCTTTGATCGTTCGAGAAAGGTGGGCCACCCGGGCCTGTCCCGGCCCGCCCCGCGAAGGCGGGAACTTTCCATCAGCCGATGGTGTCTATAATGGTTCTAGGGATGCCTCCGGTGGCCACCTCAATTCTGGACCTCAACGCGCAGAAGACGGCAGCGACGGATTCCGAAGATCTGGCGCTGGTTCGCTCCCTCCGGGATGGGTCGGAGTTCGCCTACGAGACGCTGCTGTTGCGATTCCAACAGCCTGTTTATAATCTCGCTCTGCGGTTGTTGAACGACCCGTCGGACGCCTCCGATGTGGTCCAGGAAGTGTTTCTCAAGGTATTCCGGAATGTGGGCCACTTTCGCGGCCAAAGCAGCCTGAAGACCTGGATTTTCCGCATTGCCATCAACGAGGCCCACAACCAGCGGCGTTGGTTTTTCCGGCACCGTCACCGGGAGGTCGGAATCGAAGAGGAGCAGGACGATGCCAGAAGCCGGGCCGACACACTGGCCGACGCCGCCCAGTCGCCCTTCGATTACGTGCTCGATCGGGAAAACCAAGCCATGATCGAAGCCGCGCTGACCCGCATCAATCCCACGTTCCGGGCCGCGGTGGTTCTGCGGGATATCACGGATTTGAGCTACGAGGAGATCGCGGAGGTTTTGCAGGTTTCGCTCGGTACGGTGAAGTCGCGAATTCTGCGGGGCCGCGAGGCTTTGCGGCAAGAGTTGGAAAAGAAGTTGCAATCGCAACCGGTGATGAATTGGTTGCCGAAGACGGCCGAGTAGGTGCTATGAGTTGCCAAACGGTGCGAAATTCGCTGTCGGGATTCCTGGACCACAGAGTGGCCGGGGATGAAAGGACGCGCGTGGCCGGGCACCTGGCTGGATGCCGGGAGTGCGCGACGCATTTGCGTGGGCTTTCCGAGTTGCGCGATGGTTTGAAGAGTCTGCCGGCGGCGGCGGTTCCCGAGCGCTTGCGCACGCAATTGCAGGTGCTCGCCTCGCATGAGCGCGCCCGCTGGAACGCAACCAAAACGCTGACTCTGGCGTTGCACACCTGGGCCGTCGATATAAAGCTGGCCGTCGATAATCTGATGCGCCCGCTGGCCCTGCCCTTGGCGGGAGGCTTGGTTTCCGCCCTGTTGCTGTTCGCCCTGCTGGTGCCCACGCTTGGTTCCCGGCCCAGTGTGCTGAACGATGTCCCGACCGGGTTCTACACGGCGGCCACTCTGGTAGAGGTCGCTCCGCTCGGCATTCATAACGATGAAACCGTGGTGGCGTTGTATGTTGACGCCAAGGGCCAGGCGACGGACTATTCCGTGCAGCAGGGCAACGTCAGCCCGGAAATGCAGGCGGATCTCACCAAGATGATGTTCTTCAGCCGGTTCACGCCGGCTACTTGGTTCGGGCAGCCCACCAACGGCAAGGTGCTGGTTTCCTTCCGCCGCATCAACTACGTAGTTCG
>PKYZ01000228.1:3016-20016 GCA_003132865.1 Bryobacterales bacterium
GGACTGGAGTCCTGCCCCACTGGACTGCACAGTCATCTATTGACAGGTTCTTAGCCGTGGCGCGCCAGAAACTCGGCCAACATTTCCTGATTCGCGGCGCGGTTCTCGAACGTATCGCGCGCGCCGCATGTCCCGATCGGGAGCCGCTCGTCGTCGAGATCGGTCCCGGCCGGGGCGCTCTCACTACGCACCTGCTGGCTCGCGCGGATCGCGTCATCGCCGTCGAAATCGATCGCTATCTGGCGCAAAGACTCGCGCAGACGCACGCCGAGGATCGCCGGCTGGAAGTGGTCGAGGCCAACGCATTGCAGATCGATCTCGGCCAATGGGGACCGGCGGTGATTACGGGCAACCTTCCTTACTACGCCGCCACAGCCATACTGGATCGGGTGATGGGTCTCGGCCCGATTGTGCGGCGCGGCGTGTTCCTGGCGCAGAAGGAAGTGGCCGAGCGCATCACCGCGTCTCCAGGCAGCCGCGACTATGGATACCTCAGCGTGTCCATGCAATTGTCCGCCGATATCGAGTTGTTGTTCGAAGTGAAGCCGGCCGCCTTCCATCCGCCGCCCAAGGTGGATTCGGCCGTACTGCGCTTCGAGTCGCACGACCGCGCCGCCGAGTTGGGCATCGCAGACCGGCCGGACTTTCTCCGTTTCGTAGCGCTTTGTTTCCGGCAGAAGCGCAAAACCCTGCGCAACAACCTGGCCGCCCAATATGGCGCTGCAGTGGACGGTTGGCCGGAGGCTGCGCTGCGCGCCGAACAGATCGGCATTCCGGCGTTTGCCGCCATGTACCGCCGTCTTGTAACCTAACCCCTGAGGTGACGTATGAAGCCGAACGTTTTCCCGGTCGCCGCGATCGGTTTGGCAGGCATCGCGCTGCTTTCCTCGCAGATGGCCTCACAGATGGCCGCGCAGATACAAGAGGCCGCGCCCGCGCCCGTGCCCAAAGTCCCGATGGTGGTGAGGGAGCAGATTAAGGAAGGCCGTGAGGCCGCGCACGCCAAGGCCGAAGAAGCCTGGCCCCGCATCTTTTCAAAGGGGAACGTGACTACGCATTACGTGGGGATGACCGCGGAATCGGGGCCCTCGGAGGCCTGGTTTCTGGAGCCATACGACTCGTTTGGCGGCATGGAGAAGGCGCGCGCGGAGATCGAACAATCGCCGCTCGCAGCCGATTTGGAAGTGGCAAATGTGCAAGACGGCGAACTGCGCACCGGCTCGCGCACCCTGCTGGCGGTCTACCGCGGCGACCTCAGCTTTCACCCGGCGGAGGCGATGTCGTCGTTGCCGAAGTGCCGGCATATGGGGGTGACCGTGCTTCGCATCAAGTATGGCCATGACGCGGACCTGGCGCAGATCGCCAAGCTGCTGATCGATGGCGACGAGAAGTCTAACTCCGACCAGCCGGTCCTCACTTACCAAGCGAT
This sequence comes from Bryobacterales bacterium, assembly GCA_003132865.1. Next base: position 4,446 of record PKYZ01000228.1, read on the forward strand.
CTCGGGCGGCCCGTCGGGAACGTATCTGATCTTCTCGCCGATGGACTCGCTGGCGCACATGGACGCGGCCCCGGCCCGCCTGGCGGCCGCGCGGCAGGCCATGGGGGAGCGCAACCGGCAGCGTCTCGATGCGCTTGCCCCGGAGGTGGTGCAGTCGACCGAGAGCCTGCTGTTCGCTTTCAATCCACGGATGAGCTACGTCTCGAAGGAGTTCGCGGCGGGAGATCCGGAGTTTTGGAATCCCAAACCGGCCAGCGCCAAACCGTGATTCACCAGCGCAGCTTCAGGTTCGCTTCGAACTTCTCGTCGGAACGCAGCAGCTCTTCCCAAGTAATGGTTCCGTTCTGGTAGGCGGCGTTGCGGCCTAGAATCGCGGTCAGGTTGCTCTCCACGGCCTGTTCCGCGTTGTTCAGCAGCTTGCCGGTTTGGATGCTATCGATGAACGCCTTGACGTTGTTGATGGCGCCCTGCTTGAAGGTATCGTCCTTCTCCGCGCCGAGCCAGGCGTTTTCGCCGGTGATGCGCACCAGGCCGCCGTAGTGCGCATCGACAGCGCCTTTGATACCGAAGCAGCGCACGCAAAGATCGCTGAAACTGTTGGTCAACTGGTTCGAGCTGAAATCCGCCTGCACGCCGTTGGGGTACTGGAAGGTAACCAGGAAATGGTCGTAGGCGTCTCCGGTGTCGAAGGGCGTGCCGCTCCAGTCCGTGCGACCGCCCGTGCCGTGCGCCGCGATGGGATGCCCTGCGAGGAACCAGTTGGCCAGGTCGATCACGTGGATATTCTGCTCGACGATGATATCGCCGCCTAAGACGCGATCCATGTAGAAATTCAGGATGCGCGCCTGGCCGGGATCCATGCCGGGTTTCGACTTATCGGGCGCGGGCCTGCCGGCATAGTAGAATACCTGGGCAAAGACGGGCTTGCCGATATCGCCGCGCTGCAGGCGCGCCGCCGCATCCTGGAACACGGGCTGTGAGCGCGTCTGGAAGTCCACAAGGAAGCTGCGTTTGCCTTGGGCGCGTTTACCGCTTTCAAGGATGCTGCGGCAGCCAGGCACATCCACCGCCACCGGCTTGGCCAGATAGACGTGTTTGCCGGCGTCCACCGCGGCGCGCGCCTGCTCGGGATGGAAATAGGGCGGCGTCTCGATGGCCACCGCGTCCAGTTTGGATTCGACGAGTTCGCGATAGGCTTCCGGCCCGTAATAGGTGCGCGAGGGATCCACTTTGAAGCTGGATTGCGTGGCATCCAGGCGCTCGCGAATAACATCGGCCAGGGCCACGATGCGCGCGCCGGCGAACTCCGGAAAGAACGCGCCGATCCAGTTGCCGCGGCCACCGCAACCGATCAGTCCCACTTCGACGGCCGAATTGGCCTCGGTTCCGAACACCGTCTTCGGCTTGAGCAGGAGCACTCCGGCGGCGGTTTTAAAGAAGTCGCGGCGCGCCGGTTGCGAGGGAAACTGCGAGGAAAGCCGCGTGGAATCTGCTTGCATAAAAGCCTCCAGCGGTAGTTTATCGCATATCGGATCTTCTTATTTGGAAGGCGTCACTATGCGTGATGAATAATAAGATCTGAATACCCGTTGACTTGCCCGAGCCGCCGGTGTATGATTAATGGGATTCGATTTCCGCCGCAACCGGCGAACGGAACGTGGTTGCGCCGGTGGCGACGGACCAATCGAATACCGGAGGAGTGGCGCATCCGGATTGATCGCCTCGGAGCTGATGGCCCCCCTGAGCGGAAGCGGGCTGGCCGCCGTAGCGCAACAGGCGATGGCGGATTATAACCCTTACATCACCGACACCCTGGGGGCGGACCAACAGCCTCCTTGTACCTCGTAGCCGGTACTGTGGAGATAAACCATGAGCATTTCTTGCGTGGCAACTAGCGCACCGGCCCGAATCGCCATCGCCGCCTGCCTCTTCCTGGTCCTGCCGTCGCTGGCAGCCCAGACACCCAACTTCGCCGCCAGGCGCGACTACTATCTCGGGGGCTTCCCCCAGGTGGTCGCTCTCGGTGACTTCAATGGCGATGGAATCCTCGACTTCGTGACCGAGCAAGAGCGCGTCTATTTCGGCAACGGCGACGGCACATTTCGGCCTGGGCCGACCGGCTGGGGCGGCAGCCAAGTCGGCATTGCCGTGGCCGACTTCGACGGCGACGGCAAGCTCGACCTCGCATGGGTTGACGGCGTAGGCGCCTACGTCGCGGTCGCCTTCGGCAATGGAGACGGGAGCTTCGCTGCACCCGTCTTCCTCCCCCTGAACTTCGCAGGCGGCGCCGTCGCCGTCGCCGATCTGAACGGCGACGGCAAACCCGACATCGTGGCGGGCACCGCCACCTCGAGCGGGTTTGGCAATGGCGTATCGGTGATCCTGAATCTGGGCGGCCGGAATTTCGGCAACGCCACGGTCTACCTTTCCTCGCAAGAGATTTATGCCGTTGCCATAGCGGACCTGAACCAGGACGGCATCCCGGATATCGCCGCCGCCGTCCTGTCGGGCGTTACCCTCCTGAAGGGCAATGGCGACGGGACCTTCACGCCGGGAAATACTCTCGCTCTACCCCACCCAGCCGGCACTATCGTGTTGGCGGACCTGAACCACGACGGTCTGATCGACGTAGTTACCGCGGGCGGCTGGCTCTACTATACTCCCTCCGTCACGGTGTTCCTAGCTACGGGAGGGGGAGCGTTCGGCACACCGACGAGCATCTCTTACCCGAAAGGGACATTCGCCATAGCCGTCGGTGACGTCAACCAGGATGGCTACCCCGATTTGGTAGTCGCTACCGCCAACACTGTCGAGCTTGCCCTGCTGCTCAACAAAGGCAACGGCACCTTCGTGGCTGGACGCACCTACACGGGTGCCGGCGAAGTGGGCCTGGTGCTGGCGCCGCTTCGTAAGCCCGGCCTGCTGGATATCGTGGCGGCGGGCTTCGGCAGCGGCATGGTCTCGGTGCTGCTGAACCAAGGCAAGGGCACCTACCAGGATGGGCTGCATCTGCCTTATCCATCCGGAACGGGACCGCCGGCCACGGCCGATTTTAATGGCGACGGGCATCCCGACGTGGCCATAACTACGGGCAATGGCGTCTCCATCCTGCTGGGCACCGGAAAGCAGGCCAGCCCCTTCACGGCGGGCGCCAGCATCTCTCTGGCCGCATACCAGACCATCGCCGGAGATTTCAATGGCGACGGACATCAAGATCTGGCCGTGGCTCTGACCAACGGGGAGATTGCGGTGTTGCTGGGCCACGGGGATGGCACCTTTGGGTCGCCGATCATCACCACGACTGGAAACACTACCGGCTTCTACATCTTCGCCGCGGATTTCAATGGGGATCACAAACTGGACCTGGTGACTACAGCCAACCAGATCTTGTTTGGCAACGGGGACGGCACGTTTCAATCCCCACGCGCCCTGCTACCGGCGAACTGGCCGTTCCCGACGATGGGGCCTCTGTTGTGGATGGCGCCGGCCGACCTCAACGGCGATGGCAAAACCGACCTGGCGATTGCGGAAGGCGGTGGGACCCAGCATTTAGTCGTCCTGATCAACGCCGGAGGTGGAGTCTTCCGCACGCCAAACACGTACCTGTTCTATGGAGATACCATACAGCCCCAGATTGCGGTCGCGGATTTCAATGGAGACGGCCACCCCGACATCGTCATATCGGCGGCGCAACAAGGCTTCTACCTCTTCCTGGGAAACGGGGACGGCACCTTCCAGCTCTCGACGGTTATCCCCGGCCCGTATATCGACACCGGGTTCGTGGGCATCGTCACAGGCGACTTCAACGGCGATGGAAAGCAGGATGTAGCCCTTTCCACGGACGATTTCTGCGGCGTGGAGGTCTTCTCCGGCAACGGGGATGGCACCTTCCAGGCGCCTATGTACTTCGGGACCGGCTTGTACTCAACCTTTTTAGTCGCCGGAGAATTCCAGGGACAGCCTAAGCGCTACAAGCCGGACCTGGTAGTGGCCACCGACAGCGGGATTGACATACTGCTGAACAGAACGCGATAGCTTTGCTTTGTTGTGACTGCGATGACACAGCTAACGCCCACGCCCTCCGAAAGCGCCGCGCCCCGCGATAGGACTTCGCCTAAAGCTTTTTACGTGATGGCGAAGCCCGCGGGCGCGCGGTGCAACTTGAATTGCGACTATTGTTTCTTCCTGGCGAAGGAATCGTTATACCCGGGCAGTAGCTTCCGCATGTCCGCCGAGGTGATGGAGAGTTACATTCGGCAGACCATCGAGGCCCATTCCGTCCCCGAAATCACGATTGCCTGGCAAGGCGGCGAGCCTACGCTCATGGGCCTCGACTTCTACCGGCTGACGGTGAAAACAGCGGAGCGTTACCGTAAGCCGGGCGTAACCATCCGCCACTCCATTCAAACCAACGGCATCCTGCTGGATGACGAGTGGTGCGCATTCCTGCGCAGAAACCGGTTCCTGGTGGGCATTAGCCTGGATGGCCCGCGCGACATGCACGACGCATACCGGCGGGACAAAGCCGGCCAAGGCACGTTCGAAAGGGTCGTGAAGGCGGTTCGCCTGATGCAGCGGCACAAGGTAGACTTCAACGTGCTTTGTGCCGTCCACGCCGCCAACAGCGAAAATCCGCTGGCTGTGTATCGATTCCTCCGGGACGAGTTGGGAGCGCGCTACTATCAATTCCTCCCGATCGTCGAACGTGCCAACGGCGATCAGGTGACGGAGCGGTCCGTGAAGCCGGAATCGGACGGCCGCTTTCTGATCGGGATCTTCGATGAGTGGGTGCGCCGTGACGTTGGGCGCGTCTATGTCCAGCTCTTCGACGCGATGCTGGCGTCGCGGTGTTGGGACAGTCGTCCCTGTGCATGTTCTGTGAGACGTGCGGGGTGGCGCCGGTGGTGGAGCACAATGGCGACCTTTACTCTTGCGACCATTTCGTCGAACCGAAGCACCTGTTGGGGAACATACTTCACACGCCCCTCGCGGAGATGCTGAGCTCCGATCGACAACGGAGCTTCGGAGAGAACAAGCGCGACACACTGCCGCGCCTCTGCCGCGAGTGCGCTTTCCTGTTTGAATGCTGGGGAGAGTGCCCCAAGAACCGTTTTCTTAGGGCGCCTGGCGGCGAGGGCGGATTGAATTATCTCTGCGCCGGATTGAAGGCCTGGTTCGGGCACGTTGACCCGTACATGGAAGCCATGGCCGCCCTTCTGCGCCAGGGTCGCGCGGCGAGCGACATTATGAGTCTCGGGCGCCGCGAAACTCCGCGACGCGTGACGCCGAACGGCCGGGTTGGGCGGAACGACCTCTGCCCTTGCGGCAGCGGGCGCAAGTACAAGAGGTGTTGCGCCGGCGACGAACTGATCCGCGGACCCAGCTGCTAAGGACGTCCCTGATAGTGGGCGGCACATCCCGTGCAAGAGCCCAACTCCCATCACCCAACACACCGCGGGTGAAGCTCGCCTGAATACTAGCGGCTTCTACATATTGGCCGGGGATTTCAATTGGGGGCCGCAAGCCGGGTTGACTTGACATGATAACCTACTGGCGATGCCCTTGCCTCCGGTTCGGTACGCCACTCTCGCCATCGTAGTTTTCCTGGCAATTGCTGGTTTCGACATCGTCACGGGCTTGGAGCATTGGCCATTCGGCAGTTACCCCATGTACTCCCTCTCTTACCCCGAGGAACTGTCTTGGCTGCGGCTCTATGCGGTGACGGACCGGGGCGAGATTGCGCTGCGCGGCGAGCGCGATTTTGCGCCATTCGACGAAGCGCGCTTGGTCATGGCGCTGGCACGCTTGCAAAGCGCGCGCGGAGGAAATCAAACGCTTGACGCGGCGCTTCTGAACCTAGTGCAGTTGTACAATCGCCGGAAAGCCAGCCCACCCCTCCGCGCATTGCGCTTGTACACAGTGCGTTGGGCGCTGCGGCCGGGTTTGCAAGGCTCCGAACCACCCGGGGAGCGAATCCTCATCGCCCAAGTGGCTGGGAATGAGGCCGAGCGATGACCAACCTCTGCCAAAACTGGCATCGCTACTGGTTCACTCCGGAAACTGCCGAACAACTTGCGTTGGTCCGTGTGGTCAGTTACGGTCTGCTCTTTGCGATCTATCTGCCGCTCGACGACCGTGGCTGGACACAAGTTTCGCCGGTGTTCTGGATGCCCATTCCAGCGTTTCACTTCCTCTCCGGCCCTCCGCGCAACGCGGCAACGATTGGAGTTCTGCAAATCCTATGGAAAGCCTCGCTCGTCACCTCGGCGATCGGATTTGTCTCGCGCTTTAGCATGGCGACCGCGGCGGCTCTCGGTTTCTTTCTCCTGGGGTTGCCTAACTGCTTCGGAAAGATCCACCATCTCGACGGATTTCCAGTATTACTCCTCTGTATCTTGGCGCTGTCGCGCTGTGCCGATGCGCTGTCGGTCGACCGGGCCTTGCGCAGGGGTCGAGAAGCGCGGGCTGAAGTCTCGCCGCGATATAGGTGGCCCGTTCGCCTGGCGCAGACGCTTTTCCTTCTGGTGTTCTTCGCGGCTGGCTGGGCCAAGCTCCGGAATAGCGGACTGGCCTGGATGACCGCCACGAACATGCGCTCCATCTGGTTGGGAGAGCTTTTCACCCACACCCCTCCGACTGGGCTCGGCAGCTTTCTGGCGCAGTCGACGTGGTTGTGCCAGTTTGCGGCGGTGGCTACCGTGATCGTCGAGTTGTCGGCGGTGCCCGCATTGTTCGTACGCCGTCTTCGTGCTCTCACTCTGGTTGGGCTTTTCGGCCTGCAGGTGCTCATCGCACTTATGCTGGGCGTATATTTCACGCCGCATCTGGTTGGTTACGCTCTCTTCTTGCCTTGGGAACGCTATTACACCAAGCTTCGCGGGTACCCCACACCGGCTTCCCATCGCGTATACTTGTCCTGATGGGTCCTGATGGCTGTTGAGTCATTTTCCGCTTCCCCGGCCGGTCCGCTGATCGTGGCCCGGCGGCCGGCGACGCGGCTGCAGGCCCAATGCCCCCTTCTTTCCGTCGTGGTCCCCACGTACAACGAGGCGGCCAATATCGGACCGTTTCTGGAAGCGCTAAGGGCGGGTCTGGATTCGGCCGCCAGCGGCAATTACGAAGTGATCGTGGTGGACGATGAGAGTCCGGATGGTACGGGTGAGGTTGCCACAGCGATTTCGAGCGATTGGCCCAACCTGCGTGTCGTGCGACGGGCGGGAGAGCGCGGCTTGGCCAGCGCGGTTGTGCGGGGTTGGCAGATTGCCCGCGGAGACGTGCTGGCAACCATCAACGCGGATTTTCAACACCCCCCCTCGATTCTTCCGAAAATGCTCCGGAAGATCGAAAATGCGGACCTAGTCGTCGCCACACGGTACGCGGCGGAGGGTTCGGTGGGGCGATGTCCTCTACACCGCCAATTTTTGTCGGCATTCGCGAGACGCGTGGGGGTGCTCCTTGTGCCCAAAGTATTCCGCAGGGTCACCGACCCGCTCAGCGGATGTTACATGTTTCGCAGGCAAGCCATCGAGGATATCGAGTTACGGCCCACCGGATTCAAAACGCTGATAGAAATCCTCGCGCGAGGGCGTGCGGCAAATGTAGTGGAGCACGGGTACACAATGCAAAAGCGGCGCAGCGGACGGAGCAACGTGAGGTTGCGGCACTGGTTCGAGTATCTCGGGCAATTGGGCCGCATCCGAAGCGAACTGCAACGGCGGCGATCTTGACGTTCATTCTTCTCGCGCTGCTGGCGTTGGGCGCCGGCGTGCTCATTCTCGTCCGGATGAGACACCTCCACCCGGCAATGCGGTGGGCTGGAGCCGCTATGCCTCTACTGTTATCCTTACTGGCGGTGCAGTCTGGCGCGGGGATACTCAATTCTCCTTCTTTTGTTTGGAACGAGGTCAGGTTGGCCCGCTCCATGGCTCTGTTGCACGGGTTCAGTCTCTATTTGGACCGGGACGCAACTGGCCCAGTAATTGGAACGCTGCATACTCCAGTGAGCCATTGCCTTTACTTAGCAGCCGCCGGACTTCATAGCCCTACGTATGCACTGCTCGCGGGATCGCTCCTGTCCCTGCTCCTCATCTTTGTGCCGCTGGGTTGGGTATTGCTTCGCGCGAGCGAGGGCACCCGCGATCGTCTATTTGGCGCCACCGCCGCCTTTCTGTTCTGCGGATTCCTGATTATGCAAACGCCGGGCACTTTCCACACAGCTTGCATGATTCACACCGATGCGGCTGCGCTCGCCTTCGCGACGCTCGCTTGCGGCGCATTCTGTAACCCACGGAAACCCATCACAGTGCCGCAGGCCTGGCTTGCGGGCGTGGGTTGTGTCCTGGCCTGGGGAAGCAAGCAGACGATGGCGCCAATAGTGCTGGCGATTGCGCTGTTTCTAGGAGTGAGCGCCGGCGCCAAAGTGCTGGCCCATTTTGGGGCTGCAGTATTGGTTGGCGGGGCAGTACTGCTGGGGGCTATCCTGGCACTTGTGCCGGCGCATGCCTTCCTGTTCAATACGGTCACGATGGCGGCGCACAGGCCTCTCAAACAAGGATATATTGAGGTTCTCGTGATGTTTTACCGGGCAGGAAAACAGGATGCACTTCCGGCACTCTTTCCGATGCTGCTCCTGGCGGGCTATCAGTGGATCGCAGCGGAGCGCAGGCCCGATTTGCGAGACTTCGTTCGAGCGAACCGCTGGCTTGCGTTTGCGCTCGCCGCGCCAGCACTGATTCCAGTGACGGTCATGGCGATTGTCACGGTCGGCGCAGACGTTAACCATATGGGATTGGTACTCTATTTCCTGTTTGTCGCGGCGGGCCTGGCAATTGGGCAGTACTTAGCCGATCCTAATAACTCCTTCTTGCGTGGTAGTGCCTGGCTGTGCGCCATTCTGGGAATATTGGTCAGTGTCGCTCCGGGAACGTTGCTCAGCGTGCCTTCGCGTCTGCGCAATGTTCACGAGAATGCGCCGGAGGCCGCGTTACATTATGAGCTGCGGCACCCCGGGCGTGCATATTTTCCTTGTAACCCGATGGCCAGCCTCCTGTCGAACGGAAAGGTATATCACGTGGATTTCTCGGTCTATGATCGCGAGATTGCCGGATACCCTCTGACTTCGCATCAATTCGAAGCCGGCCTTCCTTCCGGATTCACAGTGGTCGCGATTCCACCGGGAGAGCAGCCCCAGTCAAGCGCACTTCGAGATATGTTGGCGCGTTATGAGCAGGTTGCCGACATCGAACTGCCCGGTTGGACCGTCTACGAACGACAGCGGACGCCAGCCAACTAATAAGGCTCGCACAATACAGTGACAAGACCGCCTGCCCTACAACGTCCGTAGCGCGTTCGAGGGCAGTATCGGCCACCGCCAGCTTCACGGCGTCATCCCAAGGCGCGGCGGCGGAAGGGTTCGCGCTCCCGGTAGGTGAGCGAGCGCCACAACCACTCCAGCGGCCCGAAATAGAAGCGCCGCATCCAGAGCCGGGAGAATGTCAAGACGACTATCCAGACCGCCAGCACGACGAGGGCTTCCTGTACGCGGCTCACCTTGGCGAAGAGGCCCAGTCCGTGCCCATAGAAGAGCAGAGTGCAGAGCAAGCTTTCCAGAATATAGTTGCTGAACGCCATGCGGCCCGCGGCCGCCAGCAGCTTGACGGCGCTGCGCAGGCCGGGCGTTTTCGATGCGATCATGAGCAGGCAAATCCATGCCAGGCTGACGCCCAGGCTGCCCCAGTAGTTGAATTGCGAGCCGGTGAAGAACGCATACCGCGCGCTCCACTGCTCCTGGAAATTACGGTGGACACCATATGCGATCAGGGGAAGACCAAAAAGCGCTCCGGCGATGCCGAGATTGCGATAGAAGCGCGCGGACAGGCTCCCGGTTAGCAGGCCCAGTTTATGGAGAGCCATGCCCACCAGCATCAGCCCACCAGCGCGCCAGAGCGTTGCGAACACCAGGCCGGAAGTTTCAGTGATGAACGACTCCTCGGCGCGGAATGGCATCTGCGTCAACCAGCCGCCGCGATACCCGGCGATCTGGGCGGCGGTCTGCTGCGCGGTTGGCTGCCACACGTCCTGCATAAAGGCGGCTACCTGTTTCGCGGACCAGAATTGCATGGACCACCCGCCGGCTAAGGCAAGCACCGAAGCCATGCCCACTACCACCAAGCCGATCGCCAGCAGGCGCTTCGGCTCCAGCTTCCGGAACGGGTATACCAGCACGCCGCATATCGCATAACTGACCAGGATGTCGCCCGACCACAGCAAATAGGCGTGCATCAGACCGAAGATCAGCAAGCAGAAACTGCGGCGCAGGAATATCGGCCAGGGCCGCTGGGCGCGGGCCTCGATGCGGGAAGTCAGCAAGACCAGACCGGCGCCGTACAGCATGCAGAAGATGGCCATCATTTTTTCGTCGGCTAACAGATGGCTGACGAGCCACACCCAGTAGTCCACGCCCTCCAGGCTATGCGGGTAGGCCGTCGGATTCTGGTAAGCGGCAAAGATTTCGGCGAATCCCTGGACATTCATCACCAGGATGCCCAGAACGGCGAATCCGCGCAGCAGATCGAGCGCCAGGATGCGCTCGCGTTCCATTACCGGGCCGGCCGGCGCGGGTGGTGTGGCGCGGTCAGTTTGTGAGGGGCCCATCTGATGAGGTCAGTGCGGCTTGGGCGGAGCTTCGAGTTGGCGCTCGATGGAATCCAGCTTTTCGTTGAATTCGTTGAGCGCCGCCTGCTCGGTTCCGAGCGAACTGGCGAGCTCGCTTTCGCGCGCCCTCAATTGCTGATCCGGACCGTTGCCGGCGGCCATTTTCAAAGCCGTGCGCATGTCTTCCAGTTGCGCGCGGCGTCCGGCATCGGTTTCCGCCGAAAGGTCCTGTTCGATCTTGGCCAGCCGTTCGTTGGCATTGGTCTGCCGCGCCGTTTCGGCGGCGATTTGCTTGCGGACCTCATCCAGTTGCAGCGAGATCCGAGCCACCCTGGCATCCTGCAACTGGGCCCGTTGCAGGATCAACTGCATGCGCGGACCGAGCGAGACCGATTTTTCGAGAGTCACCCGCAATTGCCGGACCTCGTCAAGCAGCTTCTGCATGGTGGCGTTGTCCGGGTTTGTAGTTTGCGCGGGCGCCGAGGCTACCACCAGCACCGCCAGTAAAACGATCGTGCCAAATCTGAAGAGCTTGTTCATCGTGGTCTGTCCCTATAAGCTTTCAGCCGTCAGCTTTCAGCCGTCAGCTTTCGGCAGCCATCAACCGCGATGCATCTGGCTGATCGCTGAAACCTGATCGCTGACCGCTTCTAGCTGACCGCTTCTAGCTGACCGCTGAAAGCTACTCATCCATCACGCATCGAAACCCCAGCGTCCCGGCGCGATCCTTGGAAGGCGCCATCAGGAGATACTTCCCGTGCTCGTTCAGTCTGTAGGCCTGTGGGAAGTACCACATGGACCCTTGCGGCTGATAATAACTGCCGCCGCGCACAATCGCCGCGCGCGTATGTTCGTCCACATATTCGTCGGTCCACTGCCACACGTTGCCGGTCATATCTATTACCCCGAACGGGCTGGCGCCCGCCGGATGCGCATCCACGTCCGCGGGACCGGGCAGGTCGCGGCCCTTGTATGGCGTGGGAACCGCGCGCTCGTCCCACGAGTTGCCCCACGGATACAGCCGCCCATCCGTGCCTTCGGCCGCGTACTGCCATTCCCACTCGTGCGGCAGCCGCTTGCCTGCCCAGGCGGCGTAAGTCCGCGCGTCTTCTACCGACACCCAGGTGACCGGCTTATTCGCCCAACCATCCGGGTACGTTTCGTTGCGCCAGTCCTTCAGGAAGTTGTGTCCGTCTTTCGGATGATATTGCGTGGCGTCCAAAAACTTCTTGAAGTCCGCATTAGTCACCGGATAACGGTCGATGTAGATCGATTTCATCGTGAGCGGATGGTGGTGGCCGCGGCGGGGCGCGTCTTCCCACGGATACTGCACGTCCAACCCGATCCAGTTTAATCCTTCGATCTCGATGCCGGTCACTTGGAAGTCGAATTCGCCGGCCGGCACGTGCACCATGCCAGGCGGGCTTCCGGAGGGCGGCTTGGTGGGCGCGATCTCGACCATCTGCTGCGGCAGGAACTTCCAATCGTGCGAAAGGCTCGCCAGCGGCACGCGCGCCCACTGTCGCGCCTGCGCCAGGATGCTCTCCATGCTGTGGGGAACGTTGTGCGGAGCGCCGCCCGGCATGACCGCCAGAATCGCGCCGAAGCCCTGGGCTTCCAGGGCGAAGCTCAGCACCGCGCCGGCGCCCGCGATGCGTGGCTTGATCTCGACGCCATTCCACACATCGTAGTAGCGCACGCCTTCCGCATGCCGCACCTGGATCTGCTCGCCGCCGCCGTCATATTCATTGCGATTGACCACCGTCCAGAGTGTGCGCCCCTCGCCGGGAAAGCGAGCCGCAAAAACGCCGTATTGCAGAGTAGGCGCGTAAGGCTCCCAATCGCGCGCGACCAGCAGGTCCGCGAATTGACGCTCGATATACGCGACCCGCCGCAGCGCTTCGGCGTCCCGCGCGGTGATCTGGTTCCAGATGCCCCAGATGTTTTCCCAGCTTTCGTAGCCCACGCCGTTAAAAAACGCGGCTTGCAGATTGTCCGTCTTGTCGCGCGCCCAGCGGTCGCAGACATTAATCATATGGCGGGGCTCCAGCCATTTCAGTTTGCTGACCATGGGTGCGAACGGATACTTCCAGTAGCCCCAGCTCTGGTTGTTCCACATCAATTGCTCGTCGGCGCGCGGCGAGCCTTCAGGCTCGAACGCCACCGGATGGCCGGTCTGGTCGGATGCCGTCCGGTAGGCGCGCGGCATCCCGTCGAAGGTATCGCCGTTCACGCCATCGGCGCCGATCTCGGCCATCAGTTGGGCAGCCGCGTTCCAGTATGGCTGAGCCACGTCGCGCGTGCCGGTGTCCCACGGCATGCTCGGAAAGAAGACCTGTACGCCGCGATGGTGGAAATCTTCGACCATCCGCCGCAAGGCGGGGATGCCGCCCGGCAGGTCGCGAGCCAGGTCCCACTGATTGCGGTTGTCGATGCCGATATTCGGATAGACGGGCCAGATGAGCACGCTGTCAATGCCGCCGTAGCGTTTGTCGACATCGTCCAGGTAGCGGTCGACTGTATACTTTCCGGCTGCCGGATCGTAGAAATAGCGTTCTTCGGCCATCATCTGCGGCTGGATGAAGTTTCGCTGCGTCCACAAGAGTTCGGGCCGCCGGTATTCGGCATCGTCGTAGCCCATGCGGATGAGGCGCTCGCGCCGCCACTGGCGCAGGTCGTTGAGCCAGGCCTCGTGCTCGCCGCTTCCGGCGATCTGCCACTCGCTCAGTTCCGATACCCAGTCGGGAGTGGCGCGCCGCCCAGGACCGGGTATCTGGCTCCCATCCGCGGGATACCGGGTATCCTGTGCCACCAGGCCGATCGCCGCTGCGCAGAAGATGCCGATGAGTCGCTTCATCACCGATGAACATATCACGTCCATCTACCGCAAAGGTGGGGCAGGCATTCAGCCTAATGCCGCATACTTTTCCTGTAACCGAGCACCGGGTTCTTCGAACGAAAGAGCGTCCGCGGCGGACGCGCAGACCAGACATCTGCCCTACGAATTCTGAAGCATTACCGATATTGGGAAAAGGATGCAGCATTAGTCATTCAGCTTGCCAGCAGACGATTAAGGTTTCGTAATACGCCGCGACCCGGTAAAGTTTTCCATGCCAGTGAAGAAATGGGCGAAAACTCACCAAGTGCAAGCCGTAAGTCATTGACAATCAGCGAACGACAACATCGGCGCGAAAATTGCAATGATACACTCCAGGAGTTAACTATGACACGCATTCTCAGCGCAGGTCTTCTGGCGGCGACTCTGCTCACCGGCGGTTGCGCAACCAAGAAGTACGTACAGAACACAACCGCGCCGATCCAGGCCAAGGTGGATCAGGTCGGCGACCAAACTAACAAGAACGGCCAGCAAATCCAGCAGACCCGCACCGACCTGACGGCCAACGTCAACGGTGTGGACGAGAAGGCCCAGAGCGGCATCAGCGCCGCGAAAGAGCAGGCCATGACGGCCCAGAACAGCGCGCAAAACGCCATGAACAAGGCCAACAGCGCGTCCGATCTGGCAAACAAGGACTCCGAGGAGATCAAGAGTCTGCGGCAGGTGGTTTCCAACCTGGACGATTACAAGCAGGTCGGCGATCTGACGATCCCGTTCGCGTTCAACAAGGACACGCTTACCGCCAAGGACCGCGAGGATCTGGATAGCATGGTGGCGAATGCCTCCAAGAACAAGCGGTACTTCATCGCCGTGGAAGGCTTCACGGACCGGACCGGGTCGCGCCAGTACAACGAAGTGCTCAGCCGCAAACGGGCCGATGCCGTGACCGAATACCTGGTGGCCAAGCATGACATTCCCATTTACCGCATCCACATGATCGGGCTTGGGGAAGAGAAGCCGGTGGATGACGGCCACACCCGCGCCGCGCGCGCCAAGAACCGCCGCGTGGAAATAAAAGTTTTCAGCGCCGACGAGAGTTACTCCCTCTCGGGGTCGCAGCCGCAGCCGCAATCGGCTCCCCAACACGCGCAGGCTCAACAATCGCAGCAATAGAATCGCCGGCCGCGCAATGCCGTCGTTCAGCGTCGGGTGGGTTCCTTCGGGGACCCGCCCTTTTTTAATGGGTTTTATGCGGGCGCGGTTTTGGGCGCAGGCGCCGTGCGTAGCGCCCGCCACCAGATGTACAGAGCCAGAAGAGCGGTGGTGACTTCCAGCAACTGCCCGGTCAGAAGCAGGCTGTGCAGGCTGTGGGACAAGTTCCGCAGTTGTTCCCCCATAATCGCCCCGGTAAGCTGCAGACCCAGTCCGCCACTGAGCAGCAGCAGGCGGCGGTTGGGGCGGCGCGCGGTGAGCAGGAGCGACCAGAGGATGAGGTCCAGAATCACCGCGCAGATGTTCAAGTCGCGGCTGATCAGAGTCATCTGGCGATTCATGGGCAGGCCGTGGTGGATCGCGAAGGATACGGCGCAGATCAGAGCCGCGGCCAGGACAAGCCAATGTCGCTCGATCAGCTTCTGCTTGGAATGCCGGGCAGCTTCATCGATAAAGGCGATCACCACACAAAATACCAGGACGTCCAGGATCACCTCGTCAATCCAGTAGTAACCGTCCTGCACCGATTGGGGCGCAGCTTGAAGCCCGATCTCTACCACGGTTGACACGAGTAGAGTCACCAAATACGCAAAGACAAAGGGGTATTGCCGGTAACTTCCGCGCACCAGGACGGAAATTACCCGTAGGATGAGCCACAAGCCGATGGCCCAAGCGCTATACTGAAGGGCCTGCTGCATTCCCCTCCGCGGAGAGGCCCTTCCATTCGCCGGAGATCACGTGGCGGCGCAGTTCAAGCTGTTTTGCCGTTCCACGGATCGCGTGGGAAGGTGGGGCCATGCGCTACTTTACCACTCCACGGGTCGGGCGGGAAGGTGGGGCCATGCGCTACTTTGCCGCTCCACGGGTCGG
>PKYZ01000276.1 GCA_003132865.1 Bryobacterales bacterium
ACCGTCACCTCCGGGCCCGTGCTGCAAAAGAAGCTGGACCTCACCGGCATCCTGAGCAACATCCGCGCGCGCCAGGTTTTCTTCATCGACGAGATCCACCGCCTGATGCCCGACGTGGAGGAGATGCTGTATTCGGCGCTGGAGGATTTCCGCGTGGATATCCTGGTCGGCGCCGGCCCGGGCGCGCGCACGCACTCGCTGCCCATGCCGCGCTTCACGGCCATCGGCGCCACCACGCGGCAGGGACTCATCAGCGCGCCGCTGCGGGGCCGCTTCGGGCTGGTGCTGCGGCTCGATCCGTACGCGGTGGATGAGTTGACCGTCATTGTGCAGCGCTCCGCCCGCCTGCTCGGCGTGGAGATCGACGACAATGCCGCCGAAGAGTTGGCGCGCCGCTGCCGGGGAACGCCGCGCATCGCCAATCGCCTGCTGCGCCGCGTGCGCGACTATGCGCAGGTGCGCGCCGACGGCCGCATCACGCAAGCCGTGGCGCAGACCGCGCTGAACCTGCTGGAAGTGGATCGCTTCGGCCTCGACGAAATCGATCAGAAAATCATGCTGACGATCCTCGAAAAATACCGCGGCGGCCCGGTGGGGCTGAACACTATTGCCGCGTCCATTTCCGAGGAGGCCGATACCATCGAAGAAGTCTACGAGCCGTATCTGATTCAGCTCGGCTTCCTGAACCGCACGCCGCGCGGGCGGGTGGCCACGGAGGTGGCGTACGAATATTTTCAGATTCAGCGGCGCTTTCGGGGCGATCATCCCGCGCTGTTTTGAGGGCTATTGTCACTGTGCTGCATAAGCTGCCTACTCTTTGTAAAGCAGTAGCACTATGAAGACTGTCTACCTGGGCCTGGGCTCGAACATGGGCGACCGCGAGGCGATGTTGCAGACGGCCGTGCGCGCGCTCGAATCGCCGCGGCTGCACATCCGCCGGGTCTCGCCGGTTTACGAAACCGAGCCCATGGATGTGCCCGGCCAGCATTGGTTTCTGAACCTGGTGGCGGAAGCCGAGACGGACCTGTTCCCGCTACAGTTGCTGCACCGCACGAGCAAAGTCGAAGTCCAGCTTGGCCGCCGGCGCCTCGCGCCCAAGGGACCGCGCACCATCGACATCGATATCCTGCTGTTTGGGAATGCCGTAGTGACGACGCCCGCGCTCGAAATTCCGCATCCGCGTTTTCGCGGGCGCCGCTTTGTGCTGGCGCCGCTGGCCGACCTGGCTCCGGACCTGCGCGACCCGGTGACCCGGAAGACCGTGCGCGAATTGCTGGGGGAACTGCGGGGGCAGGCGGTGCGCAAAGTTTAGAGCTAAAATCGAACCACGTTGTGGCAAAGCTATGGCAAAGCCCTTCCAACAGATACGCGTGGGCACGCTCACCGACGACGCGGTACGCGCAAAAACAGGCAAGACCTGGGACGAGTGGTGCAAGATCCTGGACAAGGCCGGCGCCCGCATGATGGACCACCAGGAGATCGCTCTCCTTCTTCAAAAACAGATTGGTCTTTCGCGCTGGTGGAGCCAGATGGTGGCGGTGGGCTACGAGAATGAGCGCGGCATACGCCAGGACGAGCGGGGCGAACCCCCTGGCAAGCGATATGAAGTGACGCTCAGCAAGATCGTGGCTGCTCCGCGCGCGGCGGTGTGGGCGGCGTGGCAGGACCCAGCCACGCTGGCGCGCTGGCTGCCGGACGCGAAATTCGAAATTTCGAAAACCGTGCCGCACAAGATCCTGCATCTCGACTGGCCCGATGAGACTCGCGTGGCGGTCCGGTTTTACGAGCGGCGCGGCAAGACCAGGGTGGTGGTGTCGCACGGGAAGCTGGCGGAAAGCGACGCAGAGCGGCTGCAGAATTATTGGTCCGCGGCTCTGGACCGCTTGAAGGTCATGGTGGCGCGGTGAACATCGTGGCTTGGTGAACAGAGATACACTCGTCTGGTATGCGGAAAGCGATTCTCTGTCTCGCGGCGGCCATGGCCCTGTGCGCCCAGCAGCGGCAACAGTTCAACGATGGCGACTCCCACGGCGATGCGCCCTATCTCGTCGAGGAAGGCTGGATGCCGCTCCTCAACGGCCACGACCTATCCGGCTGGCACGGCCAGGGTTCCGGCAGGAGCGACTGGTTCAGCACGTCCGGCATCGTCTGGGACCGCCTGCTGGGGCCCACGCGGCTCTCCGCGGTGCCCGGACCCGGCGACCGCATCCTGAACGGCCTCAATGGCCGCACCGCCAACCTCATCAGCGACCGGAAATTCGGCGACATCGAATTGTATGTTGAGTTCATGCTGGCGAAGGGCTCCAACTCGGGCGTCTACATGCACAGCCTATACGAATGCCAGATCTTCGATAGCTGGGGATCGACTGAGCCGGTGACTTCTTCGGACGGCGGCGGCATTTATCACCGGTGGATCAATGAGAAAGGCGTGGGCGGATCGGCGCCCAGCCGCAACGCCTCGCGCCGGCCCGGCGAATGGCAGTCGTATCACATCTGGTTCCGCGCGCCGCGCTTCGACGCCGCGGGCAAGAAGACGGAAAATGCGAAGTACATTCGCGTGGTGTTCAACGGCCTGTCCGTGCAGAACAATGTGGAAGTCGACGGGCCCACGCGCGCCGCCAACAATATTCCGGAGGCGGCGGAGAATCCCATCATGCTCCAAGGGGACCACGGGCCGGTGGCGTTCCGGAACATTTATTGGCGGCCGCTCAGAGAAATCATCGAGAGGTAGGCGGTGGGGCAGACCTCCAGGTCTGCGCGGGTCCTCCAGTACCCGCTGGCTGCCGCGCCGGAGTAACAGCGCCCGCAGCCTTGGAAATGCGAGACCGAGGCTCACAATCGGCACAAAGATCCCAATAGTCGGCAGGGCTTATTGTGACAACAGTTCAATCGCTGGGGGCCTCGTTAGTTAGAAGGAACACGACGCCGACTACAAACCACCAATGATCGCAAGCGCATTGGTGCAGACGTAAATGCAATCGTCAACGCCCGGCCACTCCTTGAATCTGCCGCGTCTCCAAAACACAAAGACCAACAAACCCAATACAACGAGGACGCCAAGGTTCCGGTACTCGGCAAGTGTGAGGATTTGCCTTCCAGCGGAATCAAGCAAGCCCCCTTCCCCGCTGGCAATTGCTGTTGGCATCGGTTCGAATCTTCAGGCAGCCTGCCTCTTGAGCACCTTCCCTGCAATGGCCCCGGCAATAGCTCCAACCAACGCGCCAACCAGTCCGCCTGCCAGAGCTCCTAAGGCGCCTGCAACCATCGCGGCACGACGTACGACATGACCCGCGAGCGCGGATCCGTGTACAGGAAGATGGGGTATCCCTCGGGGCTTTGGCCCACCCGCGGTCCATACCCATTTTGGCCGGTCGTGTACATATGGTTTCGGGACCACTCTATCAGAACACTGCTCTGAATTCACCATGTGGCACGGCGCGTGCATTCCCGCAGGTCATGAAGGAAGAGATGGCATTCCTCAAATACCGCCGCGAAGTGGTCCGGGCTTGGCCAGAGTCACCCCGTAAAACGGTGTTTCTGACCGGCATTGAGAGCCGCATCATCAGTGTGCAACAGCAATTGCAGATGGTTTCTTTCGCCGCCATTCATCCGGCGCCCGCGACCTGATCGGGACAGCATGTTCCAAATCGGAACGGAGCCGGTCCGAATCAGTACAGACCCTTCACCAGCCCGCCGTCCACCGCGATCGACGCGCCGGTGATGTAGGTGGCTCGCTCGGAAGCGAGGAACACTACCAGGTCCGCGAATTCATCGGGCCGGCCCACCCGGCCGAGATCAGTCTGGCGCGCCCAGCGTGCCTCGATCTCCGCCGGATCGACGCCCTCCTTCCCAGCCAGCCTGCGGCTGAGTTCCACCAGGCGCGCGGTGGCCGTGTAGCCGGGGCACACGTTATTCACCAGCACGCCGTAACGCCCGTATTCGTTGGCCAGCGTCTTGATCAGCCCGCTGACCCCGGACCGCACGGCGTTGGAGAGAATCAGCCCTTCCACCGGCTGCTTCACCGCCACCGACGTGATGGCGATAAACCGGCCCCACTGCTGCCGTTGCATCACCGGCAGCGCTTCCTTGGCGAAGTAGACCGTGCTCATGAGGTTCAGATCGACCGCGGCGCGCCAATCTTCGATGCTGGTTTCAGCGAAGCTCTTCGCTGGCGGACCGCCCGCGTTCGCCACGCAAATATCCAGGCGGCCGAACCGCTCCATCACCGCGGCTACGAACCGCCGCACCTCGTCATAGCCGGTGACGTCCAGAGCGCGCGTCATCACTTCGGCGCCTGTCTCGCGGCGGATCTCCTCCGCGGCGGCATCCAGGGCCGCGGAGGTGCGCGCGCAAAGTGCCAGTTTGGCGCCTTCTCTTGCGAGTCCCCGCGCGACGGCCTGGCCCAAACCCCGGCTAGAAGCGGCCACTACGGCGACGCGATCTTTGATTCCCAGATCCATGCTTAGAGTGTGCCTTAAAAGCGGGCGCTAACCGCGGCGCAGATAGTCGTCCTGGCCCGTCAGCCAATCCGTGCGAATTGGGCTGAAGATATCCAGATCGAGGGTGTCTTCGAGCGCCACCGCGCGATGCGGCACCTGCGATGGGATGCGCAGCACCTGGCCCGCGGAGACCACGATCGTGCGGCCTTCGATTTCGAACTCCAGCGCGCCTTCCAGAATGTAAGTGATCTGCTCGCTCTCGTGATGGTGTTCGGGAACCACGGCTCCCTTGGAGATGAAGACCTGCGCCACCATGGCTTTTTCGCCCGCGATTACCTTGCGCCAGATGCGCGGATTCAGGACTTCCTTATCCATCTTCTCCCAGGTGTAATGTTCCATTTGTTTCGGCCCGCCCCAGCCATTGTACCTGAACCAAATTGACAAACAATTGATGTCCGGCCGTCTACACTTCGCAGCCCGCTTCGTCTGATCGTGTAGAGAAACAATGAGTCCGCCTCGTGGCGGCGCATGAAAGGAAGAACTTGTGAACTTACATAAACGATTCGCACTCAGTCTGGCGCTTATCGCTCTCCTCGGCCTGGCCGCGGCTGGAGCCAGCGCCCAAACGATAACAAAAGCAACTTTCACCCTGCCCGCGCCGGCTTACTGGAACGACACCCTCTTGCAGCCCGGCGCGTATACCTTGTCGCTGGACCGGGCCATCACGGGAGTCGAGTTGGTATATCTTCGGGGCGAAGGCATCACCGCAACTTTTTTCACTCCGGCAGGCTCCGAAGAATCCTCCGGACACAGTTGTCTCAGGGTTGACGACGTCAAGGGAACTTATGTGATCCGGGAATTCGATGAGGGCCCGCTTGGCAGATCGTATAGGTTCGGCGTGCCCAAGGCCGTCCGAAACCTGACGCTTCGCGGCGCCGCCAGGCAGCCGGTCACGGTTCCGGTTTCAGCCGCTGCCGGTCTGTAAAAAAGCTTTCAGCAATCAGCAATCAGCAATCAGCTTTCAGCCAGTACCACGACGGTACACGAGCTGATCGCCGATCGCTGAGCGCCGACAGCTATCCCCCCAGGCCGACGCTACGCAGCAACTCCTGAAAGCGCGGTTCCGTGCGCAACGCATCGAAGCGCGGCTCCACTCCCAGCCAGGTCAGCCAGACGTCGCGCTCCTCATACGCCCGGCCGAGCAATTCCAGCGCGCGCGCCCGATCTCCCAGGCCGGCATAGACCAAGCCCAGCCAATAAGGCGAGACATACCGGCGCTGGGACAAATTCTCCAGCTCGCCCAGTATCCCGGCGGCCTCTCCGGATTCCCCGGCGACGGCATGTACGTGCGCCAGAGCCGCCAGCACCGCCGGTTGATCGCCCGCACAGGTGCGTGCATTGCGCAATTCCACGATGGCATCCTCGGTCAGCCCCATCTGCGCATACGCCAGCCCGAGCGTATATTGCGCCGCGCCGAACTTAGGCTCCATCGCCAGCACTTTCCAGGACTGTTCCGAGGCGCCCTGGAAATCCCGCGCCACATAAAGGCCCCACGCGACCCCCACGTTCACCATGGGCGACAAAGGATCGATTTCTTCCGACCGCCGCAGTTCGCGCAGCGCTTCGTCGGCTTTGCCCGTGGCCGCCAGATGCGCGCCGTACGCCTGATGAATCATCGCGGCATTGGAGCTCAAAACCAGCGCGGTGAGATACTCCGCCTCCGCGCCGGCCCAATCCCATTCAAACAGCCTCTTCACGCTGGCGAGTGAAGCGTGCGCGTCACCCAAATCCTGCCTCGCGCGCAATGCGCTCAGCGCCATCTCTTTCGCGCGCGGATGGATCTCGCCCGGCGGCGCCATGTTCAGCAATGCGGACAGGCAATACGCGTCCGCCAGGCCCGCGAAGGCGAAGGCGCAGTTTGGATTTTGCGCCAAAGCGGCGTTGAAATGCGCCACGCCCTTGTGCAGATCCTCTTCGGTCAGCTTGTGGCAGAAATACCGTCCCTTCAGACAGTCTTGCGGGACGTCAGTGCCAACGCCGGCGCTGGCGGCAATCGAGCGAACCAGTTGAATGCCAGCCTCCGCATGCGCCACCGCGCCGCCCACCTCTTCCACCGGCGCCATGAAACGATATCCGAGTCCCGTCCGCGTTTCGATGAAGCGCGCATTGCGCGAGGTATCGCCCAGCGCGCGCCGCAGAGCGTTCACCGCGGTATTCAGGCTGCGGTCGAAACTCACGTGCATGCCGGGCCAAAGAAGTTGCGCCAGATCGTTGCGCATCACCAGTTGGCCTGGTCTTTGCAACAGGAATTCGAGAATCTGAAACGGCTTGCGCTGCAGTTTGATGCGGATGCCGTGTTTGCGCAGTTCCCTGTTTTCGAGATCCACCTCGAAGGGTCCAAAACGTAGCTTCGGGCTGACACTCATGGATTTTGGCGCGGGAAATGACATGATCGGCTAAACCCTTTCAAATCCGCTGCTTCTATCATCACAAACAATTGACTGCCTGCTGATAAGCATCGCGTATGGTCCGCGCATCTACAGCATAGACGAAACAACTGCCTCAAAGGGTTCACTTGGAGAGGCTCATTAAAGGAGAATAAGCATGAACGTTCGGAAACAATTAACGATCGGCCTGGCGCTCATCGGTTTGGCGCTCGGCTTAACCACTGTGCGGGCCAACGCCCAATCAGTACTCAAGGGTACTTTCGAGCTGCCTGCTGCCGCGTATTGGGGAAACACGCTTCTGCAGCCCGGCCAGTACACCATCTGGATGAGCACGGAGGTGCGGGACATCGCGCACGTGCCGGTCATCCATCTTAGCGGGGAAGGCATCAATGCAACTTTTCTCGCGATTGCCAAGCCGGCGCAGGAATCCGGGCGCAACTATCTGGACGTCGCCAACATCGACGGCACGTATGTCATTCGGGCATTCGATGCCGGCTCGATCGGCGAATCGTTCGCTTTTGGCGTGACCAAGAATGTCAAGAGCAAGGCGCTGCGCGCGAGCGCCGAACCGGCCATGGCGGTTCCGGTTTCTTCCGAGTAGGACAGGCCTCCTGGCCTGTCACATTTAGTCCCAAGGGCCCGGCCACGTAGCCGGGGAGTCCTCGTGCGAAACTGTTTTCATGCGCTCGCCACACTACCATCTCGCGCAGGTCAATATCGCGCGTATGCGCGCGCCCCTCGATTCGCCAGTGATGTCGGATTTCGCCGCCCAACTGTCGGCCGTAAATGCAGCCGCCGACCGTAGTCCGGGATTCGTGTGGAGGCTGGCGACAGCCGAAGGCGACGCCACCGCCGTGAGGGCTTACGACGACCCGCTCATCCTTTTCAATCTCTCCGTGTGGGAGTCGGTCGAAGCGTTGAGGGAATTTACGTACAATGGCGGTCATCTGGCTGCGTTCCGGGATCGCGCGCGGTGGTTCGAGCGGCCGGCCGAAGCGCATCTCGCGTTGTGGTGGATTCCGGCAGGCCACCTCCCGAGAGTTGACGAGGCCGTGGAGCGCCTCGCATTCCGCCGCGAACATGGCGATACTGCCGTAGCCTTCCCGCTCGCCCGGCCGTACCCAAAGCCGGACGAGCCATCCGCGGACCCCGTGGCCCCACCGGTCAATCTGGACCAGCGGCTGTTCGTATCTCGGACGAATACCCCGAACGGCGACGCCAATTGCGACACGCGCTTCCGCTACCGCCAGAGCGGCGCGCGAATCTGGGCCACTTACGGCGGAGGTCCCGTCCGCTTCGGCGCCCTGGTGGCGGTCGGCGATGGAGAAGGCCGCCTGGATATGCGCTATCACCATGTGGGTCCCGGCGGCGCGCTCCGTACAGGCGCTTGCATCGCAACTCCCGAGTTGCTATCCGATGGCCGCGTGCGCCTGACCGAAGAGTGGCATTGGACCAACGGCGATCGATCAAGGGGGCACTCGGTGGTGGAAGAGGTGCGCAGCTAGAAGCTAGAGGACCTCGCGCGCGAGTTCAGAACCCATAAATCACCAGGCTGGGTAGAAGGCAGATGCGGTCCTGGACATCTTCCCGTTCCGCGGCTCGCAAAGCAGCGGCAAGAGATCGATTGCGTCCGCGATGGGCAGGCGCGGGGGAATCAGAATCACCCCGGGCGAAGTGGTCCCCGCGACCATCGTGCGCAGGTGATTGATTGGGCATCGTCCTCCCACTCGGCCCTCTTGTGCCGCCACCGCCAGAACACTCGGATCTTTCAGACCTTCGAGCGGAACTTCCTCAGCTCGCTTGAAATCGATCTTGGAGCTGCGCCGAACCACGCCGGCGACGATCGCCGACTTCAAATCGGCATCGGCAAGCAGGCGGACGATCACGTGCGCTCGGCAAACAAGCGCGACCGCGCAAGATCGATCTTCTTCTGAAGCTCCTCGCCGGGCGGTTGACCCTTCTGCTCCAACTCTTCCCACTTCCTGTTGAGTCGCTGCAGATATGCCTCCCATTCCTCCGGGTGGTTCAGATAGAATGCAACGCTTCCATACACCTGCGCGAGCGAAAGCGATGGGAAATCCTGCCGGATGGTTTCCGGTGACGCCCCATCGCGGAACTCGTGAATGATCGAGGCCAAAGAGACCCAGCTCCCGGCAACGTAGAAATCGCCCTCCCGCTCCTCAACGTATTCGCGCAAAGCGCGGCCAAGCACGATGTGATACTCTTAAATTTCCACATGTGCCGGCTCGAGTGAGCGAATCCTTCGTGCTCCGAAGTTACCCCTTCAAGGAAGCGGACCTCGTCGTCAGCTTTCTGACTCGCGACCAGGGGAAGCTGCGCGGCGTGGCCAAGCGGGCGCGCCGTCCGAAGAGCGCGTTCGGCGCCGGATTGGAACGGCTCTCGCAAGTGCGCATGTCGTATTTCCAACGCGAGACCAGGGAACTGGTGAACCTGGATTCCTGCGAACTGCTGGTTTCCCAATTCCGGCTGCTGTCGGATTACCGGGCGGCCGTGGCGCTGGATTATTTCGCGGAAGTTACAGATCAGTTACTGCCGCCGGCCGAACCGAACGACCGGTTCTTCCGCCTGCTGATCACGGTGCTGGAACACATGCGCGCCCCCGATTCCGCTGAGCCGGGGGGCGTGTGGCGCGCCGTAACGTACTTCAGCTTGTGGGCGGTGCGGCTTTCGGGTTTTCTGCCCGATCTGAATGTTTGCCTGAGTTGCGGCAGCCTGCTCGCCGACCACGAGACACGCGAGCGGGCGTTTTTCATCCGCGGCCGGGACGGATTGTTGTGCGGCGAATGCCGCCGGACAGCGGGCGCGGATAGTTGGGAATTGAGCTTGGAATCGAGGGCGATGGCGGAAGAGATGTTGCGCAAGCCGGTCGCGCAAATCGCCCAGACGGGCTGGGCGCGCGAGACGTGCGGCGACCTGCGCCGCTTCCTGGTCCAGCAGATCGAGCAACACATCGAGCGCAAGCTGATAACGCCGCCCGTCCTCGAAGCCGAATAAACGATGGAGTCATTTCAAGAAATCATTTTCAAGCTGAAACAGTACTGGGCCCAGCGCGGCTGCATCATTCAAGAGCCTTACGACGTGGAAGTGGGCGCGGGCACCATGTGCCCGGAGACTTTCCTGCGCGTGCTGGGGCCGCGGCCCTACCGCGTGGCATACGTCCAGCCCAGCCGCCGGCCGGCCGACGGTCGCTATGGCGAGAATCCCAACCGGCTCTACAAGCACTCCCAATTGCAGGTGATTCTCAAGCCGTCGCCCAACGATGTCATCGAGCAGTATCTGGGCAGCCTGGAAGCGGTCGGCATCGACCTCACCCAACACGACATCAAGTTCGAGGAAGACAACTGGGAAGCGCCTACGCTGGGCGCTTGGGGCATCGGTTGGCAGGTGATGCTCGACGGTCTGGAGATCACCCAGTTCACTTACTTTCAGCAGTGCGGCGGCATCGACCTGGATGTGGTGCCCGCCGAGCTGACCTACGGACTCGAACGGCTCGCGGCTTTCCTGCAGGTGAAGGATAGCGTCTACGACATCGAGTGGGCGCCCGGTTTCAGCTACGGCGATGTGCGCCTGCAGGACGAGTTGCAGTATTCGGTTTACAACTTCGAGATGGCCGAAGTGGATACGCTCTGGAAGCTGTTCGACCTGCACGAAGGCGAGGCCGCGCGGCTGCTGGCGGCGTATCCGAAATCCACGCAGGAGGCAATGCAGAAGGCGCGCTTCCCGCTGCTGCCCGCATACGACCAAGTGCTGAAATGCTCGAACTTGTTTAACACGCTCGATTCGCGCGGCGCGATCAGCGTGACGGAGCGGGTCGGCGTGATCCAGCGCGTGCGCAAGCTGGCGGTCGGAGTCGCGCAGGCTTGGGTCGATCAGCAGGGAGAGCAACAATGAGCCTGCCTTTGCTGCTCGAAATCGGCACGGAGGAGATCCCGGACTGGATGATTCCAGGCGCCCTGGAAAGCCTGGGCGCGCTGTTCGCGGGTCTCAATATTCCGTCCTCGGACGTAAAGCTGGATGCCACGCCGCGCCGCCTGGTCCTGCGCGCACTGGGCCTTCCCGAGCGCCTGCCCGACACCGAAGAGCGGGTAATGGGTCCGCCGCGCGCGGCGAATCCCAAAGCCGTGGAAGGCTTCGCCCGAAAGCTAGGCGTGCGGCCTGAGGACCTCGCCGTCGAAACCACCGGCAAGGGCGAATATTACACATATCTGCGCAAGGTTGCAGGGCGCAAGATGATCGACATTCTGGCCGAAGCGCTGCCCGCCATCGTTCTGAAGATCACGTTTCCAAAAACCATGTACTGGACGGGCAAAAGCGGCCCGCGCTTCATCCGCCCAATTCGTTGGATAGTGGCGCTGCTAGGCGGCGAGGTGGTTCCCTTCGATCTAGCCGGCGTCCACTCCAGTAACGAAACAACCGGCCACCGCCGACTGAGCAAAGTGGGGCAGCGCCGTGCGCTGCAGCCGGCCTCCCAGGCCGGCTCTCCAATCACCATCGAAAACTACGAACAAACGCTCCGCGACAACTTCGTAATCCTCTCCGCCGACGAACGCCGCCGCAAAATCGAAGACGGCATCGCCGCCCTAGGCGTGCATCTGAAGCCCGACGCGTCCCTGCTCGAAACGCTCGTCTACCTCACCGAATACCCCACGCCCATCGTGGGCGAATTCGATCCGCAATTCCTCGAACTGCCCGAAGAAGTCCTCATCACCGTGATGCGCCACCACCAGAAATACTTCTCGGTGGAAGACGGATCCGGCCACCTCGCGCCTCGGTTCGTGGCCGTAATGAACACCAACGCCGATCCCGAAGGCCTGGTCCGCCGCGGCAACGAGCGCGTGCTGCGCGCCCGCTTCAACGATGCGCGATTCTTCTGGCAAGCCGACCAGCGTAAAACGCTGGCGGACCGCGTGGCAGACCTGGCCCACGTAACCTTCCAGGCGAAGCTCGGGTCGTATCTGGAGAAGACGGAGCGGGTGGCGGCCCTGGTGAAAAGACTTGGCGGTGACGAACACGCCCAGCGCGCCGCGCGCCTCGCCAAGTGCGATCTCACCACTGAATTGGTGAAGGAATTCACCGAGTTGCAAGGCGTAATCGGCGGCCTCTACGCGCGCGCGCAGGGCGAGCCGGATGAGGTCTGGCAGGCCATCTACGATCATTACAAGCCGGAGAGCATGGAAGATTCCATCCCGCGCCACACAACCGGGCAACTGGTCTCCCTCGCCGACAAACTGGACACGCTCCGCGAATGCTTTCGCATCGGCATGGCGCCCACAGGCTCCCGCGATCCGTTCGCGCTACGGCGGGCGGCCCAGGGAGTAGTGAAGATCGCGGTCGAGGGGGGCTTGTCCCTGCCGTTGCTCAGCCTGATCGGCGGCGATCCGCAACTCGCCGAATTCTTTGAAGAGCGCGTCAAGTTCTACTTCCGCGATGTGCGCGGCTTCGCCTACGACGAGGTCAACGCCGCTATAGCCGCCGGCTGGAGCGATCTGCCAGAACTGGAAGCGCGCCTGCTGCGCCTGCAAAAGATCCGGCCCACGCCGGATTTCGAGCCGCTCGCCGCCAGCTTCAAGCGCATCAAGAACATTCTGCGCCAAGCCGGGTTTTCCGGCGGCCCCTTCACCCCCAGCCTGCTGGAGCCTGGCCCCGAAAGCGATTTGTTTGATGAGATCAATCGGGCCTCCGGGCAACCAATTGAAACCGTGATCGGAGCGCTGCGGCCCAAAGTGGACCTGTTTTTCGACAAAGTGCTGGTGAACGCGCCGGACCCGGCCGTCCGGGCCAATCGCCTCGCCATGCTCGATGGCCTGCTGGAACAGTTTCGAACGTTTGCCGATTTTTCGGAGATTGTCACGAACTCATAAGGAGAAGATTATGAAAAAGCATGTTTACCAATTCGGCCCAGGCGGGGCCGATGGCGACGGAACGATGAAAGATGTTCTCGGCGGCAAAGGCGCCGGGTTGGCCGAAATGTGCCGGGCGAATCTGCCGGTGCCGCCCGGCTTCACCATCTCGACGGAAGTCTGCAACATCTACTTCGAGAACCAGAACACGGTTCCGGATGAGATCCACAAGGAAATGCTGCAGGCGCTGGAGAAGCTCCAGAAGCAGATGGGACAGACGCTGGGCGACACCGAAAATCCGCTGCTGGTCAGCGTGCGCTCGGGTGCCAAGTTCTCCATGCCGGGCATGATGGACACCGTCCTCAACCTCGGCCTGAACGATAAGACCGTGCTGGCGCTGGAGCGCAAGAGCGGCAATCCGCGCTTCGCCCACGATTGCTACCGCCGCTTCATCCAGATGTTCGGCAACGTGGTGCTGGAGATTGAGAAGCACGATTTCGATCACGTGTTCGATGGGCGCAAGAAGAAGGTGAAAGCCAAGTTCGACACCGATTTGACTGCCGAAGACCTGAAGGCGGTGATTGTCGATTACAAGAAGCTGGTGGAGAAGAAGACGGGCAAGCCGTTCCCGCAGGAAGCCGTGCAGCAACTCGCGATGGCGCGCGATGCGGTGTTCCGTTCGTGGTTCAACGCCCGAGCCAAGCACTACCGCAAGATGAACAATATCCCCGACGATTTGGGGACAGCAGTGAACGTGCAGGCGATGGTGTTCGGCAATATCGGCG
>PKYZ01000457.1 GCA_003132865.1 Bryobacterales bacterium
ACGATTCCGACGATGCCGATCACCATTCCGAGAACCGCCGAAAAGTGATCGGCATCCCGTCGGAATGGTGATCGCCATCGCTCGGAATACGCACACGTCCGAGTGGGTGGAGTACGCTTTCGAGAAACCGGCTACGGTCTCGGAGTGCCGGGTCTATTGGTTCGACGACACGGGCCGCGGCGAGGTCCGTGTGCCGGCTTGGTGGCGGCTGCTGTATCGCGATGGGAACGAATGGAAACCGGTGCGCGCTCGCGAATCGTACGGCGTCGAGCAGGACACTTATAACCGGGTGGCCTTCGTGGCCGACAGCCCCCGGTAAGCTACGCTGCCGGCGCAACGGCGGCCAGGATCGCCTGCGGGATTCCGGGCAGCGCCACCACGCGGCCAGCAGCCCCTGCGCGGATGGCTTCCCTAGGCATGCCGAAGACCACGCAAGTGGATTCATCCTGCGCAATGGTTCGTGCGCCGGCCTGACGCATCTTGAGCAGCCCCTGCGCTCCGTCGGAGCCCATACCCGTAAGCAGCACTCCGACCGCGTGCGCGCCCGCCGACTCCGCCACGGAACTGAACATGACATCCACCGATGGACGCTGGTAACAAACCCGCGGGCCGGTCTTGACCGCCACGCGATAACCGTCGGCGCTTTTGCGCAACAGCATGTGCAGATCTCCCGGGGCCACCAGCGCCCGGCCCGGACGCAGCGTGTCTCCGTCTTCCGCTTCTTTCACTTCGAAGGCGCACATTTGATTGAGCCGGGTGGCGAACGCCCGTGAAAATCCTGCCGGGATGTGTTGCGTAATCACGATTCCCGGAACGCCCTGTGGCAGTCGCGGCAGGATATTGGCGATGGCTTCCGTCCCTCCGGTGGAAGCGCCGATGGCAATCACCGTGGACGGCGTCCACTGGCTGGCCGCGAGACGAGGCGGCGAAGTTGCGGGCGCGGCGTGCTTGACATCGGCCGCGGGGCGGATGTGGGCGGCTGCCGCGGCGCGGATCTTGGAGGCCAG
Organism: Bryobacterales bacterium; assembly: GCA_003132865.1. Next base: position 1,008 of record PKYZ01000457.1, read on the forward strand.
TTCCAGCCGCAACTCGCCCACCGAATACGGCCCGCCCGGCTTGGCCAACACTTCCACGGCCCCCAGGCTCAAGGCCTGCATGGCAGTCTGGCAGGACGCCTGCGCCAGGGAACTAATCACGATCACCGGCATGGGGCGGAAGTGCATCAGCTTCTTCAGAAAGGTCAGGCCGTCCATGCGTGGCATCTCTATATCCAGGGTCAGCACATCCGGCTGCAGGGAGAGGATCTTGTCGCGCGCAATGTATGGGTCCGGCGCGGTCCCGACCACTTCCAGATCCGGTTGCCCGGAGAGCGCTTCCGTCAGGATCTTGCGCACGATGGCGGAGTCGTCCACCACTAATACGCGGATTCTTCCGTCAGTCGGCATGATGCTCCAGTGCCAGCCAGAGGTCGATGGTGCCATCGCCCACGTCCAGCGATTGACTTAGTGCGTCCGGCGGACAGGCGGCGCCGTCCGGCAAGAGTTCCGGGCTGCACAACCGGAAGTGCTCTTCGGCTTTCACGCGGCTGAGCAGCGAGCCGCAGATCATGTTGGCCAACTCGCAGATCACGGACCCGAGTTGCGAGACCGGGAGTGGATCGTCCTCCTCGGAGGCCAGAAAGTTGGCCGCCAAGGCGCGCACCGCCGGCTCGGAAACGCTGAGAGTCAGGGCGCCGCTGGGGGTGCCCTCAAAGCTGAGGCGCGCCGCCAAACGCGGCACGGCTGGGGAGGCGCTTGCCGGCGCGGGACCGTAAACACCCGTGAAGAACATGGTTTCCAGAACTTCCCCGGTGGCTGCCACCAGCATCTCATCCCATTCGTTATCCGGCATAAGCTCCTCCCAACACGCGCTCCAGCTCCTCGCGCAAGGTCTCCGGCATGAAAGGCTTCTTGACATAGCCGCGCGCCCCCAATGAAAGCATTTGGTGCAAGCGGCTCTCGGTGCCGTCGGTAGACACGACGACGACCGGCACGGACCTCAGCATGTCGTCCGCTTCCAGGCACCGCATCAACTGTTCTCCGTCCATCGACGGCATGTTGATGTCGGTCAACACCAGATCCACCCATTGCTCACGCAACAGTTTCAGAGCTTCACGGCCGTCGGAGGCTTCCAGAAACTCGGTCCCCTCCATGCCGGAAAGCACGATGATGCGGCGAATGAAGGCCCGCATGACGGGCGAATCGTCTACAATCAGGACACGCAAGGCCATGAATTTACTCCTTTCGTCGCGGAACACGAAGGCGCCAGTTCCCACTCTGCCGATCCCGCCCCGCGCAACCAGAATCGCCCGCTGCCCACCTCCAGGCGCACGGTGCGCGGGACGTTGCCGCCCACATCTTCTGCCTGCACCAGCACGCCCGCCTTCCAAAGGACCTTGCGCAGCGCGAGATAATTTCGTTTGCCGATGTTAAAGATCCCTTCACTATCCATCACTTGAGCTCCTCCAGCCACGCGCACCACTAAGCGGCGTTTCTCGGCGCCGTATTCGTAGGCGCGGCGAAACAGCAGCGGGATGCCGGTATCGGCGAACATATACGGATTCTCGCCGGCTTTGGCGGGCGAAATTGCGGATTCCGGCAGCATATAATGCAGCAGCCCGCCCACCCCCGCCACCGGATCGTGTATGGCGACCGCGATGCAGGAACCGAGCGCGTAAGTCACCAGCACTTGATCGCGCGATTTGCTGATCTGGCAATCCGCCACCCCCACCACTACGTTGGCCATCTCAACCCCGTCCAACTCCCGCGCCGGGCTTCCGATAAATCGCCGGCCGTACGTAAGTCAATTCGTGCCGCACCCCGGTAAGGCTTTCGGCATGGCCGATGAACAGGTATCCGCCGGGTTCCAGGCAGGCGGCCAGGCGGTTCACCACGCCTTCCTGGGTGGCCTTGTCGAAGTAGATCATGACATTGCGGCAGAAAATCACCGGAAAAAGACTGTGTTGCGAGAAAGGCTCCACCAGGTTCAGCCGCGCGAACTCGACTTGGCTGCGCACTTCCGGCTTGACCCGGTACCACCCCTTCCAGCGGCCTTCGCCCCGCAAGAGAAACTGGCGCAGCCAGGCGGGTAGAACGGCGCTGAATCGTTCGGCGGGATAGACGGCGCTTTTTGCGGCCGCCAGAGCCTTGGTGGAAATATCGGTGGCCAGGATGCGCACTTTCCGGAACGCGTCGGCGCCCCATTGATCGTAAAGCGTGAAAGCCAACGTATAGGGTTCCTCGCCGGTGGAACACGCGGCGCTCCATAGCTCGATGCGAGGGCGCTCGCGCAAACCGGGCAACACGCTCTGCTTCAGAAACTCGAAGTGCGCCGCTTCCCGCATAAAACTGGTGTGGTTGGTGGCGAGTGCGTCGATCATTCCGATCAACGCCTCGCCGCTGCGGTCGCCGACCACGTGCCGGTAATATTCTTCGAAGGAGTCGAAGCCACCCTGGCGCATGCGTTTGCCCAGCCGGGCGGCTACCAATTCCTCTTTCCCGTTGCGGAGATCCAGGCCAAACTTGTCGTAGGCCAAGCGCCGGATCGCCTCGAATTCGTGAGGCTTCAGGCGCTGGACTTGGACCGGCGCGGCCTCATCCTGGATAGCAGCCTTACTCATGCGCGCGTTCCTTAATCAGTCCAGCCACGTCCAAAATCAATGCCACGCGGCCATCTCCCAGGATGGCGCCCCCGGCAATCCCAGCGATGTTCTTGAAAGTGTCACCCAGGCTTTTGATGACGGCTTCTTGTTTGCCGATTAGCTCGTCCACCATCAGGCAGAAGCGCTGGCCCTCCCCTTCGGCCACGATCAGCAGTCCCTGGCAGGGATCCTCGGAACGCGGCTTGACCCCAAACTTATGGTAGAGGCGGACCACCGCGAGCAGATTTCCCCGCATCATGACCATCTCCGCCCGATTTTGGACGGTGAAAATGGCGTCCGCCGCGGGCCGGAACATTTCGCGCACGGCGAACAACGGCACGATATAGCGTTCGGGCCCTACTCCGACCACCAGGCCATCGATAATGGCAAGCGTCAACGGCACCTTAAGAGTAAATGTGGCGCCCTGCCCAGCGCGGGATTGAATCTCGACGTGGCCCCGCAGCTTCTGGATCTGCTTCCGCACCACATCCATTCCCACTCCGCGGCCGGAGACGTCGGTAACCCGCGCCGCCGTGGAGAAACCGGGTTCAAATATGAGAGGAAAGGCTTCGTTCTCCGAAAGATGCTCCGGATTGCCGACCAATCCCTTCTCCATGGCCTTGGCCAGGATGCGCTCCGCGTCCAACCCCCGTCCGTCGTCGGATATCTGGATGACGATGTGGCCCGCCTGGTGACACGCGCGCAAGCCAATGCGGGCCAGGGGTTTTTTGCCCGCCGCCGCGCGCCCATCGGGATCTTCGATGCCATGGTCCAGGGAGTTACGCACCATGTGCATGAGGGGATCGGCCAGTTCTTCCACGATGGTGCGGTCGATTTCGGTTTCCTCGCCGCCGATTTCCAATTCCGTGGGCTTTCCCATCTTGCGGGACAAATCGCGCACTTGCCTTGCCACGCGCTGAAACAACTGGCCGATGGGCACCAGGCGCATGGACATGGAAGTCTTCTGCAGTTCGGCGGTGATGCGCGCCAGTTGCGCCAGATTGCGTTGCAGGCGGGGACTCTTCAAAGTAGCCAAGTCGGGGTCGTGGCGCACCATGGACTGCGCGATCACCAACTCTCCGGCCATGTCCACCAGATAGTCCAGCTTCCCGGTGTCCACTTTTACGGCTTTAGCCTCTTCGGGTGGTGTTTGCGGCCGGCCGGGGCTCGGAGCGGAGGCGGGCTCAGGCTCTGCGCGCAGAGCGTCCGTAGTGGACGCGCAGACCTGGAGGTCTGCCCCACACCGCGGTTGCGGGCTGGTCATGAGATTCCGGACGCGTTCCAAGAGGCGGGAATAGTCCGGCGCGCCCGGCGCCTCGTGTCCGTGCAACCTGGAATCTATGCCGCTCACGCAGGTCTTCAGGTAATCCGCGCTCTCCAAAACCACGTCGATCACGTGCGAAGTGATGCTCAGCTTGCCGTTGCGCGCCAGGTCCAGCACGGTCTCCACGTTGTGGGAAACCTCCCGCACGGCATCCAGTTCCAGAAAACCGGCCAGTCCCTTGATGGTGTGAAAAGCGCGGAAGATGGAATTGATCGCTTCGGCATTACCCGGATCCTGCTCCAGCGCCAGGGAACGGCTCTCGATGGCCGCCAGGTGCTCTCGCGATTCCAGCACGAAATCGGACAGCAGTTCCGGATCCTGCGCCAGAGAATAGGCCGCGGGTTCTTGCGCGGCCGCTGGAACGGAGCTGCTCTCCAACGCCTGCTGCATGGCTGCCACGCCGGTTTCGAGCGCGTGCGAAAGTGCATCGCGAGCGGTGCTATCCGGCGAGTCCAGCGTCGCGCATAGTTCCGACGCGATGCGCGCCACCTCCCGACAGCCGCCCGCCTCGGCGCGGTCGCGGACTCCGCGCACCGCACCAGCCAAGGCGAGCAGAGACTGGTCAAAGCCGGCTTCAGACGACAGATCTTCTACGACTACTTTCGTGGCCAGGGCTTCGATTTCCTGGCGCAGTTCCATTTGCTCGGGCATACGGAGTTCCGTCCCCCTTCTAGAATTCCTTAAAGTCGTCATCCAAAGGCAGTGCCGTGCGGTCCAACCTGCCGGCTGTCACCGGGTCACTATCGGCCACTCGGCCGATCTTGTTGCCGGATACCGCCGACTGGAGGGCAGCCAGACTGCGGCTGTGGTTCTTCGGCGCCGCGGCGGCAGGCGCCGCGCCTGTTTTCGGCCGGGCATNNGGCGCTTTCTTCGGCATTGGCGGCGTTCTTCTGGGTCACCTGCTCCATTTGCACGATGGCCTTGGCAATCTGCTCGATGCCGCGCGCCTGTTCCTGGCTTCCCAGGTTCACTTCGTCCACTAAGGTCTTCACCTTGGCGGCGCTTTCTGTGATGGAACGAATGGCCTCGGCTACCTGATCCAACTTGCCCATGCCATCGTGGGACTTGGCCATGGATTCTTCGATCAGCGACGCGGTGTCCTTGGCCGCCTGCGCGCAGCGTTGCGCCAGATTGCGGACTTCGTCGGCCACTACCGCAAAGCCCATGCCTGCCTCGCCCGCGCGGGCCGCCTCGACCGCCGCGTTCAAGGCCAGAATGTTGGTCTGGAAAGCGATCTCGTCGATGACTTTGATGATTTTGGAGACCTTTTCGCTGGATGTGTTGATTTCGGTCATGGATGCCACCATCTGTTCGAGTGTTTGGTTGGCGGCTGCCACCCGCTGATCGACCTGGCCGGTGAATTCGGCGGCCACTTTGGAGTTCTCGGCATTTTTCTGGGTCATGGAGTTGATCTCCTCGCTGGAGGAAGAAGTCTCTTCTAGTGAAGCCGCTTGTTCGGAAGAACCCTGCGCCAGCGACTGGCTGGCGGCAGAGACATGCATCGCGGCGCTGGCCACCTGGTCGGCGCCTTCCGCCATGTTGACGGCAACGCGGTGCAGAACCCGGTTGATCTGACGCACCACGAACAGCCCGGTGCCACCCACCGCCAGGCACGCGCCGAGAAGCGCAAACGCGATCCAGCGGGCGCTGGACGAGCTATCCGCAGCCTCTTTGGCGGCGGCCTGATTCAGGTCCTTCTGGATTTGCGCCACCTTCTCCGCTGCCTGCTGCGCGGTCGTTTGGACGGGCATGATTTTGTCCGCGATGACGGTCTCCATGGCTTTCACATCCTTGGTGGCCATCCCTACCTGCAGTAGCTCCTGATGCGCGCCCTGCCAGGCGGTGAGGCTTGTCTGGAGCGAATCGATCGCTTGACGTCCCGCGTCAGTCACCAGCAGCAGCCCGATCTCCTTCAGGTCGTTATCGGCCTCCGCAATCTTCGCGGCGAATGTCCGCTTGTGCTGTTCAACGTTGCCCCAGTCTTTGATGGACGCGCGAAGGGCGATGCTTCTCTCCTGTGAGACCATATCGGACAGCGTTTTGCTCAGGTGCCCGCACAACTCCAGTTTGGTGGCCGTTTTGTTTACGGCCGTATCGAGCAGGCTGCCCAGTTTTCCCATCGAGTACCATGACGAGGTCCCCAACCCGAACATGGCTATAAGCATAGCCGCGAAACAGAAAACTAGTTTCTTGCCTATCGTCATTTGTGAATGCATAGTATGGGCTTCCTTTGATGTATGGAACTACTGCAGCATGGACTTTAGTCCGTCGAGTTCCTGAGCCTGTAATACCCGGTCGATGTCCAGCAGGATCTTGACCTTGCCCTTGCTTTTCGCCATGCCGAGAATGTAGGGGGTCGAGACGCCATCCCCAAAGTCCGGCGTGTCTTCGATCTCGGCCGCGGCGATATTCACGGCCTCGGAGACCTCGTCCACGACGATACCGGTCAACGACACACTGCCGTCCGGTCCCAGGATTTGCACCACAATGATGCACGTGCGCTGGGTGTATTCCACCTCCGGCAGACCGAATTTTAGCCGCAGGTCTACCACCGGAATCACCTTGCCCCGGAGGTTAATCACCCCTTTGACGGAATCGCGAATTCCTCGCGACCCAGTTGGAAAGCCAGGTATTTTCCCGTTCGGCTGTCGCTTTTGGTGGTCTGGCCGCTCTCCGGCGGCGCCATCGTGCTCACTTGCATTTTGTCTCCTAGTCGGCTTTTCTTGGGACCGCCCGCTCCCTCTCGAGGCGCTTGCTGCCAGTGGCCCAAGCGATCCTAAAGGATTGATCGGTTGCGCGGCGGGCAAGGTTCAGGGTGGTTCCGTCAGAAAGCTTGGACCTTCGGCAAGATCGTTCTGCGTCCGCCTTCTAGAATTCCTTGAAGTCGTCGTCCAAGGGCAGCGCATTGCGGTCCAGCCTGCCGGCAGCCACGGGCTCACGGTCTGCCACACGGCTGCTCTTCTTGCCGGACACCGCCGACCGGAGCGCGTTCAGACTGCGGCTGCGATCCCCGCTCTTCGGCGCGGCGGGATGCAGCGTGGCTGGTTTCGGCCGGGCGTGCGGTCCACCAGGAGTTCCGCGGGTGACGTCTTGCTCACCCCCGCCCACCATCGCCTGCAATTGGCCGACGACGCCCTTCATGGTCTCGGCCTGCCCGGACAGTTCCTCGCTGGCCGTGGCGCTTTCTTCGGCATTGGCGGCGTTCTTCTGGGTCACCTGCTCCATTTGCACGATGGCTTTGGCAATCTGCTCGATGCCACGCGCCTGTTCCTCGCTTCCCAGGTGCACTTCGTCCACCAGGGTCTTCACCTTGACGGCGCTTTCGGTGATGGAGCGAATGGCCTCGGCCACTTGATCCAACTTGCCCATGCCATCGTGGGATTTGGCCATGGACTCTTCGATCAGCGATGCGGTGTCTTTGGCCGCCTGCGCGCAGCGCTGCGCCAGATTGCGGACTTCGTCGGCCACCACCGCGAAACCCATGCCCGCCTCGCCGGCGCGGGCCGCCTCGACC
>PKYZ01000567.1 GCA_003132865.1 Bryobacterales bacterium
CGGTTACAGGAAAAGTATGCGGCATTACACACGAGTGCGTGCGCCACCTCATCACCGTCAGGCGAGCTTCGCTCGCCGTGGTTGGTGGCTGGTGGTTGTGCCACCCGGGAGGGGGCCGGGCCGGGGTTCGATTGTGCATCGTTGGGCGTTATTGTGCAGGGATCGCGGGTTTTGGGACTTACAACAAAATCTGCCGAACAAAGCCATTTCTCAAAACTTGCGTAGAAGTTTAACTTGTTTGTAATAAGTTACGGGGCTTAGTTAAAGTGTTGGTCATCATGCTAGCATTGCGGGTTAGCGGAGCCGCCTAGATCGCCCGGCTGCGGTTGAAATTGTCAAAGAACCAGGGCGCTCCCGACAGAACACCTTGCGGCGAGTGCGGGGAGCCGATCCGGACTGAGTGGATATCTTTGCCCGACATAAGAGTAGCACGCGGTTTTCGGGAGATCGGAGAGATCCACCTTGCTTAGCGGTTGTTTTCAGTCGGTTACGATGGACTGAATTGCGTGACCGATATAGGTTTCAGTTGATGAAACCGTGCGGTGAACTATACCTCATGGCGACGCTGGTTCGGTGCCGCCCTCGAGGTTCAGCCGGACGCCTCCAAGGGCGGCAGGCGCCGCTTTACAGGGTCGGGCGTTACGACCACATGGCCTCAGTCGGGGGGCTTCTGCCGTCCTCACTGACACCGAAGTGCGAAGTCCAACGTGAGATTCAGGGTTTTGGAGTCAATCGATTCCGGCTTAAAGCGCCACCGCTTCGCGGCGTCAATCGCGCTTGGTTCCAGCAATGGATGGCCTGAGGTGGCCAAGACACCGAGGACCTCACCCGTAGCTGGTTCCAAACTAAGTTGCAGCTCGACTTTGCCTTCAATGCGCAATGCCTTGGCCAGAGGCGGATATATTGGGGTCACGAAATGATTGAATTGGTACGCCTAAGCGTTTAGTAGCTGCGGAGCATTGTTCAAGCTGGCTTCCGCAACACTGACCGGACACCGATAGCTTGTCAACAAGGATCGAAAGCGCGGAGATCGCCAAGTCCCGGCATTTCGTTTGAAGGCTGCTGCCAGCCCGGCATCGGACCGGCCGGAAACCAATTCCGGCACCATTTTCTCCCCATCGCGCTGGAGAATGAGGTCATCCGCCTCCGTGCGACCGTGAAATATGTCGTTCGACCCAAACACCGGATCGGTAATCTCGGAAGCCAGGTTCCAAAGGCGAGCCAGCTTGGGATTTTCCCGCTGCAAAAGGTCCATGTCGACCTTTTCTGATATCGGCAACCCGAGGACACTGGACGAAGAGCCGCACTGGGCGACAATACCAAAGGTGATAAACTCAACCGCGCCCTCAGCCCGGGGGTATCTCTTGAGCAGGGCGTTAAGCGCGCCCGGTTTGACAGCGCAGGGATTATTGGCCTTGACCAGTTCGCCGGGAGACGTGTTGTGCACCTCCCTGTTGCGCTCTGTACGATGATCCGCGGGCAATTCAGATTAACCGTCGCGACTCGCGAGTAACGGATAAGGGAGTCCGGCCCGGCCGGCTCACATCGACCACACGATCACGATAGTGAAACGCCGAGACGTCGGGCGATAAGAACACGGAGACGATGTAGAGCTGTGAAGGTACAGAAAATTCTTCGGCTCGCGCAACGACCGCCGCAATCGCCGTAATCAGTAGCCACCAGCGCATCTCATTGCAGATACGTATGCCGAACGATACGCAGGTTTCCAAGTGGGGGAATGGCCTGGCCGTGCGAATCCCCGTGGCCTTGGCGAGAGAGGCACGTCTCGCGGAAGGCGACCGCCTGACGCTCGATCTTGCAACCGATGGCAGCATCGTCTTGCGACCGGCCCGCCGGAAGTACGAACTGCGGCAACTGGTATCGCGAATCACCACGAAGAACCGGCAGTCGGAGACAGATTGGGGACCGCCAGCCGGCCAGGAATCGTGGTGACGTCCACCTACGTCCCGGCATGTCCCAGCCCCGGCGATTTCATCTGGCTGACTTTTGATCCCCACGCAGGCCGTGAGCAAGCGGGGCGGCGGCCGGCGCTGGTGCTCAGTCCCAAGGCCTACAACCAGAGGTCGGGCTTGGCGCTGGTTTGTCCCGTGACTAGCCAGGCAAAGGGCTATCCGTTTGTCGCATACATGCGCCCGCGCTTTTCCAGCGCGTCCAAGGCGTGTGGACAGCCGGCGGAAGCCACCTAAAAGGTGGCATGCAGGATTGGCTGCGCCACAAGATGGAACAGTTATGTGGTAAATCTGAGTAATGCACGTCTTGCAGGGCTCCTCGAAGCATGCCGGAATCCAGTAACGCACCCATGATCGAGGCCGCCGGCCTCAGCAAATTTTATGGAGACTTCGCCGCCATTCGCGACGTCACTTTCTCCATCCCTCAAGGCCAGGTGGCCGCCTTCCTCGGCCCCAACGGCGCCGGCAAGTCCACCACCATGAAGATCCTCACCGGCTATCTCGCGCCCAGCTCGGGCGTCGCGCACATCGCCGGCCTCGACGTGGCCACCGACCGTATCGCCGCCGCCGAGCGCCTCGGCTACCTGCCCGAAAACGGCCCGCTCTATCCCGACATGACGCCGCTCGGCCTGCTCAAATTCTTCGGACGCGCGCGCGGCCTCACCGGCGTCTACTTGCAGCAACGCATCGACGCCGTCATCGCCGCCTGCGCCCTGGGAGCCGTCATCGAAAAGCCCATCCAAAAGCTCTCGAAAGGCTACCGCCAGCGCGCCGGCATGGCCCTGGTGCTGCTGCACGAGCCAGACGTCCTCATCATGGACGAACCCACCAGCGGCCTCGATCCCAACCAGACCCGCGAGGTCCGCCAAACCATCCGCGAGCTCGGCCGCAACAAGACCATCCTGCTCTCGACACACATCCTGCAGGAGGTCGAAGCCATGGCCGGCCGCGTCATCTTCATCAATCGCGGACGCGTGGTCTTCGACGGCACCCCCGCCGAAATGCAAGCCGGATACGCATCGCTCGACGACGCATTCCGCGCCCTCACTGAAGGGCCTATGCAGGAAAGGCCCCCTGCAGGAAGGCCCCTGCAGGAAGTATGAAAAAGACTTGCAATAGCGGCTGGCGGCCTGAGAGGCAGCCGCAGGCCACGGGCCTGCCCCACAGAGGAGGCCCGTGCACCCCCGCAAGCGTGTAATCCAAGCCATCCTGCGGCGCGAGCTGGCCTCTTACTTCGCCACGCCCACCGGATACGTCTTCATCACGCTGTTTGTCTTCTTGAGCGCCATGGCCGCCTTCTGGCAGGAGCGCTTTTTTGCCACCAACCTGGCCAACCTCGATCAGCTCAACCGTTTCTTCCCCTATCTCCTCATTTTCCTGGTCCCCGCCATCAGCATGAGTCTGTGGGCGGAAGAAAAGAAGCAAGGCACCGAAGAGTTGTTACTCACTCTGCCCGCCACCGACTTACAAATCGTACTCGGAAAGTACCTCGCCGCGCTGGCCATTTATTCGGTGGCATTGTTATTCTCCCTAAGTCACGTCGTGGTGCTCTGCTGGCTCGGCAGCCCCGATCCCGGCCTGATGTTTTGCACTTATCTGGGTTACTGGCTGATGGGCGCCGCTCTGCTCACCGCCGGCATGCTGGCCTCGGCCCTCACCGATAACCTGACGGTCGCCTTCATCCTTGGCGCGGTTTTCTGTTCCGTCCCGGTCTTCCTGAATTACGCGGGATCGATCGTCGCCGGCGCTACCCAGCGCGTGGCCGAAAAGCTGTCGGTTGTCGAACAGTTCCGCGATCTCTCGACCGGCGTCATCACGCTCGCACCGCTGGTCTACTTCGCTTCCTTCGCCGCGGCCACGCTCTATCTGAACGTCGTCATCCTGGGACACCGCCGCTGGCGCACCGGACCCCAATCGCCCTGGATGAGTGGCCATCTCGCCGTCCGCGCGCTGGCCTTGGCTGCGATCGTCGCCAGCCTCACCTTGCTGGCGTCGAACTCCCGCCTGCGCCTGGACGCCACCTCCGAGCAGATCCATTCGCTCTCGGGCGAAACCAAAACCCTGTTGCGCTCCATCGATCGGCGCCAGCCCGTCTTCATCCAGGCCTACTTCAGCCCGGATGTCCCGCGCAGCTACGTGGAAGCGCGCAGCGGTCTGGTGGCCATGCTGCGCGAGTTTCAAGCGGTCTCCGATGGCGGCGTCAACGCCAAAATCGTCGAGACCGTGAAGTACTCGCCGCAGGCCCGCGAAGCGCAGGAACGCTTCGGCATCAAACCGTTTCGCGTGCCCGCCAGCGAAGAAAGCGCCCGCGTGATGAACGACATCTTTCTCGGACTGGCCTTCACGCGCGGCTCCGAGGAGTTCGTGATCCCGTTCTTCGATCGCGGCCTGCCGGTCGAATACGAGCTGATGCGTTCCATGCGCGTGGTTTCGCGCGCCAAGCGCAAGAAGATCGGAATCCTTAATACGCCCGCCAAGCTATTCGGCGGACTCGATTTTCAGAGCCGCGCGCAATCCCAGGAGTGGTCCATCGTTTCCGAACTGAGAAAACAGTACGAAGTCGCGCAAGTCTCGCCCGATGCCGATTATCCCGACGATCTGGATGCGCTTCTGGTGGCGCTGCCCTCGTCCCTGACGCAGCCGCAGGCCGACCGGCTGACTGCCTACGTCGGGCGCGGCAAGCCCACGCTGCTGCTGGTCGATCCCATGCCGGCCTTCGATCTGGATCTCGCCCCGCAGGAGTCGAAAACCAATCTCCGCCCGCTCTTGGACCTGTTGGGCATCGCCTGGCAAACCAACCGCATCGCCTGGGATAACTACAACCCGCACCCGCAGCTAAAGACCTTGCCCAAAGAAGTCGTCTTCGTCGGCAAGGGTTTCAACCAGAAGGACCCCATCACCGCCGGATTGCAGGAAGTCGTGCTGCTGTACCCCGGCGTGCTGAAGAGCCAGGGCGGCGCGCCCTTCGTGCCTCTGCTCAAGACCAGCGCCGATTCCGGCCTGGTCCGCTGGGACGAGCTGGTGCAACGCAGCATGTTCGGGGTCGCTATCAATCAGGATGCGCCGCACAACCCGGATGAAGGCAGTCACGTGCTGGCCGCCCGGATTCAAGGTAAGGGAAGCGCGGGCCCGCTGAATGCTATCGTGATCGCCGACGCCGACATGATGAGCGAGCAGTTCTTCGAACTGCGCCGCCACGGCGTCGAGAATCTCACCTTCGATAACGTCACGTTCCTGCTGAACTCGGTCGACCAACTCGCCGGCGATCCATCCTTCATCGCGCTGCGCAAGCGCCGTCCGAAGCAGCGTACGCTCGAAGCCGTGGAGGCGCGCACGCGCACCTACGAAGGCCAGCGGCTGCACGAATCCGAGCAGGCCGAAGCCCTCGCCGACCAACGCCTCAAGGAAGCCCAGGCGCGCCTGGATCGCGCCGTGCGGGAAGTGGAGCAGCGCGGCGACCTGGACGAGCAGACCAAAGAGGTCATGATCGCCAACCTCAAATCGGCCGAGAACCGCCGCCTGGAAGTGGCGCGCTCCAACATCGAGGACGAGAAGCAGCGCCAGATCGAAGACAGCCGCGCCGAAATGGAGAACTCCATTCGCGGCATCCAGAACACCATCAAGCTGATGGCCGTTGCGCTGCCGCCAATTCCCGCGTTCATCGTTTTCGTGATCGTCTCCGTGCGCCGCCTGCGCCGCGAGCGCATCGGCGTACCCGTGGATCGCCTGGTGGACAAGGAGGCCGCGTGACGGAGAGCGTCAAGACGGCCGCGCTGGCCGGCGCCGCGCTGGTGCTGGCGATCTCCGCCGCCGTCATCGAACCGGAGGCCCGCGTGCCCGCCATCATGAGCGATCAGGGCGAGGCCTTCTATCCAACGTTCACCGATGCGCAGGCGCCCCGCACCATCGAAGTGGTGGATTACGACGACGCCACCGCCACCGCGTTGCCGCTGAAGGTGCAGTTCCAGCAAGGCAAGTGGGTGATCGCCTCGCACTACAATTACCGGGTCGATATCGGCGACCGCCTCGCCAAGACCGCCGCAGCCCTCATGTATCTGAAGAAGGATATGGTCCGCTCGGATTCGCCGCTCGATCATGCCAAGTATGGCGTCGTCGATCCGCTGGATGAGAAAGCCAGCGGTCTTACCGGGCGCGGCAAGCGCGTCACCCTGCGCGACGCGAACGGCGGCATCCTGGCCGATTTCATCTTGGGCAAGCCCGTGGAAGGAAAGCCGGGCTATCGCTACGTCCGCGTGCCCGGACAGAAGCGTACCTACGCCGTGAAGACCGACGCCGATCCCTCGGCGCGTTTTGCCGATTGGGTGAACGCCGGCCTGCTGCGCATCGCCAGCGCTTCCATACGCAAGGTGACCGTCAACCGCTACAACATCGATCCCGGCGCGGGCCGCATGAGCAACCAGGAAACCACCGTTCTGACGCAGGATAAGGGGGAGTGGAATGCCGCCGGGGAGAAGCTGAACCTGCCCGCGGTGCATGCCATGGCCGCCGCGCTGGATAGTCTGAAGATCGTGGATGTGCGCCCGAAGCCGCCCGGTCTGGCCGCCGGCCTGCGCCATGAAGAGCTGCAGCTTACGCTCGAAACCGCGCTGTCGTTGCAGAAGGCGGGTTATTTCTTCACGCCGCAGGGACGCGTCTTCTCAAGCGAAGGCGATATGACGGTGGAGACCAGCAACGGCCTGATGTACTCGTTGCGCTTCGGCGACGTTGCCGCTGGCGATACTAAATCGGGCGCGCCTTCGGACAACCGCAATCTTTTTGTAATGGTGCACTTTGACGCCGCCAAAGCCGGTGCGTATGGAGGCGACGCGGGCGCCGGCGAGCGGACGGCCCGCGAGTTGAACGACCGGTTTGCGGATTGGTATTACGTGATCGGCGGCAAAGATTTCCAGAACTTGAGGCTGGGGAGAGGGGCTACCGCGCAGCCCGCGCGCCAACCTGGGCAGGAGGCCGTGCCGCCGCAGCGGTAGGCTGTCAAGTGTTACAAAGTGGGGCAGCCAATCCTGGCTGCAGGCCGCCTTTTAGGCGGCCTGCCCTCGTATATTCTTGAGAGCTCGTATATCCTTTAAACACCACCATTGTGTGAGGCAATACTTAAGGCGCCTGCCGCACTGGGACGTGGTTGGACAGCCCCTGTTTGTCACTTTCCGTTTGCATGGCACCCTCCCCGGCAATCGGATCTTTGCGCCAGAAGTGTTGGCCAGCGCCGGCAAGGCGTTCGTAGCGATGGATCGAATCCTGGACGGCGCGCTGAACGGTCCGTCGTATCTTCGCATGCCGGAGATTGCCGAAGTTGTAATGGCGGCTCTGCGGGCCGGGGAGAGTCGTTTCGGGCGGTATCAGATCCATTCGTATGTTGTCATGCCCAATCACGTGCACGCGCTGGTGACACCTGACGTGGTTGCCGCGCAATGGCTGGGGCCTCTGAAAGGGTTCACCGCCCATGAAGCCAACCGAATTCTGGGACAGCGCGGCCGACATTTTTGGCAGGATGAGAGCTACGATCGTCTCGTCAGATCCGATCGGGAATTTGATCGAATCCGGAACTACATTGAGCAGAATCCGGTAAAGGCGGGCTTGGTTGCGGCGGCAGAAGAGTTTCGGTGGTCAAGCGCATATGCGAGGAAGGCCACCTGAAAGGTGGCCTGCAGCCAAGATTGGCTGCCCCACAAGTCTGCCTATGATCCAGTAGTATTAGGCCGCGTCGCGCTGGGCCAACTCGCTGGTGACTTTCGCCACCTTGACGCCCTTGGCCACGCCGAAGAACCGCAGAATCTCGATCTGTATCCAGGACATGTCGAACTCGTACCAAGCCAGGCCGTGCCGCGCCGAAGTCGGATGCGCGTGGTGATTGTTGTGCCAGCCCTCGCCGAACGTGATCAGCGCCACCCACCAGGAGTTGCGTGAATCGTCGCGCGTGTCGAACCGCCGCGATCCCCACATGTGCGTGGCCGAGTTCACCAGCCAGGTGGCGTGCAGCCCGATCACCGTCCGCAAACAGGTGCCCCACAGCATCATCGGCAGACCGCCGATCGCAAACAGCAGCCCCGCCAGCAGCACGTTCGGCAGCCAGTGATAGTTGTTCAGCCAGACGTAGAAGGGATGCTTTGCCAGGTCGGGCGCGTACTTCGACATGAGCCGCGTGTTGTTGTGCTTGGCTTCACCCATCAGTATCCAGCCCACGTGCGCCCACCAACCGCCATCGTGCGGCGAGTGCGGATCGCCCGGCATATCGGATTTCTGGTGGTGGATGCGATGGGTGGCCACCCAGAAAATCGGGCCGCCTTCGAACGTCAACGCGCCGCAGACCGCAAACAGGTACTCCAGGGCGAGCGGCACCTGATACGACCGGTGGGTATGCAGCCGGTGGTAGCCCATGCTGATCCCGAGCCCCGTGGCGAACCACAGGAGGAACAGCAGAACCGCCAGATTGGCCCAACTGAACATAAACAGCGCGGCAATGGCCCCTAAGTGCAGCAGCAGCAGCACCAGGGTGGTTGGCCAGTTTAGTTTTTGCTTCTCCGGAAACTCGAGGAGGTCGATATTGAGCGGCTTTTGGATGGATACGGTAGGCACTGTCCTTTCAACCTAGCAGGGAATCGGCCTGTCGTTTGTAAGAGTTGTGTAATTTCGAGCCTATCCGTTGGATAACCGAGAGTCGGGAAGGCAGGCGAGACCGCCTGCCCACCAGTCCGGCCTCCCATTCGCTATCCTGATTGGTCGAGCCCCGATGCCTGAACGCCTCCGCCGCGCCGACTTGCGCTTCCTGACCATTTGCCTCCTCCTCCTGGCGGCCACGGTTTGGTTCTCCGCGCGCTACTTCTACCGCGCATTCCCCGAAGCCTCCATCGATTTCCGCGTCACCCGCGACCAGGCCCGCGCGCAGGCCGAAAGCTTCCTCGCCGCCCAGGGCCTCCACGTGAACGGCTATCGCCAGGCCTCCCGTTTCAGCTACGACGACACCGCCAAGACCTTCCTCGAGCGCGAACTGGGCCTCGATCGGGCCAATCGCCTCATGCGCAGCCGCGTACGCCTGTGGCGCTGGTCCTGGCGCTGGTTCCGCCCGTTACAGAAAGAAGAGTTCCGCGTAGACGTGACTCCCGCGGGGGAACTCGCCGGCTTCCAGCACGAGATCCCCGAAGCCGCCACGCGCCCCAGTCTGCCCGCCGATCGGGCCCGCGCAGTCGCCGAGCGTTTCCTGCGCGACACCATGCACCGCGACCCCGCCGTCCTCGACTTCGTGGAAGGTTCCAGCGTCACCCGTCCCGCGCGCACGGATCATACCTTCACCTGGAAGGAGCGAGATTTCGACATCTTCGGCACGCGGGACGCCACCTACCGCCTTGAAGTGACCGTGCTCGGCAGCGAACCAGGCGCCTACCGCGAATACCTCAAGGTGCCCGAAACCTGGCAGCGCGCCTACGAAGGACTGCGCTCGCGCAACCTCACTGCCCAAACCATAGACACGGGCTTTATGATGCTGCTGGCCGTGGGCCTGCTTGTCACCATTGTGCTGCGTGTGCGCAGCCGCGATGTCCGCTGGAGGCTCGCCGCGGCGGTGGGCGGTGTTGGCGCGTTGCTCTACTTCCTGGCGAACTGGAACGCGCAGCCGCTGGCCGAGTTCGCCTATCCCACCACGGATTCCTACGGCAGCTTCATCGCGCAGGAATTTCTACGCAACCTTACCGGCGCGCTGGGCGCGGGCGGCCTGCTGTTCGTCCTCACCGCCGGCGCGGAGCCGCTCTATCGCGAACGCTACCGGGCGCACCTTCCGCTCGGCAATCTCTTCAGCCCGCGCGGCCTGCGCAGCAAGCAATTCTTCCTCGGCACGATCCTGGGTATTACGCTGGCCGGCGTCTTTGTCGCCTACCAGACGGCCTTCTACATGGTGGCTTACCGCTTCGGCGCCTGGTCGCCCGCCGACGTGCCTTACGACGATCTCCTGAACACGCGCCTGCCTTGGCTCTTCGTGCTGCTCGGCGGATTCCTGCCGGCCGTCTCCGAAGAGTTCATGTTCCGCATGTTCGCCATCCCCTTCCTATCAAAACTGCTGCGCTACGTCCCGATTGCGGTGGTGCTGGCGGCCTTCATCTGGGGCTTCGGACACGCCGGCTACCCGCAGCAGCCATTCTGGATTCGCGGCGTCGAAGTTGGGATCGGCGGCGTGGCGCTCGGGCTGATCATGCTGCGTTGGGGCATCCTGCCGACGCTGGTGTGGCATTACTCGGTGGATGCCATGTATACCGCGCTGCTGTTGTTGCGGTCGCACCACCCGTACTTCGTGTTTTCGGGCGCGGCCAGCGCGGGGATTATGGTGCTGCCTGTGATCGTCGCGGGCATCGCCTACTTGCGCCGCGGAGGCTTCGAACCGGAGCTTGCGCGCGCCCCAGAGGTGCTCAGCGAGCCCCCGGCCCCTAGTCCCCAGCCCCCAGCCCCGCCAGCCGAAAGCCTGCCCTACGCGCCTTGGCCGGCCCGCCGCCGTCTGGCCGCGCTGCTCCTTCTCGTCGCCGGCGCCGTCACCATTGGCGCCGTGCGTGTCGATGAATTTGGCGGCGAGCCCCGCTTTGCCCTCGGTCCCACGCGCGCCCGCGCCGCAGCCGAACAATTCGCGCGCACGCAAGGCTTCGATCCCCAGGGCTACCGCACCGTCGTCTTCCCTGTCACCGAATGGGACGACCCCGACACCCGCCTCACCGCCAAATACTTCGTCCAGCGCCGCGATATCGCGTACGTGGCCGGCGCATTTCACCGGCAAGTTCCCTTGCACGGTTGGACGGTGCGCTTCTTCAAGCCGCTCCAGCGCGAAGAGATGCGCGTGTCCCTGTCTCCGGAACGCGATCCGGAAAGCGGTCGCGTTTTTGAGTTCGAACATATTTTGCCTGAAGACCAGCCCGGCGCGGATCTATCCGCCGATGCCGCCCGCGACTTGGTGTTGCGCGCTACCGGCCTTCCCTCCCTGGCGGGGTTCGAGCTCAAGGAATCCACCTCGGAAAAGAAGAAGGCGCGCCGCGATTACACGCTCGTCTGGGAGGCCGCGCCGGGCGACCCCCGCAACCTTGACGAAGCCCGTTTCCGCATACGCGTCACGGTGGCTGGCGATCGTGTCGCCTCGTTCAGCTCCTTCTGGAAACTGCCCGAAACCTTCGAGCGCGCCCGCTCGCGGCGCAACGCGCTCTGGTATGCGCTGCTGGTGCTGCGTATCGCGGTGAGCGCCGGCCTGTTGGTGCTCGGCATTTGGCTATTGATCGAATGCACGCGCCAACGCACCCTGCGCTGGGGCCACGCGCTCTGGGCCGCGCTGCCGCTCGGAGCGATCACGCTGGCTGGCATGGCCATGACGTTTCCGTTGCTCTTCAGCCAATACCCCACCACCTTCTCCCTGGAATCGTTCGAGGCAACCCTGGGCGTCGGGCTGTTCATCGGGGCGCTCGCGCTGTTTATCGCCATAGCCTGCGGCGTAGCGCTGATCCTGGCGTTGCAGCCCGATGCCCTGGCCGTATTTCGCCGCGCGAACCGCAAGCTGTTCGGCATCGATGCGCTTTTCGCAGCGGGTCTGGCCGCCGTGCTGGTCACCGCGCTGGGCCGCTTGCGCTGGCTGCTGATCGACCGCTTCCATCCGCAAGCGCTGCTCACCGCGGATGCGCGGACCGCCTTCGCCACAATCTCCCCCGCCGCCTCCGGCATCGCCTCCGCCTGCCAGGAGACGTTGTTCTGGCTGGCGCTGTTGGTCCTTATCGCGCACGCGGTTCGGTATCTCGAACGGTGGCCGGGTGCGGCCGTGCTGGCAGGCTTCGCGGCGGTCGCGGGGTTAGTGCCCGGCACAGTCCACACGGCCGGCGAGTTTCTCCTCTATTACGGCATCCGATTGATCTATCTGGCGGCCGCCGTGCTGTTCGTTAAGTACATCGTGCGCCGGAATTACCTGGCGTACCTGCTGATCGCGTGGACCCTCGCGCTGCTCGACAAAGGCGCGGATCTGCTCTCGCAGCCCGCCGCTCCCTTGCGCCTGCAGGGCGGCATCCTGATCGCCCTGCTGCTGGCCACGCTGATCTGGGCTGCGCCCGTTACCTCCCTCCGCAGGCGTCTCCGCGGAGACCAGCCATAACGGATCCGTTACCAAAGAGCGAAGCCGCGAACCCGGCCGTGTCAAACAACGCCTCGAACCCGGCGGAGGCTAACTAGTGCTTAATTGCATAAATTGATAACTGTATTTCGGAGCTGGCTGCCTTTGACCTCGCGCTTGCGCCAACGGAACGGCTTGGCGCGTTCGTTGTGCTTTTGTGTGAAGGCTTCGATTGCCTCGCGCAACTGGTCCTTGTTCTTGAAACTGGCGCCGCTGAGCGCCTTGCGCTGCAGCAGACTGAACACGATCTCGATCTGATTCAGCCAACTCGCCGAAGTCGGCGTGAAGTGGAACTGCACCCGTCCTTCGAACTTCGCGAGCCAATTGTAGTTTCTCTTATGCGTCGAGTAGTTGTCCAGGATCACGTGGATTTCTTTGTCCAGTGGCAGTTCCGCCAGCACGCCGTCCAGGAAGCCCAGAAAGTCTTCCCGCTTCTTATAATCGGTGGTCTTGGCGTGTACTTGGCCGGTGCCGACTTCGAGAGCGGCGAACAGATTCAACGTGCCGTGGCGTTTGTAGGTGCTCTTCAGCGCGCGCACTACGGCGCCGCTATCGGTCTCGACGTAACCGCTGGTCCGCTCGATGGCTTGCATGCTCGGTTTTTCGTCTACGCTCAGCACCAGCGCCTTCACTGGCGGGTTGAGGTACAAACCCACAATTTCAGCAGCCTTGGGGGCAAACTCTTTATCCGTGCTCACGCACCAACTGCGCACCCTTTGCAAGTAGATGCCTTCGCGACGCAGAACGCGCCACACCGCATGCACGCTGGATCCCAGTCTCTCCGCCACTGCCGGCCCATCCCAGTGCGACATGCCGGGCGGAGGCGGCTGCTCCAGCAGGGCCAGCACGCGGTTCCGAAACGCGGCGTCGTAGGCGATCGGCTTGCCCGGTCGCGGCTGATCCAGTAAACCTCTCAGCCCCCAGAACGCGAAACGCTTACGCCACTTGCCGACCGTGGGGACGGAGACTCCCAAGCCCTGCGCCACTTGTTGATTTTCCTTGCCTTCCAGGCAGGCAAGAACGATTCGAGCACGCTCCACAGTGCGCGCCTCTTCGGTACGGCTCTTACTGATGGTGGTCAAACTCGCCGCGTCCTCCGCCGAGCATTCCAATGCAGGTGCATGTCGGGGCATCACCAACATTATAATACAGAAACGTTGTTATGCAATTAAGCACTAGTTTAGGGACCGTACGAGGTCCTCGCGCCGAATCGGCGCTTCAATGCACTGCTACCTGGCTCAACACGGCCGACGTGCTCGCGCCGAACCTGGCATCCCCGCTATAGGCCGCGGTGATCGAATGCGTACCCGGCGAGAGAGTCGAAATACTAAGGCGGGCTGACGTCCCGTTCAGCGCGACCATTCCCCCGGGCAGCACGTTCCCGCCATCGGCGAAGGTCACCGTGCCGCTCGGCGTGGCGAAGGTAGTGCCGCCGATTTGGACCACGGCCTTGAACGTTACCGCTTTACCCGCCTTCGCCGGATTCGCCGACGATGTCAAAGTAGTTGACGTGGTGGCCGTACTGCCCAACAATACGCTCACCGAGTTGGCGCCAGAGTTGGCCGCCGCGATATCGGTGCGGCCGTCTCGGTTGAAATCCGCCACCGCCAGAGGGAGCGGCTTGGATCCCACCGGGTATACGACTCGCGCCTGGAACGTCCCATTGCCATTACCAGGCAACACGATCAGGTCGTTGCCGCCATCGACGGTAGCGATCAGATCGAGGTTCCCGTCGCCATTCATGTCCACCGCCGCGATTCCAACCGGCGCGCCACCAGCGGCATAGTTCACCGCTGCCTGGAAGGTGCCATCGCCGTTGCCCAGCAGCACGCCAAGGTTGTTGGAGTTGGTATTTGCCACTACCAAGTCCGGTTTCCGATCGCCGTTGAAGTCGGCAATCGCCAAGTAGGAAGGCGACGCGCCAACAGAGTAGCTTACGCCCGGCTGAAACGTACCGTCGCCATTACCGAGCAGGATCGTCACGTTGTTGCTGCCCGCATTCGACACCGCCAGGTCGGCGATCCCATCCCCATTGAAGTCGCCCACCGCCACCGCGTATGGCGATGTCCCAACCGGATAGTTTACCGGGCTCCGGAATGTGAGATTGCCATTGCCCAAGAGCACGCTCACGTTGTTGGAGCTCTTATTGACCACGGCCACGTCGATCTTGCCGTCCCCATTGAAATCCGCCACAGCGAGGCGAACCGGCGCGCTCCCGGCGCTGAAGTGCTGAGGGCCCGCGGTGAACGTGCCGTTTCCGTTGCCCCGCAGGACGGTCAGCCGCTTGGAGGTGGCGCTCACGACGACCAGGTCCGGTATCCCGTCACCGTTGAAGTCGCCAACTGCCACGGCGGTGGTACCGGTATCAACCTTGTAGTTCTGCGCCGTAGCGAATGTCCCATTGCCATTATTGAGGAGCACGCTGACGCTGTCCGTAGATCCGGAGGCAGTGTCGTAATTGGCCACCGCCAAGTCCGGCCAGCCGTCGAGGTTAAAGTCGCCGGCAACCATTCCAGACGGGTTCACCCCGACGGTGTAAGTCACGCCAGCCGCGAACGTGGCGCTGGGAACGGCACTTACAACCAAAGGCTGGGTACTCGAGCCCGCGCTGGCCAGATTCGCGTTGCCCGGGAAGTACGCCCTTAAGCTGTGCGGACCCCCCAATAGGCTGGCCGTGAAGCTCGCGCTGCCGGAGGCCACCGAAGCAAAGCCCAGCACAGTGGCACCATCGTAGAACACCGCCGTGGCGCCGGTTCCGGGAGCAGGCGCAAGTTGAGCGGAAAGGGTCACCGTCTGACCTTGCTGCACTGGACCCGGCGGCACGCGCAGGGTCAGGCTCTCGGGCTCCGCGGCGATGGTGAAACTCTGGCTGACCGGAGGCGCCGCAGCATAGGTGGCATTGCCCGGCTGATTCGCCATGATGGTGCAGGATCCCACGCCGGTTAACGTCACCGTGTTGCCGCTCACCGTACATGGCCCCGCGGCCGTGTAGCTCACCGCCAACCCGGAAGAAGCTGTGGCCGTGACAGGGAACGGCGGATCGCCGTAATTGTGGTTGGGCAGCGGGTTGAAAGCGATGCTTTGCGCCGCCGGGTTCACTGTCTCGGTCAGCACAGCCGACGTGCCCGCCAGAAACGCCGCATCCCCGCTGTATGCAGCCGTGATCGCATGCGTGCCCACCGCGAGCGACGAGGTCGCATATCCGGCCGCGCTGCCGCTCAGACTGACCGTCCCGCCGGGCAGCGCCGTGCCGTTATCGGAGAAGGTCAGCGTTCCCGTAGGCAGGCCGAAGAAGGGCGCCGCCGGCGTGACCGACCCCGTCAACGTAACAGACTGCCCGGCGTTGCTTGGATTCGGCGAAGAACTGAGCGCCACGCTGGTGGCAGCTTGCCCGCCCAGCAGCACTACCGCGGTGCTCCCGCCGCCGCCCGTGGCCACCACGTCGGTCCGGCTATCGCCGTTGAAATCCGCCAGGGCCAGAGCCACCGGGCCACTTCCCGCGCCAAAATTCACGGCCGCCTGGAGCGTGCCGTCCCCATTGCCCAGCAGCACGCCGACATTGCCGCTGCCCGCGTTGGCGGCCACCACATCGGCCTGCCCATCGCCGTTGATATCCCCCACCGCTACCGCCTGCGGGTTGGCTCCCGCCGCATAGCTCACCGCCGCCTGGAAGGTCCCGTCCCCGTTGCCCAGCAGCACGCTCACACTGTTCGCCGCATTGTTCGCCACTACCAAGTCCGGCCGGCCGTCGCCGTTCAGATCGCCCAGTGCAACCGCCTGCGGATTGGCCCCCACGGCGTAGCTCACCGCCGGCTGGAAGGTCCCATCGCCGTTGCCCAGCAGCACGCTCACCGTCCCATCCACCGCGTTCACCACTGCCAGGTCCGCCTTGCCATTGCCGGCAAAATCCCCCACCGCCACCGCCGCCTGGAAGGTCCCG
>PKYZ01000059.1 GCA_003132865.1 Bryobacterales bacterium
GCAGGTCTTCATCCAGCGGTAGACGGTGACGCGATGGACGCTGTAGGCTTCGGCGGCATCTGTCAGAGTAGAACCGGCGGCCAAGGCATTTACGACGCACTGCTGGACCGTGGAGAGGGGAGATGAATCGGCGGCGTGTTCCATATTCGACGATGAAGAGTAGCATGGGCGGGTGTGCGGGGGCGGGGATCTCGGAGGCATTTGACCTTGTTTTCAGATGGATGCGGGGGGATGTCGATCTGTGACCGGCGGGCATATGGCCGGGGGGAGAACTCGCGCAGGCTCGAACCCCCAACCCAGGCGCAGCAGCATTTCAGCCGCGCCATTCTGCGATCGCCTGGCCCCGGCGCGGTAACGCAACAGTGTATTCTCAGAGAAGGAGCGCAGATCATGGCAAGTCTCGATTGGTCACAATGCCCCGCCGTGGAGAGCATCCCCGGCAAGCGCAGTGGCGCTTGGGTATTCCGGGACACCCGGACACCGGTTTCGGTGGTGTTTGATAATCTGGAAGCGGGAGCGACTATCGGTGAGGTGATGGACTGGTTTCACGTCACGCGGGAACAGGTGGCAGCGGTGCTGGAATTCGCGGCGCGGAGTCATGACGCGCCGCCTGTAGTGCAGCCCCCGCCCAGACGGCGGATGCTCATACTCTTTGATAACGGAACCCCTGCCCCGCTTCGCTATGCCCTGAAAGGTCATGTCGTCGTGGAAGCAATCGAACGCGGATGGGACAGGCTTGTTAATTAACGGCGAACCGATAGCGGTCGCTGAAGCCGCAGGCTTTCATGCTCGATCTAACCAGCGAGATCGACGACGCTTTGCAGCCGTGGACTTGCCCCATTGCCGCCGCACCATCAAACCTCCGTTGACAGAAGCGACCGCAGCCCTTACCCTACAAGCGTATGGAAGTTCATTTCACCCCGGAGCAGGAAGCGCAGCTTTCGCAAATCGCCAACCATAACGGCACTGCCCCCGAGCAGTTGGTGAAAGAAGCTGTCAATCGAATGCTCGAAAATCAAGCCCGCTTTATCGCAGGAGTGCAAAAGGGCATTGCCGCCGCCGACCGTGGCGAACTCATTGAGCACGATGAGGTGAAGAAGCGCATCAACCGGTTCTTTCAGTCGTGATGCGTATTCGCTGGACTACCGAGGCATCCGACCAGCTCATATCATAGGCATCGTTCAACACATTCAACGGGAAAACCCAACCGCTGCCCTTAATGTAGCTCAGGCTGTTTATAGACGACATCGACAGGCTTGAAAACTTTCCCCATCTTGGGCGGCCCGGAGAGTTAAGAGGAACCCGCGAACTCGTCTCCGCGCCTTACATCGTCGTGTACCGCGTCACAAGTGAGGTTGTCGAAATCCTGCATATCTGGCATGGTGCACAGGACTGGCGGTGACCCAAGGTCACACGACGCTTTGCAGCCGTGGACTTGTTCCTATTGTCGCCGCACCATCAAACCGCCGCTAACGCAAGCCTGGAGCGATCGCCCACAGCAATTCGTGTGCGAGAAGTGCGCCGAGGCGACCGCGTTTTAATGCCGCCCCGACCGCCCCTTCGGCGCGTAAAAGAGAGTAATCATTGCTTCGGCGGGGAGTAGTATTGGCCGCAAGCTCCCACTACAGCGTTAAAACCAAGCGTATTCATTCCTAAATGCCACTGGGCTGGCTTGTCCTGAATATCTTTGCGCATGATCTCGGCTATCTGTGTCGTTGTCATCTCTGAGATGCAGGCCGCGAGCCACTTTGGTTCCTTTGGAGAATCACCACCGTTCATCACCAGAGCCGCAACGCTCATGCCGTTTACAAACCCCGCAGCGTATGCGGCCCGCTGTTGGGCGTTCAGGTCTAGGTACTGCTTCCCTTGAAGAAGCCGCCCATTACGTGGAAGTACTCAGTACTTTGGGCGCAAAGCGTTAAGCCAATGGCGAGGACAAAAAACAGTCTCATGAGAAAAAGCGTAACACCAGAACAAGGCGTTGAATCGGCGTTGCCGCCGATCTTGTGCGCTTGGCCCGTGTGCGCCTGTTCAGCGGATGCCAGCCAGAAAAACTGGGAGGGCTTGCGTTTTGATACCCTGAAATTGATGGCGAAGAACAGGTTCGAAGCCGCTTTTTGTGCATTTGTTACGGACTTCGGCGGTGAAGTTTTGCCAGAAGACCAAACCCCAAACCGGCACAGCGCTGATTACTTTTTTCGTAAATACAATATCGTTGCGGAGCTCAAGTGTTTGATGGTGGATCAGACCCACGACACCCGCAAGAAACTAGGCGACATTATTGAGCAACGGTTTGACCCGAGTCCGCCATTCGACAACCAGCCTAGCCAATTTCGCCTGTTATCTTGTGAGCCGACGGGTGAAGGTGGTGCGTTTGTCCTTCGTGGGATTCGTAGTAATGGCGAACATTTTACACTCGGCTGTGACGAGATCGAGAGAGAATGGGCGAAAGTCCTCCTCAGCCCGATTGAGAGCATCATCAGGGACGCCAATCGTCAGATCTCTCATACAAAAGATCGTCTGAACGTCCCCTCAGCAAACGGAGTGGTTTTAATCTTTAATGAGTCGAACCACCTGCACACCGGCCCTCAGCACTTCGGGCGTCTTGCTGGTGAAGTGATTCAGAAGCCAAAAGCTGGGGCAGAGCGAAAATTTCCGCACATCCAAGGAATGGTCTATTTCTCGTTGGGGGCGGTTACAACCAGTGATGAACAGACCGGTAAGGATATGCAGTTTTGGATGCCTGCTCAGGTCGCAGGGGAACACGTTGAACAAGTAAAGCTCTTTCAGGACGATTTGAAACGAGGCTGGTTTCAGTATGTTGACAAGATGACGGGCACATCTGTCGTCAGTCACCACAGGGAAACAGGGTGGCCGGAACCCGGTTCTGACTAAAAAGTCCGAGTCTCATAAGGGGTAAGGCTTCAGGACGGGAGCAGCGACACGAGGGAAAAGCAGAAGCTTCACACTGGCATATTTATTTCCAAATCCCGGCTGTCGAGTGCGGGCACCGGCATGGACGACTGGCGGACGCTGACTGAACTCAGACCAGCGTCGTTTAGCTGGCGTTTGAGCATTTCAGAATCCGTACTACATCGAGGCCCAATGACCACTTCAGTAACAAGGCTGGGCAGGCAAATTGGGAATGCCCGGAGCTCCGTG
>PKYZ01000922.1 GCA_003132865.1 Bryobacterales bacterium
CACCAGCAACAGCCCGATCCCCGTCCCCGTGTAGTAATTCCCACCAATGCCGATGGCCACCTCATACAGGTTCACGGGCACCGCCGCGAAGGTGCAGCTCGCGTTCAGCGTGCCGCCCACTCCGCCTCCGCTCACCGTCGCCGTCGCCTGCAGCACCTGCTGCGGCGGAAACACCGGCGTGAGCGTGCAGGTCACCGGCACTGCCAGGCTGATATTGCCCGGCGCATCCCCCTCGTTCGCCTGCCGGATGGTCGCGTTGAACGTCAGCGGTCCGGCCGTGCTGGTGGGATTCTTCACCTGTACCACGGTCGGGTTGCCCGCCGCCAGTGTCACCACCGCCTGCTCCCGCGACACCGTCAGCGTGGCATTCCCCTGGCTGTTGGCAAACGACGTATTCGAGCTGAGGAACTGCGCCGTCACGGGATACGGTCCCTGCCCCAGCGCGATGGTGTAGGTGGTGGAGGCCACTCCCCCGCTCAGCGGCACCGGACTGCCCACATTCACCCCGTTCACCGCAAACTGCACCGCACCGGCCAGCTTCGCCGACCCCACCACCAGCGGGCTCACCGTGGTCTGCAGCTTCACCGCATCGCTGTAGTCGGTGGCGCCGGCGATCTTCAACACCGTAGTGGTCGGGATCGCCGGGATCACGAAGTTCGCCGTCACCGTGGTGGGCGCATTCATCACCACCGAGCCCGGGTTCACGGTGGGCGCCGAGGTGGTCCCGGTGAAGGAAGAGAAGGCGTACTGCGATGCCGGAGTGGCCGTCACCGCGGCTGTAGCGCCGGCCACATAGTAGCCCGCCCCCGATACCGTGCCGCCCGCCACGGGATTGGCCAGGGTGGTCAGCAGGTACTGGGTCTGGAAGTTCGCCGTGTACGTGGTGTTGGTCCCCGGCGCCGTGACGCCGTGCGAAATCAATCCGCCGTCGCTCCAGTTCTGCCAGATGTACTTCGTGCCGGTCGCCGTCTGCGGGGTGCTGGTGGCGATGGTGTGCTGGCTGCCCACCGTCCAGGTCATGGTCTGGGCGCTGGTATAAGTGACGCTGTCCACGCTGAACGACAGCCCGCCCGGCGACGTGCCGATGGTCACATGCACGGCCGGCGGGAGATTGGTCAACGAGAAGTTGTTGCTGCCCGTCCCCGAGGTCACCGACACGTGATACGGTCCTCCCGCAGTGCCGTTGGCCGTGAACGCCGAGGCGGTGGCCCCGCCGGAAGTGTTGCCGGTCACCGTAGTGGTGTTCGTCGTGCTGGCCTGGAAGGCGCCGCTCGAGCCCGAAGCCGGCGCCGTGAAGGTGACGCTGGGACTGGGCACGGCATTGCCGTACTGGTCGGTTACCTGCACCTGCAGGTTCGTCGCAAACGCGGTGTTGACGACGGCGCTCTGGTTATTCCCGGCGGCGATGCTCACACCGGCCGCCGCACCGGCGGTGTTGGTCAGCGAGAAGTTGACCGTGGTCAGATTGCTTGCGGAGGCCGTCACCGTATAACCGCCCGTCTTGGTGTTGGCGGTGAAGGCCGTTGCCGTAGCCACACCGTTGGCTCCTGTGGTCGCCTGCACCGAGCTCAGCGGGCCGGCGAAGGCGCCGGTTGCGATGCCCGTTCCGGTGGGCGCCGTGAAGGTCACCTGAACACCCTGGATCGGGTCGCCATAGGTGTCCAGTACGGTCACGGCCAGCAGTGTCCCAAACGCCGTCGAGACCTGCGCCGATTGCGGCGTGGTTCCGGTGTTCGCCGTCATTTGCGTCGCCGCTCCAGCGGTGTTGGTGAGTGCGAAGTTCACCGCCGGCAGCCCGGTCGCCGTGGCCGCCACGTTATAGGGACCGCCCGCCTGCGTGTTCGCCGTGAAGATGGTCGCCGTGGCCACGCCGCTGGCGTTCGTGGTCGCCTGCGTCGTGTTCGTGCTGTTGGCGAACGTGCCGCCGGCGCCCGACGATGGCGCCGTGAAAGTCACCACCACACCCTGGACCGGGTTGTTGCTGGCGTCCGTTACGGTAACGCCGAGCAGGGCAACAAACGCGTGCGTCACCTGTGCCGATTGCGGCGTGGCGCCGGCATTTGCGGTCATCTGGGTGGCCGGACCCGCGCTGTTGGTGAGCACGAAGTTCACCGTGGTCAACCCCGTCGCGGTGGCCGCCACGTTATAGGGACCGCCCGCATGCGTGTTGGCGGTGAAGATCGTCGCCGTGGCCGCGCCGCTGACATTCGTGGTGGCCTGCGCGGTGGCCGTGCCGTTGGCGAACGTGCCGCTGGCGCCGGAGCCCGGAGCCGTGAAAGTCACCAGAGCACCCTGGACCGGGTTGTTATTGGCGTCCAGTACGGTCACTCCGAGCAGTGTCCCAAACGCCTGCGTCACCTGCGCCGGCTGCGGCGTGGCGCCGGCGTTCGCCGTCATCTGCGTCGCCGCTCCAGCGGTGTTGGTGAGTGCGAAGTTCACCGTCGGCAGCCCGGTCGCCGTGGCCGCCACGTTATAGGGACCGCCCGCCTGCGTGTTCGCCGTGAAGGTGGTCGCCGTGGCCACGCCGCTGGCGTTCGTGGTCGCCTGCGTCGTGTTCGTGCTGTTGGCGAACGCGCCGCCGGCGCCCGACGATGGCGCCGTGAAAGTCACCACCACGCCCTGCACCGGGTTGTTGCTGGCGTCCGTTACGGTAACGCCCAGCAGTGTTCCGAACGCCGTGGTCACCGCCGCCGACTGCGGGGTGCCCGTTGAGGCATTCATCTGCGTGGGCTGCCCAGCGGTGAGGGAAATCTTCGCGAAAAACCCCTCGTAGAACCCGCCGCCATCCGTCGTCTGGAAGGCATTGACCAACGGCAAGTCGGCATCTGCGGTATAGCCAGCGAGGTAAATATTGCCGCTCGCGTCCACCGCGATGCCGGTCGGGTACATATTCCCGTTGCCCCCATAGTAGGATCCGAACAGCACCTGCGAACCATCGCTGCTCAGCTCAGCCACGTACGCCTGGCCGGGGCCGGCGTAGTTCACTACGCCGTTCTTGGTCGGCAGGTCGCTGGCAAAGTTCGAATTGCCCGAGATGTAGACGTCGCTATTCGCGTCCACGGCGATGGCCGATAACACAGCGCTGCTTCCCCAAAGGCTACTGCCCGAGGGCGAGCCGTAATAGGTCGACCACACCAGAGCTCCCGCGGGGCCAAGCTTAGTCACAAATCCGGTCCCGCATATGTCGTCGCCGCTGGCGTTACAGGCGGGTTGCAATACTCCTGGAGTGGTCGGGAAGTCTGTGTACTGGGTTGATCCACCAACGTATACGTTCCCAGCAGCGTCGGCTGCGAGCGCAGAGACTATCGACGTATCATAAGCTGCTGCTGCCGTACCAGAGGCCGAGCCGTTCAAATAGGTGGAGAAGACCAGCGATGCAGCTCCGGACTGAGTTGGGTCGAACTCGGCGACATAGCCATTATTCACGCATAGAGTCCCAGTCCCCGGCGGGTTCACCGGGCAGGTGGCGCTAAGAGTGCCCGTAGTGGTTGGGAGCGCAGGGTCCCAGGTGGAGCCGCCGATAAAGATCTTCCCAGCGTTCACAGCCAAAGTGTTGCAAAGGACTTGGCCCACGGGGGCGGCGAAATACGTGGAGTACACGAGTGTATGTCCATCCGGAGTCAGTTCGGTGACGAAGGCGGACCACCCTTGTGACGGACTAGTGGTTTGATAGGCAGATGACGTGACAGGATAGTTGTAAAACCCAACCTGCGCAGGCGGTAAATTGCTATTGAAGCCGGGTTGCACCGTTCCTGCGACGTAGACATTGCCCGTTGCATCGAGCGCGATTGCGGCTGGAACCTCGCCCCACGAGCCGCCCAGAAACGTGCCGTACAGGATGTTCGCCCCGGCCGGGTCGAGCTTGACGATGAACAAGGACGTCGGACCATAGATGTATTCACTGCCACCGTTGTAGCCGGCACAAGTTGAGATCTCTCCGTAGTACCCGCTGCACCCCGAGCCGTAAAGACAATAGCCCGCCGACGTAGGGCTGCAGTAGAGTTGTATTGCATCGGCCGTTATGGGGAAATTGTTCGAATTGGTGCCGCCCAGGACCCAGGCGTTGTCGTTGGCGTCGACCGCGATCGAGGTGCCGTAATCAGCCCCGTTGCCACCTTGGCTGACACCGCTGCCGCCGACACCATACCCGCTACCGCTGCCGCCCAGATAGGTGGAGTAGATGAGAGATTGACCGTCGGCGCCGATCTTCGAGACAAAGGCGGCTGAAAGGGACGATGGCCCGCACTTAGTCTGTCCTGGCATGGCCGTCGGACAGGTTGGCTGGATGACGCCTGCTGTCGTCGGGTAGTCGACTGCGTTCGTTACTCCGGTGACGTAGATGTCGCCGGCGGCGTTTGTCGTCATGCCGTTGATGACCGATTGCTGCGAGGAGCCGCCGAGATAGCTGGAGTAAACGAGCACGGGGTCGATGACCAGTTCCTGGGCACGGTCATACGTGCCGACCTCGAAGCTAACCTCGTGGTTGGCGGCGATGGTGAACTTTCCGCTCACCGGCTGGCGGACTCCCTGCACCTGCTGGTACAGCACTGGCTTGCGGAAGCGGACGTCGTTTTCGACGGGGTTTTGGCCGTTTTTGGGGAGAGACAGGACCAGATCGCCGGATGCGTCAACGACTGGCTGGGCGCCTGCAAATTTCAGACGAATCTTGGATGGGTCGGCCTGCGGAGCGAGAATAAAGTCGTATTCCAACCGGCCCTGCGTGCCGTAGTAGAGCAGATCGACACCGGGGTACACCCCGGTATATCGCACCTTGCGGTAGGTCTCCAGGTTCCGCAGCCATTTCGCCGGATCGCTTCCCATAAGATAATTTGAGTGGCCTGGTAGCCGATCCTCGGCAGATGCCGAAATGTTCTGGCTGGAGCCCACAAGACTCATGAACAAAGCCGTGGATGAGAACTCGCTGGACTTGCCCGACTGCAATTTGAGGATCGCCTGGTCACCCGCGAGGAACAGCGTGAAGCCCTCTCCGCGGGCGAGGAACTGGACGCGAGCGTCGGTTTGGCCCCGGTTGGCTTCAAAGCTGAGCGGCAGCTTTCCGTAGCTCCTGGACATCGCCAATGCCTGCGGAGAGTTCGGAGCTATTGCCCGGGTCTGTGCTTGGGCGCAGGTAATAAACGGTACCGCCAGTACTGTCGAGATCCCAAACCAACGCAAAACTACTCCGATGACTTGATTGCGCACGAAGAACTCCTCGAAAAACGATCTAGATTCAACAACCTACGTATTGTATTCACAGTCTGTATTCGCAGCCCCGCGGGAAGCGGCCATACTGCTCACGGGCCAATTGGCCAAATGAATGCTGTCGCCACAGGAGTCATACGCTGGTATCATGGAACTAACGCGTTCCTCCGCGCCATTGGCAATCAAGGACAATTCGGGACAATTAAGGATATGACTCCCACAGGTGCCGCTTCGCGCCCTAATCGGCGCCTCGATACGTGGAAAGTGATCGGGGCGTTCTTCGATCGCGACGAGCGCACCGTAAAGCGGTGGGAAATTACGCGCGGCCTGCCTGTGCATCGCGTTCCCGGCGCTGGACGGGCGAACGTCTATGCCAACACCGACGAACTCGCCGAATGGCTTAACGGTACAAGCGTTGCCGCCGAACCCCACTCCAGTTCAAATCCCGGTGCGCTCTCCAGAGTTGTGGTTGCCGAAGTTGAGACGGACGCCCGCGATAACGTGGATGGTTTCTCTGTTGACAGGCGCCTCGGCGAGCGGCGAAGCGCGGAGAGCACGCCTCGCTCATCACTCAACTGGCGACTCTGGCGCGAGGCGCGATTTGTGGCAATCGCCGTGGCAGTTCTGGTGGTGGCGTTCTCGATTGTTGCGGCCGTGCGGCGCAGTTCTTTCGCGCGAGCCGCGCGGACGGACGCCGCGGCTTTACGGCGCCACACCGTCGACCCCGAGGCGGAACAGCTTTACCTGAAGGGGATTTACTACTGGAATAAACGCACTCCGGAAGCCCTCAATCGGGCCGTGGACAATTTCACGCAGGCAGTTGTGCGGGAGCCGCGGTACGCGGAGGCGTACGTGGGGCTGGCCGATTGTTACAACCTGCTTCGTGAGTACTCTCTGATGCCGCCGGACGAGGCATATCCGCGCGCGATGGCTGCCGCGAAACGCGCGATTGCCGTGGACGATTCCCTTTCCGGAGCGCACAGGTCCCTGGCGTTCGCGGATTTTTACTGGTCGTGGGACGTGGCGGGCGCGCAACGTGAATTCAAGCGCGCGCTGGCGCTGGATCCAAAATCCGCGATCGCGCATCATTGGTACGCCACGTTCTTGGTGCACCTCGGCCGCTCTCCGGAATCGCTCGAGGAAATTGAAAAAGCTCAGAAACTGGATCCCATGTCTACGCCCATTCTCGCGGATAAAGGATTGATCCTTTTCTATGATGGCCAGACGGAGCAGGCCGTCGCCCTCTTAAAGCAGCTCGAAACCACTGAGCCGGATTTTCTCTCCCCACACAATTACCTGGCGTTCATTTATCTTGTGCAAGGCGATTGCCGGCAATACCTGGCGGAGTCCAGGAAGGGCGCCGCGTTGCTCCACGACGAGCAGCGCCTCGCCGTTGTCGCAGCCGGTGAGAAGGGCTTCGCCCGTGCCGGATCGCGCGGCATGTTGAGCGCCATCCTGAAAGAGCGGCAAGCTCTGCACGCCATCGGCCAGGAAAGAGCGTACAACCTGGCGGAGATGTGCGCCTTGCTGGGGAAAAAACAAGACGCGCTGAGCGACTTGCAAAGTTCTTACCTGAAGCGTGAGGGGGAACTGCTGAGATTGCGCACCGACCCGTCGCTCGCCAGCCTGCACGATGAGCCTCGCTTCCGGGAAATGCTTGCGCAAGTCGGCCTGCCCGCCTTGCCGTAAGAATTCTTGGATCGTTTCGGGTGAAGCGGACACTACCGATAGAAGTCTCTGCATTGAATGGGGCCTGCGGCTACTCATATCTCAGGGATGTCATCGGGTCGACGGCTGCCGCGCGGCGGGCGGGACCCCATGCGGCGGCGAGGCCCGTTATTCCCAGCAGCGCGGCCACCGCGAGGAAGCTTACGGGATCGCTCGGGCGCAGCCCTGGGACCAGAAACATCGCCAGTGGTTTCACGAGGAAGAAGGCGCAGAGCAGGCCGGCTGCCGAGCCGATCAGGATGAGCTTCGCGGCGCTGGCCAGCACCATGAACGCGATGTCGCGCCGGTCCGCGCCCAGCGCCAGGCGCACGCCAATCTCGCGGGTCCGGCGGCTGACGGAGTACACCATCACGCCGTACAGGCCTATGGTGGCCAGCATCAGTCCGAGCACCCCGATGCCACCCAGCAGCGCCGCTCCCACTTGGCTGGGAAGAAACGCCAGGCCGATACTGGAGTAAAGCGTGGCCACCTCCAGGCCGGCATTCGGTTCGAGCCGCCGCAGAGCCGCGCGCACGGCCTGCAACTGCGTGGCCGGCGGCGTGGCGCTCCTTACGACAAACTCCACGCGCGTGCGATCGTTATCGATGCGCGCCAGGTCTTCGTAGAGCTGCGGCTGATCGTCCTCGCCAATCGAAAAGTTCTTGGTGGCGTCGACGAGCCCGACGACCGCGTAGATCTCCTTGTTGTCTCCCCAAAGAAACGTGCGGCCCAAGGGATCGCGATCCGCCAGATAGCGCTGCGCAAACGTCCGGTTCACGATCACGGGACGCGTGGCGGCGTCGCCGCCCGTCTGAAATGTCCGTCCGCGATCGATGGGGATGCCCATGGTGCGGAAATAGTCCGGCGAAACGGCGTTCCAATAGAAGAAGGCGTCCACAGCCTTGCCGGTGTCCGCCAGCTTGAGCCCGACCCGAAAGCGCGTGGCTGCGGTGAATGGAATGACGCGCGCCCCAGCCGCGGATTCGATTCCGGGCAGCGCCGTCAACTCGCGTAGCGCCTGCGTGACGTAGACCCGCTTCCGCGCGATGTCCTTGTACGCCTGTGGCGGCAGGTTCACATCGGCGTAGATCGTGTGCCGCACATCGAAGCCGGGACTGATGGCGTTCGATCGCCACAGATTCCGCAAGAACAGGAAGCCCGCCGTGAGCACAATCAGCGAGAGCGCCAACTGCGCCACGACCAGCGCGCGCTGCAGGCGCATGCGTCCTTCGCGGCGCAGGCTCGGCGCGATGGAATGCCGGATGGACCGCCAGGCGGGCAACAGGCCGCAGGCCACGGTGGCGAAGGTGGCGAGCAGCATGGCGTAGAGCGTGATGCGCCAATCGAGCGTCAGGTGCAGGCGAATGGGAATCGGCACGGGCAACTGGAGTTGTTCGACGGCCGAGGCCATCGGCTCGCGAAGCATCAGCCCGAAGGCCGCGCCCGCGAGCGAGAGCAATGCGGCTTCGACCAGCAGTTGCTGGACCAGGCGGCCGCGGCCCGCGCCCAGCGAAAGCCTGATGGCCAACTCCTGCCGCCGGGCCGAACCGCGCGCCAGCAGCAGGCTGGCGACATTCACGCAGGCGATCATCAGCACCAGCCCGACTACTACGAGAAGCATCGCGAAGAACAGACCGACGGTCCGCATCTCGGTCTCACTCTTGATGCGGTCAAAGCCGCCGACGGCCGCCACTTGGATTTCATCCGCGTAACGAAACGGCTCGGGCATGGCCTTATCGAGACGCTGCGCCACCGCGACGAGGCCGGCGCGCGCTCCACCGATCGTCATGCCGGGCTTCAGGCGCGCGTAGAGGGCCAGCATGGTGTCGTCCAGGTAACGCGGGACGTACACATCGGGAGAATAGCCGAAGCCGATCAGAGACCGGTAGTCCGCCGGCAGAATGCCGACGACCGTATAGGGCCGGCCATCCAGACGGATCGCGCGGCCGATCACCGCGGGATCGCCGCGCAGACGGGAGCGCCAGAAACGGTTGCCCAAGACGACCACTTCGTCGGGGTCCTGGGGCAGGATTCCGCGGCCGTAGGCGATAGGAACTCCGAGCGCGGTGAAGTGGTTCTTGGTGAGCTGCACGGCGAAGATTTGGCGCGTTTCGGCGCCATCGTTCCAGTTGATGTAGGTCTCTTCGTTCTCGCCCACCACGTCCTGAAACAGGCCGCTCGAGCGCACGAACTCGACGACTTCCTTCTTAGAGTGGCTGTTGCCGCCCATTTTCACGGACACCACGGAGCGGGCGCCGGTGATGGAAGGCTCGCTGAGCAGAAACTCCACGGCCATGGAGAAGATGCCGGTGTTGATGCCGATGCCCAGGCCCAGCGAGAGCAGCGCGGTGACGACCAGGGCGGGGCTGCGGCGCAGGCTGCGCGCGCCGTAGACCACATCGCGCCAAAGGTTCTCGATCCAGGCGAAGCGCCACAGGTCGCGGGCCTGCTCTTGGACGAGGGCGGTGTTGCCCATGGGAATGGGGTTGCCGTGCGCGGCGGCCATGTCGCGATGAAAGGCCAGTTCGGCTTCGACATCGCGTTCCATCGAGCGGCGGCGGAAAAGTTTCAGAAAGAGCCGGGGCATGCGTTCTCCTTAGCGGGGACTAGGGCTGGCGCGCGAGCACTCGCTGGACTCCCAGCGACAGGCGGCTCCAGGT
Organism: Bryobacterales bacterium; assembly: GCA_003132865.1. Next base: position 9,570 of record PKYZ01000922.1, read on the forward strand.
TTCCTGCTCGGTGGCCAGCAGCTTCTTGCCGCGCCTGGTGATCTCGTAGTATTTGGCCTTGCGGTTGTTCTCCGAGACTCCCCAGTGGGCCGCGATGGCGCCGTCGAGTTCCAGGCGGTAGAGGGCCGGATAGAGGGAGCCTTCCTCCACCTTGAGGGCCTGGTCCGAGAGCAGGTGGATCGTTTGGGCGATGGAATAGCCGTGCAGGGGGCCGCGTTGCAGGGCGTGGAGGATCAACAGGTCGAGGGTGCCTTGGAGCAGCATGGGGGAATCGGATTTGGCCATAAGCGCGTTTCCTATGACGATCTATGGGTAGTATGGGGCAGGTTGCCCTAGATTGTCAAGGGGAAAAGCTTGCGGAGCTTGCGGATTGCTCGTACTTCGCGGTTGGACGCTTCGAGCGCGGTTTGGCCAGAAACGCTGCGCGCGCCGCCGGCTCGCCGGGCAGCGAGAGGGCGGCCGGCTCCGACCGCTTCACCCGAAACGGGGCCTCCCAGGCCGATTCGTCGCTCGCCTGTGAAACCACGAGCCGATCAATTCCTTCCTGGTCCAGCGTTGTGGCCTTCCTTTTCTTCGGTGTGTTCATAGGGGCCAGCCCGTAATGATCCGAACTATGTTTTTGGACATCAGTTGGAAGATGATCTTAAGTCTTCTTCCGCCGAGCGTCATACCGATCAACTGGTAGCGATTTGCCTCCAAAGCTTCCCGCACGATGTGGTAGATGGACGGTTGCACTTCCTGAATGTGGGGAATATAGTCCGCACAAACGGCGATGGGAAATCCGCCAAGCCTCGCCGCAAGACCTCGCCGCCGGCATAGCCCAGCCGCGCTGCCGTGGTGAGTTTGCGCTTGCGCGCTTCCTCCAGCGCCATCACGATGTTGCGCGAACCACCGCTCGTTGAAATTCCCACGGCCATGTCACCGGGGTGCCCTTGCGCGATGAGCTGCCGCAGGAAGATCACCTCCGTGCCCACGTCATTGGCAACGGCCGTGATGTTGGCAGGCTCTAGAGCGAGCGACACAGCCGGGATTGGCCGGAGGGCACACGCAGTCGACCAGCGGGGGTGTTTTTGATGTGCTGGCGGGCCACCGTGGATGCCTTTCGAACTTTCCTCTCCAGTGAGGTTGGGAATCGCCAGAGCTTCGAACCGGGTAACCTCCCGGATCTAAAGTCCCCAGCCCGGTTCCGAATACGTTCATCCCGTTTGGCCACCCAGGCAGGACACCTTTCGAACCCGGCGTCTGCGGGGCGCGATCCCGGTGCCGACAGGCCGGCAGAGAATCGCAATCGCCGGTCGATTGGGCCAACCAATTCCACGAAGGAGCCGAGGACCTGACCATGCCTCGTTGGAGTAAAGGACACAGCAGAAGTCTGAAGGGACGCCCCAAGCACGAGCACACTTTCACCGATGCCTTGTGCTCTCGTGGGCACACACCCGAAAGAACTCCAGGAACTGGCTGGGCAGACAAACATGGCGCTCCCTGAGCCATCCAGATGATTTCCAAATCGACTTGCGCCACCATCCGCTCAGGTGACCGATGGTTCACGCCGTTGCCACCCATCAGCACAGAACTGCACGCCACAGAAAGGAGTCTAGCATTATGAAGCAAGATACAAAGTTCAAACCCGGTGTTTCCGGCAACCAAACCGCGAAATGGGGGCCCGGACAGTCCGGCAATCCAGCCGGCAAGTCGAAGGGCCGCGCACGCTTTGAAGAAGCCTTCAACGAGGCGCTCATCACCCAGGGCAGTGCCGAGGAAGCGGCGCAGTTGCTCTGGCAAGCCGC
>PKYZ01000171.1 GCA_003132865.1 Bryobacterales bacterium
GGACAGGCCTTCTGGCCTGTCCTGTTTCCCGGCGTGTCCTATTTCTTGGCCGGTTCCTGGCGGTGTTTTTCGCGCTCTGCCCGCATCTTGGCATATTCGGCTTTCTGGCTGTCACCCAGCATGGCGACTATCTTCCGAACGTGCTCATCCTCGATGGTTTTGTGCATTTCGTGCATACGCTGGCCGGTGGCATCCATGATCTGCTGTAGTTCGGCGATTTGCGCCTCGGTCAGATGCAAGCGGCTGCGCATGTCCTGAATGTACTGTTTGCGGAGTTCGGCGCGGCTCGGCGGAGCGTTCACGGTGGCGGTCACCGTTTNNTAGAGGCGATTGGCAAACCCGCCGACCATTGCGCCGCTCGCGAAGACTACCAGCAGGTACAGCAGCGTGACAAAATTGGATCGGCGCATTAAAGTTCATCCGCGGCCTGTTCGGGCAGATTGGGGCTGTCTTGCGCGTGCCCGGCGGCCAGCGCCTCCACGTAGCTCTCCACGGAGAACACCGAGCTGCGTCCGTGCGGGATATACAAGTAGGCCGCCATGCCCAGCGACAGCACGGCGGCTGCCGTGACCAGGGTNNGCGCGCCCAGCGTCCCAGGAAAAACACGGACCGCTGGCGCTCCTCAATCCGCCGCCACAGTTCAGGCATGAAATTGGCTGACGCATCGGGATCCGGGCAGGCAGCCCGGTACGCCCGGAACAACGCTTCCACTTCTGCGTTCTCGTCGCCTCGGTTTGTCCAGTTCATACTTCCTCTATTTCGGCTTTCGCCGCACCCTTCGCGCTCGGTTGTTTGCCGGCTTCTCCGAACGCCTTCAAGACCCGCTGCCGGGCCCGGAACAGCCTCACCTTGAGAGCATTCTCTTTGACCCGGTAGATTTTTTCAAGCTCCTTCAACGAAAGCCCCTCTACTTCTTTGAGCGTCAGCAGAATGCGATCGGCTTCCGAAACCGCACTCAACATAGCGTCCACGGCCTCCGAGATCTTTCTCCGCTGCCGGACATCATGATCCACCCGTCCGCCGGCCATCGCGTCGGCCAGCATAACCTGCTGCTCGGAAAGATCCGACATTCGCGACTCCATGCGCCGACGGTGCTTACGAAGATAATCGTAAGCCGCATTCACTGTCAGCCGGTACAACCACGGTTCAAAGACCTCGGCCGTGCGGAGCTGATCCAGCGAAAAATACAACCGCAGGAACACCTCCTGGCCCACATCCTCCACGTCTTCCGGCCGGGAAATCAGCCGCGCAATAGTTCCCAAAGTTCGTTTCCGGTATGCCAGCACGATCTCGTTGAACGCGGGGGCGTCGCCCGCCTGTGCGCGTTTGATGATCTCAAAATCGACTAGCATGCGGCCCCGAACCGGCCGGCATAGAAGCACGTGAGCTTCCATGTGTTAAGGCGTACCGGCAATACACCTAGGTTACAACAAGAAACGAGGGGCGGGCTTTAGTCCGCGCCAAGCCCTTTAACCCTGCTACAATGCCCCAATCTTGGGAGGAGGGACGTCATGAACAAATATATCGCGGCAACCTCGGCATGGATGCTGCTCTGCGCCTCGCTGGTCCAGGCAGAAACCCGCAAGATCGTGGTCCTGGGAATGCCGCCGGAACATATCGCCGAGCTGCAGAGCGTCTCCCCGGAAGCCAGGATCGTGCCTGCGGACGAAGCCTCGTTGCTGGGCGAGGCGGCCGATGCGGACGCCATCTTCGGCGCTATCAGCCCCGAACTGCTACATGCGGCCCACAAGCTGAAGTGGGTGCAGGTCTACAGCGCGGGCGTGGAAAACTACCTGTTCCCGGAGTTCCAGTCGAGCGACGTGGTGCTGACCAACTGCAAGATCCTGATGGGTCCCGAGATCGCCGATCACGCCTTCGCCTTGTTGCTGTCCCTGACGCGCGAGCTGAACCGCATCATCCCCACGCGCGCCAGCGAGGAGTGGCGGCAGGGCGGCTTGCATCCCATCGAGTTGCGCGGCAAGACCGCCGTGATCGTCGGCGTGGGCGGCATTGGATCGCAAATCGCGCAACGGGCGCACGCCTTCGGCATGACCGTGATCGGCGTGGACCCCAAGGACATGCCTCTCAATCCATATGTCAGCCGGATGGTGTACCCGGAACAGATCGATACGGTCCTGCCGCTGGCCGACGTGGTGTTCATCTCCGCGCCACACACTCCCAAAAGCGAAGGGATGATCGGTCCCCGGCAGTTCGAGCTGATGAAGAAGGGCGCGTACTTCATCGCCGTGTCGCGCGGCAAGGTCTACAATACGGATGCCCTGGTCAAAGCACTTGACAGCCGCAGACTGGCCGGCGCCGGCCTGGACGTGACCAATCCCGAGCCGCTGCCCAAGGGCCACGCGCTCTGGAAATTCGACAATGTGGTGATCACCCCGCATATCGCGGGCCAGTCCGACAACGTCAACGCGCGCCAAATGGAGCTATTCAAGGAGAACATCGCGCATTTCGTAAAAGGCCAGCCGCTGGTGAACGTGGTGGATAAGCAGAAGGGTTACTGAATGGAGAGCGGGCCTACGCCGAATGAACCCGTACCCAAGGCTGGCGAAATCGTCCTTTACCGGACCGAAGACGGCCGGACGCGCGTGGAATGCCGGTTTGTGGACGAGACGCTGTGGCTAAGCCAGGCGCTGATCGGGGAGCTGTTCCAAAAGGACGTTCGCCGGGAAGGCATGCGCGACGTGGAGCGGGAGATCGAGCACTACAATCTCGATGCGATCCTGGCCGTGGGGTACCGTGTGAGATCGGAACGCGGCACGCTGTTTCGCCGCTGGGCGACCGAGCGGCTGCGAGAGTATCTGGTGAAGGGCTTCACCATGGACGACCAGCGTTTGAAGAATCCGTCAGCCGCTGGATCGGGCGTTCCCGACTACTTTGATCAACTGCTGGAGCGGATACGCGATATCCGAGCCAGCGAGAAGCGTATGTACCTGCGCGTGCGGGAGATCTTCGCGCTGGCCGCCGATTACGACCCGAGCCGAGTCCCAACAATGGAGTTCTTCCAGATCATCCAGAACAAACTGCACTTCGCCGCGACCGGCAAAACGGCGGCGGAGCTGATTGCGGGCCGGGCCGACCACGCCAGGCCCAACATGGGCTTGACCACATGGAAAGGAAAGGCCGTGCGGAAGGCAGACGTGACGGTTGCCAAAAATTACCTGGGCCAGGACGAGATCGGCGAACTGAACCGGACTGTGACGATGTGGCTGGACTTTGCCGAGGATCAGGCAAGACTGGGAGACCAAACTGAACGAATTCCTGCGCTTTAATGAGCGGGCGGTACTCCGCGACAAAGGGAATGTGAGCAAGTCTGAAGCCGACGCCCGCGCCGAAGCCGAGTACGAGGAGTTCGCCGCCCGGCGCCGCACCCTGTTGGAAGCCGAGGCGGAACGGGAGCAGCGAGGCGCGCTGGAAGAGGCGGCAAAGAGTTTATCCAAACGGAACCGGCCCAAGTCATGAAACTTCACTTCGTCCTCGCCGCCGCGCTCGTGGCCGGCGCGCTGTCCGCCCAAATTCCCACCACCGACGCGCGCAACACCGCCATCCGCCATACCGATTTCCATTTCACCATGCCGACGTACGCCACCCTGCCGGAATGGGAAGCTCACAAAGCGCATCTGCGGCGGCGGATCCTGGCGGCGGCGGGCTTGTACCCGCTTCCCGAAAAAACGCCCCTCCATCCCGAAATTTCCGGACGCATGGAGCGCGGCGATTACTCCATCGAAAAAGTCGTGCTCGAAACCATGCCCGGCTACTACTTGGGCGGCAATCTTTACCGGCCCTTGCATCCCAAGGGCAAGGTTCCCGCCATACTGACTCCCCACGGCCACTGGGCCTACGGACGCCTGGAGAACTCCGAGGGCTATTCCGGCCCGGCGCTGGGAATCAATCTCGCCCGGCAGGGGTACGTGGCATTCGCCTACGACATGGTGGGTTACAACGACACGCTGCAGACCGAGCACCGCTTCAGCAGTCCCACGTATCAACTCTGGAGCTTCACGCCGCTGGGCCTGCAATTGTGGAACTCGATTCGCGCGCTGGATTTTGTGGAATCGCTGCCGGAGGTGGACAGCCAGCGGATCGCCGTGACGGGCGCCTCTGGCGGTGGCACGCAGACGTTTCTGCTGGCGGCAGTGGACGAGCGCGTGCGCGCCGCCGCGCCGGTCAACATGGTCTCGTTCATCATGCAGGGCGGCTGCCAGTGCGAGAATGCGCCGGGTTTGCGCATCGGCACGTCCAACGTCGAGATTGCCGCCATGATGGCGCCGCGGCCCATGCTGCTGGTCTCGGCGACCGGCGACTGGACCCGCAATGTGCCGCGCGAAGAGTACCCCGCCATCCGCTCCATCTATGAACTCTACAAACAGCCGGACAACGTGGCGGTGGTGCAGTTTCAGGCGGAGCATAATTTCAACCAGCGGAGCCGCGAGGCGGTATACGGCTTTTTCGGCAAGCAGCTCCTCGGCGCGGATGGCTCGCAACCGGTCTGGGAACGCGGGGTAGAAGCGGAGCCGCTGCTGGACATGCTCATCTGGCAGGGACGCAGCCTGCCGCCCAATGCGCTTACCCAGCCGCAGATCTTCGACCAATGGAAGCTTTCCGGCAGAATTCGCACGGCGGCCCTGGATCGGGCGGCGCGCCGCGAAGCCATGCTGGAGGTGTTCCATGCGGAGTGGCCCCGCGAAGTGCTCGGCGAGCGCGCAGGCGAGCAGATCGCCCTGGGCCGGCCCGGACGCGGCGATCGCGTGCCGGGCATCTGGCTGCCGGGGACAGGCGCAGCCACGCTGGTTATTCATCCGGACGGAGCGGACGCAGCCCGCCGTGACGCGCGTGTCGCGGAACTGATCCGCGCCGGCAAGGCGGTGCTGCTGATCGATGTGTTTCAGACCGGCAAAGCCGTAGCGCCGCGCGATCCGACCAAGCAGTTCATCCTGACATTCAATGCCAGCGACGACGCCAATCGCGTGCAAGATATTCTTACGGCACTGCGGTTTCTCGAGTCGCAGGATGCGGGCCCTCCCGCGTTGCTGGCGATTGGTAAGGCGGGCGCCTGGGCGCGTTACGCGAAAGCCATGGCGCCCCTCGATGTCCCGCTCTCGGCCGATGTGGGAAGCTGCCCATCGAGCGACGAAGATTTCGTAAACGAGTTGTTCGTGCCCGGCGTGCAACTGCTCGCGGAGCCGTGCGAATAGGTTGGAGGACGGATCGGGAAAGGTCTCTTGGCGCCCCGGCTCATCGCGGCTTTTGGGACCAATCGGGACCGTTTTGAGAGCGGCTTCCAGGTGCAATGCCTCAGCGGGATCGCGCCGGTCACGGAAGGCAGTGGTAAGCAACGCTGGGTGCATTGGAGATGGCCTGTCCGAAATTCGTCAGACAGATCTTTCACGAGGTCGCCTTACACTCGATTGGCTTCCCGGAGTGGGCGCGCGCCTATTACGACGAGCAGCGGGCGCGCGGCAAATCGCATTATGCCGCCGTTGCGGGCCGTGCGGGCCCTCGCCCCTGGCGTCTTCGCCACAACTCCGGGGTAAAGTTGAAGAATGATGCTGCGCGTGGCCCGATGGGTGGACTCCTCTCCGGGATGCCGTTGCTGGCTTCCGTTGCGCCGCCGTCCGGCTGGGTGCCCGCACGGTGGAACGGCACGAATCCCCAAACGCTCGACCTGCTTTTCCGGCAGGCCCATCAATTGCCTGCTGCTCAGTTCCTACACGCCTGAATTCGTAACCCGTGCGACCGCGCGCGGCATCGTCACGCTGGCGGTCCTCAAGCCCGGCGCGGACCCCGCCGATTCGGCGCGCAAGGCCATCCGTGCCGGCTTGCAGGGTATCGTGCTGGAGGGCGATTTCCCTACCCGCACGGCCGCCCGAGTATGAGACACGCTGGCCGACGCGCACGCCATCGTCGTCGAACTCACTTCCCGCGCGCGCATGCCATTGGGCGGCCCGGACCCCATCGTCGGCGCGTATCAAGGCGTGTGGCCCGGCATACAGTTGCTCGACAACGGCGCTGCGAAAGCGGCTCCCTCCGGCTCGCCCTGGATCGATACCAACACGGGATTCATCCGCTCCGTGCGGGCTTGGGGTCCGGCCAGCGTGTGGCTCGGATATCTGCCGCCGGTGCACAGCGTCGTCACCGGCGAGCGCTATCAGGCGGCCATCGCCGACGCTGAGATGTGGCCGTGTGTTGGCCAACAACGCCGGAGTACACAGTATGGCGCTTCCACGTGGGGCAACACGGAGGAGGAGGCTTTCAAGCATATCCACGAAGTCGTGCGGATGATCATCGCGGAACTCACCGAGGACGGTATCGCGGTTCCGGAAGGCCCGCGCGAAGACGTCGAGGTGCCCTGGTACGATGACGAGCCTTGCGGAGGTCAGGACCTTTTCATAGTCCGGGAAACTCGGCTCGCCGCTGGGCGTGCGGGCGAGGGCTCGGAGCAGCCCGCCGGTGTCGGCAACGATTGGGGGACTCACCCTTCAAGATCCCGGAACAGTTCGGACTCATCCCCCAGCTTCGTGTCCGTGGATTCAAAGAGACGCGTTGATGGTGGCCGCCGGCGCGGGTAGTATCGCGAGGCCGCGACGCGCAGACCCTTCCGAATCAGTTCAGAGGCGGAATGTCCCGCCGCACGGGCGCGTTTCAATGCCCGCACATCGTCTTCGTCCAGGCGAACCGTGGTTGATATGAGCCGCGCCATACATTCACCATACAGCGGAAAGTGGGGGATGGCAATCGGCTGTGGGCCGAATCGCAAACTTGGCGCGCGGCGCGTTACGCACCATAACCCGTCAAAGACCGCTCCAGTCTGGTCCAAGCCGGGCTCATTAGCCTTTAGATCCAATAGCTTGGGGTTTGATCGCTCAAAAAAGAGGGCACCCAGCGCATTCAATTGGGCGGCCCGCCCATAGGCACGTTCAGTGTGGGCATCAGCCCATACTGCGTTGCCTTCGACGGTGCGAATATCTGGGTGGGGAACCAAGGCGACAACACCGTGACCAAGCTGCGGGCCAGTGACGGCACGCAGATGGGCGCGTTCAGCGTGGGCAATGGTCCTGTCGGCGTGGCCTTTGACGGCACCAATATATGGGTGGTGAACACCAGCGGCAACACCGTTTCGAAGCTGTAGGGCGAGGGCCTCCAATTGGGGTGGCGGGGCGCCTCCTCAGGCAGACGGAACGCCAATGCGAGAGTTTGCATAACTCCGGCGACAAATTGTATTCTTTAGGGATGAGTGGATTGTCGGTGCAGGCGTCAGAGCAGGACGAGCCCGGACAGAAGCGAGCGGGGGGATGAAGTACGGTCAAATAGCTGGGAATGCGAGCATCAACGCGGCGATCCACCGGTGTTTCGAGTTGATTTCCGAAGAGGACCAATGGGAGTTCGCCAGAGTTCGCCAAGAGATTTGGCTATCTGAAAAATGATGAAATCCAATGCATGCACACCTTTCGCGAGCTAGTACTGGGAGGGCACCTAGGAGCGTGCGGCCTGAAGACAGCGTACGAGCAATCGCTTGGTGGGAGAACGCCCGATTGGTCCATTCTTGACGGCAATCGGACGCAGTGCATCGTCGAACTCGCCAATTTTCATGTCGACAGTACAACTGAGGACGAGATTAGGCGACATTCGCAAGCCAGGGGTGTTTGCCGCTACTGGCCCGGCTCCAAGGGTGGCCGCTTGTACCAATCAGATCTGGGAAAAAGCCTCAAAATACAGACGGTTGGTCGAGCAAGAGGGAGTCGCATACGTCATCGCACTCTTTGGTGAGTTCGCCGCATGCGTCGATCTTGGAGAAATTCAGGAATGCTTATCTGACAAAGACAAAGGGCTATTCTTACTCTATCCTGCTCTAAGTGAGCTGTTATTTTTCGTGGAGAACTCCGGCCGGTACTTCTTCACATACATTAAGGAACCCAGGCGGGGTCAGGAGGATGGACTTGCCTTCCGGTGTCTTCTGATGGCGGCGGCTGATCTGGACAACACGGCAAGTAGGCCCACGATCAGCGCGTTGCGCGAAGACCTGTCGAATTCCGCACTCTTTGCGTAAGACTTGACCATCAGGCAGCCTTAAAAGGTCGAGCTCGGTTCTCTAGGCGAATGCAGTCCCCGCTTCGCCGGGGTGTCGTGCTCGAATTACGGCGCGCCCGCGGGCAGTGCATCCCAAGGTAAAGTAGAAGAATGATGCTGCGCGTGGCTCGATGGGTGGCGCTCCTTTCCGCGATGCCGTTGCTGGCTTCCGTTGCGCCGCCGTCCGGCTGGGTGCCCGCACGGTGGAACAGCACTGATGCCAAGTCGCTCGAGCTTCTCTCCGGCACGCCCATCAATTGCCTGCTGCTCAGTTCCTATACGCCTGAATTCGTAACCCGTGCGGCCGCGCGCGGCATCGTCACGCTGGCGGTCCTCAAGCCCGGCGCGGACCCCGCCGATCCGGCGCGCAAGGCCATCCGCGCCGGCTTGCAGGGTATCGTGCTGGAGGGCGATTTCCCCAGCGGCACAGCCGCCCGAGTACGGGACATGCTGGCCGATGCGCACGCGATCGTCGTCGAACTTACTTCCCGCGCGCGCATGCCATTGGGCGGCCCGGACCCCATCGTCGGCACGTATCAAGGCGTCTGGCCCGGCATACAGGTGCTCGACAACGGCGCTGCGAAAGCGGCTCCCTCCGGCTCGCCCTGGATCGATACCAACACGGGATTCATCCGCTCCGTGCGGGCTTGGGGTCCGGCCAGCGTGTGGCTCGGATATCTGCCGCCGGTGCACAGCGTCGTCACCGGCGAACGCTATCGGGCAGCCATCGCCGACGCGGAGATGGCCGGCGCGCGCTGGATCGTAGCGCTCGACGACGATTTCTCCGCGCGCCTCGAACGGGGCGACGCCGCCGCCACGAAGAATTGGCGCGGCATGGCGCAGGTGCTCCAGTTTTTCGAGAGCCACCCCGAATGGCGCGCGCTGCGCTCCTACGGCAAACTGGCCGTGGTGCAGGATCACGACGATGCGCTGCTTTCGGGCGGCATCCTGGACATGATCGCGGCCAAGCACACTCCCATGCGAGCCATCCCCGGCCAGCGCCTCACACCCGAGGCGCTGCAGGGCGCGTCCATGGCGGTCGACGTGGATGCCGCATCGCTCACGCCCGAGCAGCGCGAAATGCTGAAGAACTTCGCGCGCGCGGGCGGCACCGTGCTCACTGCGCCGCCCGGATGGAAGGGGCAGTCCGCGCTGCAGCCCGGACAGATTACGCTGGACACTGCCGAACTCGACCGGCTGAACGACATCTGGCACGACGTGCAGACCATGACCGGCCGCAAGAATCTGGGCGCGCGGCTGTTCAACGTCTCCTCAATGCTGTCGAATGTGCTGGCCACCGATGACGGCAAGCAGGTGGTGGTGGAGCTGGTGAACTACTCGGCTTACCCCATCGAAAACGTCTCCGTGCAGGTGCTGGGGACCTTCAAACACGCGCAACTAATCACTCCCGAAGGCATCCAAAAAGAACTGGAGGTTTACGTCACCGACGAAGGCGGCACGGGCGTGGATATCGAGCGCGTTTCCGCCTGCGCCACGGTGCGTTTAGACTAGAAGAATGACTCGGAGAGAATGGATTGCGCTCATCAATGTGGCGCCGCTGCTCAAAGCCGCGCCCGGCCCGGAGGGCACACCTGCCGCCGCGCCCGTGGCCATCGCCAAGTGCGCTTCGTATGACGAGGACGTCGCCGCGCGTCTGGCCACCATGTTCGACCAACTCGGCGGCCTGGATCACATGGTGCGCGGCAAAACCGTAACCATCAAGCTGAACATGACAGGCAGCCCAGGGCTGCGCGTGGACGGCCGGCCGCCTGGAGTCACGCACTACGTGCATCCGAAGCTGGTGGGCGCCACGGCTCACCTGATGGGGCGGGCGGGCGCGCGGCGCATCCGCTTCGTGGAAAGCGCCTGGGCAACCAGTGGGCCGCTCGAAGAGTACCTGCTCGATTCCGGGTGGAACGTGCGCCAGTTGTTGGCCGCGGCGCCGGGCGTGGAATTCGAAAACACCACCGCGCTGGGCAAAGGCAGGAAATACGCGCGATTCAAAGTGCCGGGCGGCGGTTACCTCTTCCCGGCTTACGATTTGAATCGCGCATACGAAGATACTGACGTTTTCGTCAGCATGGCGAAGCTCAAGAATCACGCCACCTGCGGCGTGACGCTCTCAATGAAGAACTGCTTCGGCATGTTGCCCGCATCCATCTATGGCGACGATGCGGGCGTGGATGAGCCTAACGAAAACCCCACAGCGGGCCGCGCCAAGACCATGCACCGAGGCGCGCGGCAGCCTTCCGGATCGGCGCCCGCGGAACTGGACCCGTCTTCCAGCCGCGAGCCGGGATATCGCGTGCCGCACATTGTCGCCGACCTGGTGAAGTCGCGGCCGATAGATCTGGAAATCATCGACGGCATTGAGTCGATCGCGGGCGGCGAAGGGCCTTGGGTCAGGGGCGTGCGCCGGGTGCAGCCGGGAGTGCTGTTGGCGGGGTTGAATCCGGTGTCGACGGATACGGTGGCGGTTGCGGTGATGGGTTACGATCCGCGGGCCGCGCGCGGCACTGCGCCCTTCCGGACCTGTGAGAATACGCTGCTCCTCGCCGAGCGGCATGGCGTCGGCTCGGCGGACCTGCGCCGAATCGATGTGCGCGGCGTGCCGATTGCGGGGGCGATGTACCGTTATGAGGCCTGACTCTCTTGTGGCGCACGCTTTAGCGT
>PKYZ01000344.1:0-14889 GCA_003132865.1 Bryobacterales bacterium
AGATTCTCGCTCAGAGCCGGAATTTGATTGGACTTCTCGCCTTGGAAAGCAAGTACAAGAAGTGTGGAACCATAGGTCCCAGCGCGATGTTCCAGTCGCCATACTTTGCTCCGTCCTACGAGGACTGGGGATGAAAGACATAGGAACCGGCGGATATTACGGCTTCGAGGCCATTCCCGAGATTCACGAGTTCTGCTATTACCCAGGAGGGCACGGTGCTCCATTAGAGAACCAATATCTGCCCCGGCTAGTAGCGGAATTGGCCGGTCAACAAAATGTGCCCTGTGACCAGCTTCCGACCGAACTCGAGTGGTTCTCGCGTTTGTCTAGGACTGCATCGTTTTTCCCGTATCTCATGCTCCTGGGCGTGGGCGTTGGGCTGTTTGCCCACTTCTGGTTCGGTCTGCCCACCGAGTCTAGTGTGCTGCTTGCGCTGTTACTCTTGTGCGTGATCGGAATGGTCGTTGCATTCATATGAACCTAGACGCACTGAGACGGTGTTTGCGTATTTTGTCCGCCATGGCCCGACGTGTGGCGCCGGGTCGCATTACCAGGCCGCAGTCCTGCCGGGCCGGAAGTACAGGGAGGCATCTTTGACGACGGATATATCGCACTACTCGAACTGGCTCGCTTTGGCGTTATCCGCCGGCTTTCTCGCGGTCTATTTTGTCGGTGCAATCGTTAGCCGATTGACCATCAGCTCTAGGGGTAATACCGTTCGGAGCTTCAACCTGGCCCTGCCGTCCTTCGAGCCGCCCGGCGAACTGTTCGCGATTTCACTCGTTTCCGCCGCCACCACTCTCTCAACCGTAATTGTCCTCTTCCTAACCAGCTCGAGCGTCTATGGGTTTCATCTATTAATATGCCCCCTAACTTTCGCAGTGGGTACCATGCTTGCAATTCGAACCTACCAAAGGATTGCCCAACACGGATACATGGATGGCTCCAACGGATCCGGCCTGTTACCTCGGTTTGCGTACTCTTTCACCGAAAGTAAAGTGGTCGCCGCGGTCGTGGCAGCAACGTCGGTGCTTCCACTGGTTGCTATTTTAGTTTTGGAATTACGTTTTGGTGTTCTGCTGTTAGGCACCGTACTCCAGCAGGGGATGAGTCCATATGGATTGGTGGCGGCGCTATGTTTTTTGGTGATGCTCCTAGGATACGTTTATGTAGGAGGCTTTCGAGCTGTTGTTACGTCAGACATCTGGCAATATAGAACGATGACAGCCGGGCTTGGCATAGTATTTCTGGGTCTGCTGTCGGTTGGACTCCACTCACATGGCCTCAACTGGCTTGTGCTTGCACACTTGACCTCGGCCGATCCTCTTCCACACGCTGCGGGCGGATTGCAATTGCCTGGCCGAGGTCTGCTTTCTTTCTACGTCACCGTGTGCGTAATCAATCTCTTTGGACCTATGTGCTTGGCCACGTCCTGGCAACGCTTCTACGCGTTTCATGGCCGGGCGATGAACGTTCAGCATGCGGCTTACTCAACAGTCCGCAAGGCCATTACCTTGTGGGGAATTATTATTGGCATCGGTATACTGTCTCAGGCATTGTCGGCACAGCAGCGAACGGGACGTGCCTCTGAAGACCTGATACAGGTCGTCAGCTTTATACAGAAAGGACCAGTTGGTGCTGCTGCGGCAGCGGTATGGTTTCCCTATTTTGTCTTTCCCATCCTTATCTTATCCGTGTTTTCTGGTATGTACTCGAGCTCTGACACCTGTGTTTCGGCGCTGTTGTATCTAATCGAGTCCGCGAGGCGTCAAGATACGGCCGCCCAGTCGAGGCCACCTGGGAAAAAGTACTACCTGGCGATGGCCGTCCTATTTTTGCTTTCCCTCACGATATACTGGGTAGTGGCTGACCCTACAAACAATGTTCTGGGCCTTGAGAATATCGCGGTTCAGGTATTCGGAAACGCGGCCTTGGTGGCGCCAACCGTCCTGCTGATGTCGTACCGAAGGCCCGAGAGATCTCCGCTTCAACGACATTTTCGAAGCATCGCGATCATAACGTCGATACTGATGGGTTTCGCGTCGTTTTGGGTGTTCTATTTCTTAAGGGGGCCGTTTCAACAGTGGGCGACGCTAGCCGGCATTTCGGGCGCTGCGGTCCCCATCGGACTACTGGTGGCGCGGGATGCTCTGTTGAGGAAGGTAAATTAGCGTGCTGGAGTTTGTAAAGGATCTGATTCGAGTGCTTTTTGGAGGACGGTCGGACTCGTATCTTCCAGACTGTAAAGCCATACTGTTCGCTATCAAATCGACACAACAATTGGACTCGCGTAGTGCAGCTCGGTTTGTGGCCCTCTGTAGAATAACGGCAGTAGCGCTTGCCGTGCGCTGGATCTGCGTTGGACTGCTGGTGCTGATTTGTGTGGGTCTTTTTCGGCCCGCGGCCGCTAGGCCAGTCGCGCCGGTGGCGTCACTCCTTGTGGGCGGCGTGGCGACATTCGGCGCGCTCGCTAGGTTGGCGCGGTTCTTGGCAAGCGATTACAGTCCTGGAGCCACGCCAGGGGGCAGAAGTTAACTGGGACGGCATTGGAAGGAGCAAAATTGTTAGTTGCAGCGGAACACTCCGCCATTATCGGCGTTAGCTTAGACTCTCGAAGCTTTACGAGGGCATGGGTCCGATTTGCGATTTCGCACACGCTCTCCAGGCATAAGGATGTAGAACTATTGCTGGGGGACCGCCTGCTGCTCTACAACAAGGCCGTGCACGAAGCCGGTTCCCAGAACGTTGTCGATCTTCAGGCAGCGGCGGAGAGAATTGCGAAGCGAAAGGCAGATCTTGCGTCGCTCATCGAATCCGAGATCAACCGACTGCCCGCCGAGCACCGGCGGCGCGTTCGAATTTCGAGTTGGGTTGATTATTCTGATGTAGCGTTCCAAGACATTCTGAGGAACCTTCACATTTGCTATGTCGCGTTGGCGGCTTTTAGTGAATGCGTTAAGAGAGATGTCGACGTTCATTTTGCGTCTAGTGTAGAAGTCAGCCGGCCGCGAGAGCATACGTTTCTGTCGAGACTATATGTACTGGAGGAAACCGCAATGATAATCAGGATAACGGAGCTGGCCGAAAAGCCATTCTTTTATTACCCTGGTGACGACATTATTACTCTTCGCTCGATCTACAACGATGAGTTCGCAGGGTGCGGGCTCTCTGTGCCCAGTCTCACGGGAAGGCCTAAATCGAGGGTATTTACGTCACTGCAGATGCAGCCGGCATCCGAACCTTAGAGGACGATCGGATGGGCTATGGTTGTGACCAGTGCTGGGACGGCAAACGCAGAGCGGTCGATTGTGCTAGGTATACGCAACTCCGCCAAGGAGCGTCAGTTAAGGGCGCAGGCGGTCGAATTCGAGGAAGGTCGGCGCCCGCGGCGGTCTACGGAGACTCACGAGCCGAGATCGCCCGCAGGAGGACGGGCGACGTACGGAAGCCTGTAGAGATCCGGTACCCGGCCGTGGCGCGCTGCGGCTGGCGGAAATGGAGGAGGGGGCCTTAGCGTTCGACGCCTCTTATTCCATGACCACCGGCCCCTTATGCGGCCCCACCTTCTTGATAAAAAACATCAGCGGAATGACCGCCAGGAAAATGATCCCCAGCACCCAGAAGCTATCCACAAACGCCAACATCGCCGACTGCCGCTGCAACATGCCGTAGAGCATGCCTTGCGCCTGTGCCGCCGCCTGCGCGGCGCTCGCGCCCCGCGTGGCCAGCATATGAGCGGTGCCGGCGAGCGCCTGCACATAGCTCGGGTCGTAGGGCGTCATGTGTCCCACCAGCCTGGCCTGATGGAACTGCGTGCGGCGCGCCAGGAGCGTGGTCACGATGGCGATGCCCGAGCTGCCGCCAATATTACGCGCTAGGTTGATGAGGCCCGTGGCGCTGCCCATCTTCTCCCTGGGCACGGTAGCGAACGCCATGGTGTTGATGGGCACGAACAGGAACGCCAGGCCGGCGCTCTGCACCACGCGCGCCATCATGGCCGTGCGGTAATCCACATCCAGGTCGAACCCCGCCATGCTGAACAGACCGAAAGCGGATACGGACAGGCCGAAGATCACCAGCCACCGCGGCGCCACTTTCGACAGCAGAAAGCCCACCAACGGCATGCATAGCGCGATCACCAATCCTCCCGGTGAAAGCACCAGCCCGCTGCGCATGGCCGTATAGCCCAGCAGAGTCTGCAGAAACACCGGCAACAGCATGGTGCTGGCATACAGCACGAAACCCAGCAGAAACATGGTCGCTGTGGAGAGCATGAAGTTGCGGTTCTGCAGCATGCGGAAATCCACTACCGGCTCCTTCTGCCGCAATTCCCAGAGCACCACACCGACTAGCCCGAGTACCGCGATCACGGCGGTGGTCACAATGAAGTTCGACCCAAACCAGTCGTTCTTTTGGCCATCGTCCAGCGTGATCTCGAGGGATGCCAGCCCCAGACTCAGCAGGCCCAGCCCTAGGTAATCCACTTTCATGCCCTTCCATGCCTTGCGCACTAAGTAAACCGGATCCCAGATCAGCAGCGAAGTCAGCGTCAGCGACAAAAAGCCCACCGGAATGTTGATCAGAAAGATCCAGCGCCAGCTATAGTTGTCCGTGATCCAGCCGCCCAGCGTCGGGCCGATGACCGGCGCCACCACCACGCCCATGCCGTAGACCGCCATCGCCATGCCCTGCTTGTGCCGCGGAAAACTCTCCACCAGGATGGCTTGCGAGATGGGCTGCAACGCGCCGCCGCCGATGCCTTGCAGAATGCGGCACAGAATCAGGATAGTCAGGCTGGGAGCCAATCCGCACAACATGGAACTGACCGTGAACAATGCCACGCAGATCATGTAGAAACGTTTGCGGCCGATCAGCGACGAGAACCATCCGCTCAAAGGCAGCACGATAGCGTTCGAGACCAGGTACGAAGTCAGCACCCAGGTGGCCTCATCCACCGTGGACGAAAGGCTCCCGGCGATGTGTGGCAAGGCCACATTGGCGACGCTGGTATCCAGCACCTCCATGAACGTCGCCAGCATCACCGTCAGGGCGATGATCCACGGATTGACGGAGACACCTGTATTGTTGCTGGCTTGCATGGTGGATGCGCCTGCTACTTAGTGATGCTGCTGTTAGTGATAATAGTGGCGTTCACGTTCATGCCAGGGCGCAGGATCACGCCCTCCGGCAGCGAGTCGAAGACAATCTTCACCGGAATGCGCTCCACCACCTTGACGAAGTTTCCAGTGGCGTTCTCCGGCGGCAGCAGGCTCATGCGCGCGCCCGTGCCTCCGGCGATGGAATCCACTTTCCCCGCAATGGTGCGGCCGTACATGTCCACGTCGATCTCGGCGGGCTGGCCGGGGTGAATCTTGGCGAGTTGCGTCTCTTTAAAGTTGGCCGTCACCCAAACGTCCTTCAACGGAATGATCGCCATCAAGGCCTGGCCCGGCTGCACGATTTGGCCGGGCTCGACCGACTTCTTGGTCACCACGCCATCGGCGGGCGCCACGATCGTGGTATAGCCGAGATTTAACGCCGCGGCCGCCAGATTGGCGCGAGCCTCCTGCACGCGCGCGCCCGCCGATACCGCCTGCGCCGAGCTCACCAGCACCTGCCGCTCGCCGGCCGTGGATTGCGCGAGTTCCGCCTGCGTCTGCTGGACCCTCGCCCGCGCGGCTTCCGCCCCGGCACGCGCAGTCGCTATCCCTTGTTCCGAAAACCGTACGCGATCCTGGGCGGCTTTCAATTGGGCCTCGGTCACTTTGGCGGCAGCCGTGTAGGAATCGAACTGCTGCTGCGAAATCTCGGCCTTGGCCACCAGCGGACGCATGCGGGCCAAGTCCGCCTGCGCCTTCTCGTTGTTGGCTTCGGCGGCCGCCAGGTTCGAACGGGTGATGGCCTGGTCTGTGGTCGCCTGACCCACGGCCGCATCCGCCTGAGCAACCTGCGCCTCGGCGGTGCCCACAGCCGCGGACATTCCCGAGGTGCCGCTATGCGTGGTGTCGCGCGTCAGCGGTACCTGTACATCTGCGGCGTGCGACTGGCTTTCCGCCAATGCCAGCGCGGCTTTTTCCTGATCGACCTTGGCCTGCAGATCGCGCGGATCGATGCGCACCAGCACGTCTCCAGCCTTCACCTGCTGGTTGTCGTTCACCGGCACATCCAGCACGCTGCCGAAGACTTTGGCGGATATCGGAACGATATGGCCGTCCACCTGCGCGTCGTCACTCGAGACGCGGTAGCGGTAGTGCAGCCAGAAACCCGCCGCCACCAGCGCCACGATCAAGCCTCCGCCGAGGACCACGAGCAAAGCCTTGGATCGCGGCTGCGGCCTCCGCACCACGGCCTCCGCAGGCTGCTCGTCGACTGGCTTCCCCTCTTCAATCATCTGAGTTTCCATACTATCCCCTCTCATGACTACTTGGCGTAGACAGCTTCCATCTGTCCCGTAGCGCGAGCCAGGTCCGCGCGCGCCTGGTTGTAGCGATAGAGCGCCACAATCTGGTTATCATTGGCGCGGGCCAGCGCGTCCTGCGCGCTGATGACCTCGATGTTATTGGCCACACCGGCCTGGAATCGGTCGCGCGCTTGCGTCACCTCCTCGCTGGCGAGGCCCACGGCTTGGTTGGCGACGTCCACCTCACTGCGCGCGGCGGCCAGTTGCGCGATGGCCGTCCTCACCTGCAGCGCGATCTGGTTGCGCTGCTCCTGCTCCTGCTGCGACACCTTGCGCAGTTCCAGATCGGCGCGCGCGCGCTGGGCGCCGATGCGGCCTCCGGTAAACAGTGGCACATTCAAATTGAAACCGTAAGTGTACGCCGGGATGGCGGTGGTGGGCGTCAATCCCTGCTCCGCCCAGAAGCCGTCGAAACTCAGTGTCGGGTAGCGGCTTTCCGCAGCTTGCTGCTTCTGCAACTCGACCTGCCGCTGGGCGTGCAGGAGCGCCTGCATCTCCGGGCGGTTGGCATACGCCGCTTCCAGGCTCTGATCCACTTGAATGGCGGGGGTGGCGAAGAAGCTGACCTGATCCGTTAGTTCGATCTCCCGCTTGGGGTCGACGTTCAAAAGCTGCGCCAGGCCGTAGAGCGACGTCTGAAACTGCGTTTGGGCTTCAATCAGCCGCTGCCTCTCGTTCTGCAATTCCACATTGGAGCGCAGCGTGTCGATGCCCGTGCCCACACCGTTCTTCTGCAGGTCGGCGGCCTGATCGTACAGCGCCTGCGCCAGATCCACGCGGGATTGCGCCGCTTTGACGTCTGCGGCGGCGCGCAGGCTGCCGAGGTACTGCGATACCACCAGCATGGCGATCTGCTCGCGGACCCCCTGGTTCTGCGCGCGCGACGTTCCCACTCCTTCCTTGGATGCTTGCCACCGCCGCCAAAGCGTCAAATCGAAGACCGGGACCGAAAAAGCGGGCCCGGCCTGGTAGACTTCGTAAGGGCCGAGGTGGCCTGGAAAGGGCAGGCCCGGAATGTGCTGGAGACCGAACAGCGGGGCCACGGCGAAGCGCCGGGTTTGTTCGTAAGCTTGGAAGCTGGCTTGCGGCAGGAGTCCGGCGCGCGCCAGGGTCTGGTCCTGCTGGCTCTGCGCTACGTTCAGGTTGGCCACCTGCACCTGCGGATTCTGATTCAGCGCCAATTGTACGGCGTCGTGCAGCGTGAGCCGTACCGGCGTGGTGTCTTGCGCACGGAGACCAGTAGCCGCCGCGAGCGCGATAGCCAGCACAATCAGCGCATGCTTGCCGGCACGCGCGATTTCATCGACGATACATCGGTTCATGGGGCTGTGCGCGACCAGCGTGGCGCCGCTTTCGTGCATGCGCGCCAGCAGGCTCTTGCCCGCGCAATCGATGAAGGTGACGTCCGCCAGGTCGATAATCAGGGCGCGGCCCGGCGCCGCCCCGCTGGACGTCGCCCACGCTTGCTCCAGTTCCCGCACCCAAGGTCCGGTGAGCTTGCCTTCCAGCTTGAAGGTGCTGGCCTGAGCCGATTCCTGAATGGTAATGCGCAGCATGCACTGAGTAGTGCAGGTACGCGGCCAAAGCTATCAGCCTTGTTCTTCAGGAAGATGCGCGATGGCGCCGAAACGTGCCGATGCCGACCCCACGGCGCGTGCCGCTATTTCGGCTGTGGGGCAGGTCTCCAGACCTGCGCGGGTCCTCCAGGACCCGCTCTTCTACGGCGCGCGGAACGCCCTAATGGGCCGCAAGCGCGCTTGTTCATTCCGGGCCCCGCTGGGACGGGCACCTCACGGGATTGATCTCCCATAACGCCGTTTAACCGGCCAATCTCTGCCTATTTTTCGGGTGTGTTGAGCTTCTTGACTGCGGTGACAATCTTGACGAGCCGATTAGCGAGGCGGTCGAGAAGGCGGCGCGGCGACGTCTCGACCACGCTGCGGCGGAACATTTCCAGAACATGCTGTGTGGCCCGCAGGGAATCGATCAAGCTGGCTAGATCGGCGGAAGGTGGGGAAGGTGAGGATACCGCCCTGGGCGTTGGCACAAGATGTCTGGGCTGAGTGCGAGCCAAGTGGTACTCACGCTGGAGATCCTGCTGGGTGATTTTAAGGTACTGCAACGTCATCCGCGGGCTCTTGTGACCGAGTAATTTTACGACGGCGGGAAGGCTGACGCCGGCGCGGAGCATTTCACTGGCGTACGTGTGTCGAAACTGGTGCGGGACGATGCGGCCTTTAATTCCGGCGGTGGCCGCGGCTTCCTGTAGAGTAGCGCGGATTGTACGAATCAGCAGGTAACGACCACGCTGCCGAGGCAATAGCAGACGGCCGAGGTCGGGCGTCTGGGGTGGACGCAGAGAGCGGAGCCGATTGACTATTTGGCAAATTACGGAGTCCACGGGAACCCAACGTTCGGTGCCGAGTTTGCCGAGCGGAACGTGGAGGACCCACTGGCCGGGCCCCAACGGGCGCAAACAATCGAGCGATAGATCGACACATTCGCCGATGCGCATGCCGGTGTGACGGAGCAATAAGAGAGCATTGCTGGTGAGATCGTTACGACGCTGCAGTTCCTGTTGGATGCGTTGATACTGTTCGGGAGTCAAGGGGCGCGGCAGCAGGTGATCCCTGCGAGGCACATCGTCGCGCCCCAGCAGATGGGCGAGAGCGGGGAGTTGCTGGGTCCAAGCCAGCTCTTCCAGCAGGCGGCGCAAGCGGACGATCCGCGCCGCGAGAGTGAACTTTGCCAGCGGCGGCATGTGGGACCGCAATTGAGATAGCCAGCCGAGGATGTGGGGATCGCGGTGCAGTTGTTCTAGCGAGCGGACCTGCGGGTGGTGAGTACCCAAGTAAGTCAGGAACAGGTGGACGGTACCGTGATACTCAGCGACCGAAGATTCGCCGAGTGCCGTGGTCAGAGATTCCGCGGCACGCTGGAACGGCTGCGCCAAAGGATGTTGGAGAGGAGCTCGTCTGCTTCCCATATCTATCTACGCAGGCAGCGGGGGCCGGGATGTGCTGTGCGATGTGCTGTGCCACGGCCCTTGCGTACTGCTGATACACGTCCTGTGAAGTGAGTTGAACGTAGATCAGCGTGGTTTGGATCTGGGCATGACCCATGAGTTGCATCAGCGCTGGCAAGCTGATGCCGGCGCGGATCATGTCCGTTGCGAATGTGTGTCGAAACCGGTGTGGGTTGGCTTGTGCCACGCCAGTGGTTCGACGGTGATGTCGGAACAGGGAGCGCAACCCCGCCGATGTCATGCGCCTTCCCCGTGCCCGCCCCTTGAGACCGACAAACAGAGGCGCGCCACAGTTTGGCGGCCGCTCTAGGCGCAGGTAGTGATCCAGCAGTTTTATGGTTCGGGAGCCAACGGCAACCAGCGCACCTTGTTTCCTTTGCCCCGCACGCGGATTTGAGATTCGGGCAGCAGCAGATCGTCGCAATTCAGCGTGAGCACTTCGCACGAGCGTAGACCATCGAAGAGCATCAGACCCACGATGGCCAGNNTTACCTTTAACGGCACTCCGGCTGCATTCCTAGTGTCTTCGCGCCCCAAAATCACCGAAATCACGGCCTTGGTACCCGTCGGCGCGAGCAGCGGAACAGTTCAGGTAGTAACACCCAGCGGCACGCTTTCGAGCCTTGGGGAAACTCGCGCCGCAAAGCGCACTCCGCCGTGCCCACTCTGCGGTTGATGCTGGCGGCGGCAGGCCGCGGCTGCTGATTGGTCTGAAAACGAATGTAGTCCAGCAAGGTGGATGCGGTGAGAGTCTTTTCGGTGATCGCCTCCGTCTGATTCACGCCCACCCACCAGCGCAGGAAATGGAGCAGATCGTGGGCGTAGCTCCGCAGTGTGGAATCCGCGACGCTACGGACTCTCTGCTGGTCCAGGAAGCGGTTGACCCAAGGCACTTCCCGACCGGTATCGTCCGTCACGCGAAACGGGCTCTGGGCGTTGCTCAGTCCATACGGTTGAGCTACACGGAATCTCACAGGCAAGCACCTTCCAACAGGTGTTGAAACTCTTGGACACTGCCGCCAGCGACGAAGAAGCTGTTCGGGTCGTGTCCATCGGGTAAGGAGACCCGGCAAGCGTTTAAGCCTTCTTCCCGGAGCCGGCCTGCCAGCCAGTGCGCCGCCTGCTGGCCGCTGCCGTTGCTATCGGCATCAAAGGTGACATAAACGGTTCGCGCGCGGCCGTCGCACAGTTGCCGAAACTGGTGTGCATTGAGACGGTTTCCCAGCGCGCAGGTGACGTTGCGAAAACCGGCCTGCCACAACACGGCATAGTCGAACAGACCCTCGACGAGAATCACTTCCGGGCATTGCCGGACTTGCTCCCATAAATACAGGCCGCCCTTGGTCCCCGGCAAAAACCGATGCGGCGGCGCCGCCGTCGAAAGACTGCGGCCATAGAGATTGCCTGCCAGCGGAAAAACGACGCGATGCATGTAGGTGTCGTATCCCACGGCGGAAACCAAACCGGCTTGACGCAGAGCCGGGAGCGGGTAGCCCAACTGCGTCAACCAACCGCGCAGGCAACCGCCCGGCGCGTAACCGATGCGCATGTGCNNTAGAAACTCGCAGCTTCCGGCAGTAAAGGCGTCCCGCCACGCCAATGGCGCAGCAGTGCCAGGGCTTGCGGGAACCGCACCTGGTGATAAAGCTCGGCAAAGCGAATCACATCGCCGCCGCGGCCACAACCGTAGCAGTAGAACAGGTTTTTGCTGGGATCCACCAGGAAGCTTGGTTTGTGATCTCCATGCAAAGGGCACAGCCCCATCCATCGGCCACGGCTGAGGGGCCGCGCCGGGTGCCAATCATGCGCCTGCAGATAGCCCATCAGGGGAATCTGCCGTTTCAAATCGTCGAGATCTTGGCGATTCACGGACTTCTGGCCTCGATCAGTAGAATACGGCAGACCGTTCCGAAATCCCAGGCAACGATGGTGGGCGCCCGTAAAAAGTGCTCGCCGACGATGACTCCGGCCTTCACCCAGCAGCACACGCTGAGCAGGCGCCGTTGTGCCCATCGGCGCAGAGTGGATGGATCGGGCGAGTGCGATGGATCTTTGCAGTGCGGCGCGGCCTGCTCAACGGAAGCACCAGCGGCGATGTTCTCGCAGGCCTGCTGCCGGCAACGCAAGGTGAAAGGCGCCGAGGGCGCCAGCCAATCGGGCAAGATCGTGAAGGTCTTCCTGCATGGTCGACACATCCCGCGTCGCGCCCAAATGCGTTCGTGGCGGTCATCGTGGGCCTGGCGGAGCCGCTGTCCATGGCCGATGATCGTATCGTCGCGGCAAACCGGACATCGCCTCGGGAGGAGGCCCAAGGGGATCACCCCGGGGTCGATGTTGTTTTTCGCCTCTGGCAGTGCGATAAAGAGAATCACAGCTGGCATGAAGGCCCGCCGCTGGTTCTCCCTGCCAGGATTGCTCCGGCGACCGGCCTTCACCCTCCTGGTAAAGACAGTCTCGAATGAAAGAGAATACTGCTTTCAATCGCCGGACGCATCCGTCCACTCAACTTTGGCCGGTATATTGCCGTTTCAGGGATAATCGAAGGAGCAATGCCTGGAACCATCGCAGTTAATTTTCATGAAGGTAGTCGTGCGGAATACTTGGCCCAGTATCTATTCTCGGGCTTTGGGACCTCGATACCCGTGCCTCACCAGGAGGACAGCGGCATCGATTTTTACTGTACGATGACAGAGAAGCGTGGAAAGCTGGCGTGGCCGAGGGCGTATTTCACTGTTCAGGTCAAGAGCAGCGATGCGCCTTGGGAACTCAATGACCGCGATTCCGTTCGGTGGCTGATTGAACAGCCGCTGCCGCTGTATTTTTGCGTTGTAGAAAAGAGCGAACTCCGCTTCCGGGTGTATCACACATTTGCCAGGTTCCACATCCGGTCATCGGCGATTCCTTCACTTGAATACCTGAAGTTGACACCAGGACCGGCCGGCAAGGGCAAATGCACGGACTGGGATGGAGGCCGGCAGATTTCGCTCGGTGCCCCAATCAATAGATATAACGCTCGCGGAGCTCTTAGAAGAAGAGAAGGTCGTTGAAACGGGCGAAGTTCTCAATTACTGGCTGGATCTAGACAGAGTTAATCTGGCACGGGTTGCGACCGGAACTCTGAGCTATGTCATGCCTCAGAGCTATGAGACGAACAGCATCGCGTGGGCAGGCCGAACCGCTTCCCGAACGGTTGGCAAGCGGTATGTCAACGTTGGCGAGGAAGAACTTCGTTCCAGCTTCCGTAATTTGCACGCACCCTTACTCTGGTTGGCGCAAGCGCAGATGGCGAAGGGAGACTCATTAGGCGCCGCGCTTACAGTGATGCTCATGCGGCACCGGGATTCGGAAACTCTCGACTTTTTTGATATCGCGAGGGAGCTAAGCCACATGGCTGGTCAACCAGTTCCCATGCACACGTCCTGCGACGAACTCTATAGCCTCCTAGACGAGCTGATCGCTGGTGTGCGAGAGCGGTCGCAAGGCGCGCTGGGCGGCGGCGCCGAGGAGCAAGTCAAAAACTGACCCGCTCCAGGTGTCCGGGGAGCTTCGGCCCCGCGAACCAGTCGATCTGAGATTCGGGGACTCTCCAGACCCGCTCTTCGCGCAATGGAATCAGCCCTGGGCGCCGGATCGAAAAACGCGGGTCACCTCCTCAGGTCACCCGCTACATATCTGAAAACAAAGACCAGAACCCGATTTGCCGCCAGACTCTCGTTCATCGCCGTGGTAACGTGTGATCGGGGGCCAAAGAGGCTTCAACCGGCCGCATCCACCAGCATTGCGACTTTGATAATTCCAGCAACAAAAGTAGCCTCTATACACATGATTATAAATGCCTTACTGAGAATTGGCTTCGTTTGTTCAAAAACTGCTCTGGCGGAAGTAGTAATCTGTGGATTTTGCTGGCTTCGGCCGGCGCACACCCGTATTGCTCTTTGACAATTCTGGCCAAAAAAACCGTCCCTATATCAATGAAGTTGAATGGCTTAACTGAGAATTGGCTTCGTTTGTTCAAAAACGTGCAATCGGGCGGAACGGGGCACCCACGCCGCGCCGCCAGTGATACGATGCTTAGATCACCCGCGTGACACCATGCCCTCGATTCATCTGAAAACCCCTATTCCCGGGCCTCGCTCCCGCGCGCTGGCCGACCGCCGCAGCCAGGCCGTGCCGCGCGCCGTGTCGCAGTTGACGCCCATCTTTGTGAGCCGCGCCGAAGGCGCCGTCATCGAAGATGTGGACGGCAACCGATACCTCGATTTCGCGGGCGGCATCGGCTGCCTCAATGCCGGCCATCGCGAGCCGGGCGTGGTCGCCGCGCTGCACGCGCAGGCGGATCGCTTCCTGCACACCTGCTTCATGGTCACGCCCTACGAAAGTTACGTGCGGCTCGCCGAAAAGCTGAACGCGCTCGCGCCCGGCCGCACGCCCAAGAAGACGCTGCTGCTGAACAGCGGCGCGGAGGCCGTCGAGAACGCCATCAAGATCGCGCGCGCTTACACTCGCCGGCCGGCGGTGATCTGTTTCGAAGACGCCTTCCACGGGCGCACGCTGCTCACGCTCTCGCTCACCAGCAAGACGCATCCATACAAGGCCGGCTTCGAGCCGTTCCCGAGCGACATCTACCGCGTGCCGTACGGCCAGCCCGCCGCGCTTCTTGAAGACACCTTCCAGCGCGTGGTGGCGGCTGAATCGGTGGCGGCCCTCATCGCGGAGCCGGTGCAGGGCGAGGGAGGCTTCATCGTGCCGCCGCCCGGATGGCTCACCGCCGTCGCCGGTATTTGCCGCAAGCACGGCATCCTCTTCATCGCCGACGAAGTGCAGACGGGCTTCGGCCGCACCGGCAAGATGTTTGCGATTGAGCACGAAGACATCGAACCGGACCTGATGGTCACCGCCAAGAGCCTCGGCGGCGGGCTTCCGCTGGCCGCGGTCACGGGCAAAGCGGAGATCATGGATCACACCGGACCGGGAGCGCTGGGCGGCACGTTCGGCGGCAATCCTCTGGCGTGCGAAGCGGCGCTGGCGGCGATCCAGGCGATCGAGAACGGCGGGCTGTGCGAGCGCGCCATCCATCTCGGCGGGCAATTCCGGCGGCGGGTGCTGGCCTGGAAAGACCGCTTCCCTATGATCCGCGATGTGCGTGGTCTGGGCGCCATGCAGGCGTTTGAACTGGCGGATGCGGAATCCACCAAAGCCCTAACCAAACATTGCTACGAACACGGCTTGATCCTGGTGACCGCCGGCACCTACGGCAACGTAGTGCGAATTCTGATGCCGCTGGTCGTGACGGACGACCAAATGGACGAAGCCCTGGACATAATGGAAGCCGCGCTCACCGCCGTGGAGGTCGCATGAAAAACCAATTGTGGGGCAGGCTCTCAGGGGTGCCCTCTGGGCCCGG
>PKYZ01000344.1:14919-15354 GCA_003132865.1 Bryobacterales bacterium
CGCGGCGGCAGCGCGGCCAATTACGATGTGATCTCGCCTTCGAGCGACGTCGCCACTATGATCGCCACCCAGGGACTCGCCGCGCCGCTCGACCTGGCGCAGGTTCCCACCTACCAGCAGCTCATGCCGCGTCTTACTTCGCTGCCGCTGGTAAAGTCCGGCGGCAAGGTCTACGGCGTGCCCTATCAATGGGGTCCGAATCCACTGCTTTACGACACCACCGCCTTCCCGTGGGTGCCCGATAGCTGGAGCCTCCTGTGGGATCCCAGGGTAAAGGGCAAGGTCTCGGTCTGGGACGACTTATCTACGGTCTACATGGCCGCGCAAGTGCTGGGTTACGACAAGCCAGATCCGCACGCGCTCTATAATCTCACCGATGACCAGTTAGACAAGGTCAAAGCCAAGCTGTTGCAGTTGAAGCCGAATATCCGCAAG
>PKYZ01000312.1 GCA_003132865.1 Bryobacterales bacterium
GATGTGCTGCGGCTGGACGCGAACCACCTGGCGCTGTGCGTGGCCGATGTGATCGGCAAGGGGGTACCCGCGGCGCTGCTGATGTCCAACGTGCAAGCGGCGGTGCACGCGCTGGCCGGCGAGATGCTACCCACCGGCGAGCTTTGCGGGCGCATCAACAGGATCGTCGCGGCGAACGTGGGCAGCGGCAAGTTCATCACGTTCTTCTATGGCGTGCTCGATAGCGCGCGCCGCCGGTTCAGCTATGCCAACGCCGGCCACTGCGAGCCGATCCTGGTGCGGCGGAACGGCGAGTGCGTGCGCGTGAATCATAGCGGCGTGGTGCTCGGCGTATTCCCGGATTGGTTGTATCTGGAAGAGCACGTAGACCTGGAACCGGGCGACCGGCTGGTGCTGTTCAGCGACGGCATCACCGAGATCTCCAACACCGATGACGAAGAGTTCGGCGAGGAGCGGCTGATGGAAGTGTTGCGAGCCAATCGCGCGCTGGATGCCGAAGCTATGCAAAAGCGCGTGATGGCGGCCATCGCCGATTTCAGCGGCGGCAACTTCCAGGACGACGCCACGCTGATCGTGACGGCCGTGGAGTAGCCTCCCCTGCTGAGCCGCGCGGGTCGGCAAGCGGTCAACCTTCACCAGCTACCGGGGCACGGCGTACCGCACGCTCCCGGTAGCGGCAATCCCAAGGCCGCGCGGCGGCTTGCACGAACACCGGAATCGATCCCGCGGTGTCCGGCGGCAGTTCCGCGGTGTTGGCCGCCAGCGCCTGGCCGTCCACCAGAAACTCGACGTGCGGCATGGGCTTCGCGGGGTTTGACTGGTCCGGATACACTACGAAGCAGACCGACGGCTTCTCGGCGGCGTTCCACACCGGCGCCAGCGTTGGGACCACGTGCCTGCCCTGGTAAACCAGCGGATCGGACAGCACCCGAAGCACCCGACCTGGCTTTGTCAATCGCCACCGTTGTGATACCCTGGAATCGCCAGAGTGGTGGATCACCAGCCCAAGTACCAGGGATTGGCGGATGAAAAACCCTGGGGCGTCAGGGCTCTGCCCTTTTGAGGGCCTTTGTAATCCGGGAAACCGGAGCGCCTTCCCCCTTTGTGACATATCCACTCTGGCCTTCCTGATATCACCCCCACGCCGATATGCAAACGCATGAGAGGGCCGGCATCCTGATTGATCTCGCGGCCGGCCGGGATGCCTTCCTGAACGCTCTGCGCGGCCTTCCCGAAGACCTGGCGGCCATCAGCCCCGGGCCCGGCCGGTGGTCGGCGATCGAATGCGTGGAGCATAGCCAGGCGCAGCGCTCCGAAGCGCCCGTCGTGAACCAAACGCGGGAAGCCGCGATCCTGGCCCGAGGTGCGGACCGCGCCTCTCCCGTAATCTAATCTCGCGGAAGTGGGCCGACCCACAGGACGCTTCGCCACGCTGGCGGAAGCGGTGGAGAGCTTTCTGGCCACACGCGAACGGACCGTCCGGTTCGTCGAGACCTGCGACGAAGATCTTCGCTCCAAGCCGGCCGCCACGCGCTGCAAATCTCGGAGATCGGGAGTGGGCTCGTCAGACTGCGGCCACTGACGTAACCTGATAAAGGAGGGTCACATGAAGATCGGCATCATCGGCTCCGGCAACGTCGGAGGTACGCTCGGCACGCGCTGGGCGCAAGCGGGTCATGACGTTATTTTCGGATCGCGTAATCCCGGATCGGACGAGATGCGGCAACTGGCCGCCAAAGCCGGCGGAGCGGCGCGTGCGGCGTCCTTCAAGGACGCGGCTGAAGCGTCCGGCCTGCTGCTGTTGGCCACACCCTGGCCGGCGGCCAGGACCGTGGTCGAAGGATTGGGAGATCTGGCGGGTAAGGTGCTCATCGATGCCACCAATCCGCTCTTGCCCAATCTGGCGGGTCTGGAGTATGGCACTACCACCTCGGGCGCCGAGCAGGTCGCTGGCTGGGCCCACGGCGCTAAGGTAGTGAAGGCTTTCAATACGGTGGGTTTCAACATCATGGCGAATCCGGCGTTTGACCCGGACCGGCCCGTGATGTTCTACTGCGGCGACGATGCCGCCGCCAAGCAAGCAGTGCGGCCGCTGGTCGAACAACTCGGCTTTGAAGCGGTAGATGCCGGACCGCTCTCCCAGGCGCGCCTGTTGGAGCCGTTCGCGCTGCTGTGGATCTCGCTGGCGCTGATACACGGCCAAGACCGCGAGATCGGCTTCAAGCTGCTACGGCGCTAACGTGGCGCACGCACTCGTGCGTAATGCCGCATACTTTTCCCAATGCCGCGACAGGCCGACGAGGGCGTCGGCCGCGGTCCAGGGGGACCGCCCCACGATTAATGTTCCGCCCGTGTTTTTCGTGCGCCGCCACGATTTCGGCCAGACGATTCACCTTCACCTTCCCCTTGCCCTAGCAGCCTCTTGCACCCCTTGCATCCCTCCGTGGATTACTAGACAATATAGTCTTAATATACGGGTTTCCCTTAAGGAGGCAGTCATGGCACTTCCCCAACTCCCCGCCCGCTTCGGCGCGCTGGACGCGGCGTTTCTCAACTTCGAGTGCAAGGAGATGCCCCTGCACATCGGCGGCGTGTGCGTCTTCGAAGGTGTCATCCCCTTCGAGCGCTTCGTCGCCACCATCGAGTCCAAGCTGGATTTGATCCCCCGCTACCGCGAAAAGGTGATGTTCCCCTTCCTGAATATCGGATACCCCACCTGGCAGTACGATCCGGCCTTCGACATCCGGCGCCACATCTTTCACGTGAAGCTCGATCCGCCGGGCACCGACGAGCAGTTGCGCGAGTTGACCGGCCGTATCTTCACGCCCTTGCTGGACCGCAACAAGCCGCTCTGGGAAACGTACGTAGTCGATGGACTCGCGGGCGGACGCTCGGCGATGATTTGCAAGGTGCACCATTGCATCGTGGATGGCGTGGCCGGGATCGGGCTGCTGAACGTGATCATGGACCCGTCGCCGGAGGAGCACCGGCTGCCGAGACGCAAGCCCTACCGGCCGCCCAAGCCCCCCGACGCCGCCTCCCTTTTTGTGGACGCCTTCACGGACAGTCTGGCGCAGCTCCCCAAACGGTTGTCCGATGTCCGCGATGCACTGCGGGGCTACGGCTCCCTGCTGCGGACCGACAATTCCGCTGCGGTGGGGCTCGAACGCGTGGTGGACATGATGCCCGAACTGCTGTCGCCGCTGGAGCACTTGCCCTTCAACCGGCCCTGCTCCGGCGAGCGGCGCGTGTTCTGGACCGAGTTCCCCTTCGCCGAAGCGCGCGCCATTCGCACGGCCTGCGGCTGCACGGTGAACGATGTGGTGCTGACGGTAGTCGCCGGCGCCGTCGCCAAATACACCAAGCTGCACGGGCAAACCGTCAAGAACCGATTCTTCCGGCCCATGGTGCCGGTGAACGTGCGCCCGCAGGAAGAGTCGATCGGCGCTTTTGGCAATCTGATTTCCTTGATGCTGGTGTCCCTGCCGCTGGGCATACGCGATCCCATCGCGCGCCTCAAGCATATTCACGAGCTGACCCAGGCCATGAAGGGCGCCCGCACGCCCGAATTGTTGCGCTTGAGCCTTGCCTGGCTGGGCCTCCTGCCGCCGCCCGTGCAGGCGTTCCTGGCGGGCAATTTGGGCTGGCTCAATACTCCCATCCCTCTCTTCCACATGGTCTGCACGAATGTGCCTGGACCGCAACTCCCGCTGTACGCTTGCGGCCAGCGCATGGTGGCGTGTTATCCGCACGTGCCCACCGGCATGGACGTGGGCATCAGTGTGGCCATCGAAAGCTACGATCAAAAACTCTATTTCGCGCTGACCACGGACGCGCTGGCTGCGCCCGATGGAGGGCGCATGGTGGAGTTTCTGGAAGCTTCCTTCAAGGAGTTGCGCGAGGCGGCGGGCGTGCCCGAAACCGAACCGCACGCCACCCGCACGCGCACGCGCGCGCCGCGCAAGGCGAAACCGAAGGCGCGTAAGACGGTGGCCAAACCGGCGCCGGTCGAAGTTCCAACGCCCTCGGAGCCGGACGTCACAGAGTTGCTGGCGGAAGGGCTCGCCGAGGAAGAAACATTGGAAGACGCCACGCTGGTCCAAGAAGAAGAACTCGAGCCAGTCCTGTAGTACAGTGGGGCAGGCCCTCGGCCTGCGGCGGCCTCTCAGNNCGGCTGTGAGACGCCCATGAAGTACCTCCTCGCATCCGTCGTGGCGCTGGTGGCGCTGGCGGCCATGGCGCAAACGCCACCCTCCGAACCGGCGACCTGCTCGTTGACCGGTGTGGTCAAAGAAGCTACCACCCACGTCCCGCTCGCGGGCGTGCGCGTGTGGGTAGGCCAGCCCAGCGATACGACCGGTCCGCAAGGCCAGTTCGCATTTCAGAAACTGGAACCCGGCCGGCATTGGGTCTCCGTGTACGATAAGAGCCGCGCCGCTTCGGGTGGCGTCTATGTGCTGCTCAATCCCGGTCAGGAGCTCACAGGAGTGGAGATCTACATCAAAGCCGGTGGATCGATATCCGGAAAAGTCTTCGATGAGGATCGCCAGCCCGTAGCCGGCGCCGCGGTGGTTCTCCTCGAGGCGACGTTCGAGTTCGGTCAGACGGCGTATCGCCCCAATCTGACCGCACAGACTCATCACAATGGTGAATACCGCTTGGCGCCGGTTCCCGCCGAACGCGGCTATCTGATCCTGGTGAAAAAGCCGGTCAAGCTGATCGATTCGGCGGAGCCGATGCCAGCCGACCCCGAAAAACGCCCGCGGCTCCCGATGCCCACCTTCTATCCTGGTTCCCCTGACATTGAGGGAGGGCAAGCCGTGACGCTCGGATCAGCCGAGGATCGCCGCGGCGTAGATATTCAGATGACGTCCGCGCCCTCGTATTGTATCGACGGAGAGGTGCGGACGTCCGGCGGAGCGCAAGCGTCCGAGTTGACCATAACCGAGCAACTGCCGCTGATCTTCAGATCGTCGCTCACGCCCGTGACCACAGCCTTGTCCGAGGGTAAGTTCCGCGCTTGCGGTTTCCATCCAGGTGAGTACCGGCTCGCCGCGGCTAACAAGGAAGGGTCCCGCAGTCAGCGCTGGTCCGCCTTCGCGCAGGTCGTCATCGCGGACCGGGACGCGCAGGATGTGCAACTTTTGCCGAACTCCGCGGTGACGATCTCCGGTGAGACCGTATGGGAATCGGCGCCCCGCGGGAAGGCCAAGGAAGCGCGTATTGACATCGGATTGACGAAGTCCTGGGTCGTTGGGCACGCCGATCAGCCGGAACCGCCAACCAACATGATGGTCGGCTTCTTCTTGGGCGGCCACGTCCAGGTGCCGGGTCCGTTCACCTTGGAGAGTATGCCAGTCGACGATTACACATTCGAGGTGCGTGAAGTCCCGGACGGTTGCTACGTGAAAGAGGCCACCTTAGCCGGCGTCAGTGTCCTGCACCAGCCGCTGCGATTGACGCAGGCAACGGGCGAAGGACGGCTGCACATCGCGCTGGCGTGCGACAGCGGATCGCTGACGGCCCGCGTCACCGATCGCGACGGCAATCCGGTTTCGCACGTGAAGCTCTACGTCATGCCCGAGGAGACCGGCTCGGCCGCCGAGCTCCACGACGTGCTGCGCCACGCGGAGGTGGAGAACGGTTGGAGCGGAATCGTGAGGCCGCTCGCGCCCGGCAAGTACCTGGTGCTGGCATGCGATCTGGAATTGGATGGGACCGCCGAGCCGATCATAAAGCTGTGGCGGTGGCGGTCGAAGGCCACCGAAGTCGAGATTGGTCCCGGCGAGACGGCGCAGGTGACGCTGGAAATCGGGGATATCGATTAGTCGGCAGAGACAGGCCAGGAGGCCTGTCCCACCATGACGCGCGGAATGCCGGCCAGGTCGGGCACAGTTTCCAGGTTCCGCCAATGGCTGGAGAACATCGGCGCGACGCGGTCACTCGTGTTGAATCCCAGTTCCATGATGAGCCAGCCGCCGGGACCGAGGACCCGTTCGGCGTCGCGCACCAATCGCTCATAGATTTCCAGGCCGGTGGGTCCGGCGAACAGCGCTTCGTGCGGCTCCCAGTCGCGCACTTCGCGCTGCAGACCCGCCTTGTCGCCCAGCGGGACATAGGGCGGATTCGAAACGATCAGGTCCATCGACCCATCGGCGAAAGCGGACATCAGGTCGCACTCGACAAACGAGACGGGCGCGTCCAGGCGCTGCGCATTCCCCGCAGCCGCATGGATGGCTGCCGGCGAGATATCGGTGGCCCACACGTCAGCGCCCGTTTCCAGGCGCAGCGTGACGGCCAGACAGCCGGAACCACAACCTACGTCCAAGACGCGGGCTGCACCGTGGGCCAGCCGCAGGGCGGTCTCCACCACGTGTTCGGTTTCAGGCCGCGGGATCAGCACGTCCGGCGTCACGCGGAAGTCGCGGCCGTAGAACTCCTGGTGGCCGGTGATGTACTGGGTGGGCTTGCCCTGCATGCGCTCATGCAGGTAGCGTCCATAGTGCAGCCATTCGAGATCGGAGAGTTCGTGCTCGGGATGGCCGAACAGGTATTCGCGGCCGCGGCCGAGAGCGTGCGCCAGCAGCACTTCAGCGGTGAGCCGCGCCATGCCGACCGCGGCATCGTCCAGGAGTTTGACCCCCTGCAGCAACGCGGTCCGGACGGTCATGCGGTTTACTAAGCCGCGGCCGCGCCCGGGTCGCCCTGCTCCTTGAGCTTCTCGGCCTGGTAGTAAGTGGTCAGCGCGTCGATGATGGGGTCCAGCCGGCCCTCCATCACGATGTCCAACTGGTGCAGCGTGAGGCCGATGCGGTGATCGGTGACGCGGTTCTGCGGGAAGTTGTAGGTGCGGATCTTCTCGCTGCGGTCGCCGGTGCCCACCATGCTGCGGCGTTCAGCGCCCAGCGCCGCCTGCTGCTTTTCCAGCTCGAGTTCGTACAGCCGCGACCGCAGCACGCGCTCGGCCTTGGCGCGGTTCTTGATCTGCGATTTTTCGTCCTGGCAGGAGACGATCAATCCGGTAGGCAGGTGCGTGATGCGCACCGCCGAATACGTTGTGTTCACCGACTGGCCGCCCGGACCGGACGAGCAGAACGTATCGACCCGGATGTCCTTGGGATCGAGCTTCACTTCGACTTCGTCGGCTTCGGGCAACACTGCCGCGGTAATGGCCGAGGTGTGCACACGGCCTTGCTGCTCGGTCACCGGCACGCGCTGCACGCGGTGCACGCCGCTCTCGTATTTGAGCTTGCTGTAGACGCGGTCGCCACTCACCAGCGCGATGACTTCCTTCAAGCCACCGGCCGACGATTCGCTGGCGGACGTGACTTCGATGCGCCAGCGCTGCGTTTCGGCGTAGCGCGAGTACATGCGGAAAACCTCCGCGGCGAACAACGTGGCTTCATCGCCGCCGGTGCCGGCGCGGATTTCCAACACTACGTTCCTATCGTCGTTGGGATCCTTGGGCAGCAGCAGGACCTTGATCTCCTGCTCGATGCGCGCCAGTTCCGGCTCCAGGCGCGCGGCTTCGTCGGTCGCCATCTGGCGCAGATCCGGATCCTGCTCCTGCAACATACCGCGCGCCTGGTCGAGTTCGCTGGCGGCCTTTTTCCATTCGCGATACTTGTCCACNNTCGGCGATCAGCGCGGGATCCGCCAGTTGGCGCGTGAGGTCTTCGAAGCGCACCTCGATCTGCTGGAGTCTGGGAACGAATTGCATGGAGGTTAAGCGATGACCAACTCGCCGCCCTGGGATTCTTCCAGCGCCATCGCGCCTTCCAGCGCGTGGATGGCGACGGCGGCCTGTTCGTCGGACGGCGGCTTAGTCGTAATGCGCTGCAGCCAGAGGCCCGGCGCGGTGAGCGTGGCCAGGAACGATCCCCGGCGCTTGGCGGCGAAGCGGATCAATTCGTAACTGAAGCCCGCGATGAAGGGCACCAGAATTACGCGGCTGAGCAGTTTCATGCCGAACCCGGAGAAGGGAATCAGCATGTAAACCAGCATCGAGACCACCATCACCACCATCAGAAAACTGGTGCCGCAGCGCGGATG
>PKYZ01000075.1 GCA_003132865.1 Bryobacterales bacterium
AACTGATGGATAGTAGTACAAACTATTGCCAGCTTACGTTTTGGCCTTGGATGTAGTGGTAGACGATGTAGAGCGCATCCAAACCGGCCGGCGGAGTGGCTTTCACCGCGCCGCTGACGGGTCCCACCAGCAACTCACCTGGCGGTACGGTCGCCGTGCTGTTGACGGTGGACGGCAGCGACTGGAGCACATAAGTCGGAATCGTAAACGTCCCGTCGCTAGCCTTCGCGATGCATTCCACCAGAATGCCGGGCGTGGTGGCCGAGGGTTCCAGGCCCGATGCGAGAGTGGAAGCGATGGCCGTGATGTCGACGAAACCGTTGGGATCGCCGCCGCTCCAGGTGATCGTAAGAGGCGTATCGCGTGGTATCGCACCGGCCGTCACGGTACTCTGATTGGTCCACTTGAACGCCGCGGCCGCCGGTGTCACCGTAATAGGCGCCGATAACGCACCCACGGCCGAGGTACCCGGGCTGGTCACGGTGTAGGTACCCGCGGAGATGGCGAAAGCCGGACTCAGGAAGAATGGAGCGCACTGGTTAGTGCTGGTGGCGGGGCAGCCCGTTATCAGGTCGTTAATGGTTTCGCCGCCTACCAGACTGCCGTATCCGCCGTTCACGCCCTTTGCCACGGTTGCGGTTCCGTTCGGCCCCTGCATACTCAAGCTCGCTCCGGCATCCAGAAACGTCACCAGGCCCACGGCGGGATCGACGGGCGGCGGGAATTGCAGGAAGGGAGTGACCGAGCAATTGTTCACCGACGGCGCCAATGCGAAACCCTGGAAACTTTCGAGCGCTCTGGTGGTGTAGGTGCCGATCCCCGCGGCTACGGTGTCGTTGTCCCATTGCAGGGAGCCCAGCAATGGGATTGACAAGTTCAAATAGTTGCTGAGCATAATGATGTCGCCGACGTTAGCCTGGCCTTTGCTCTGTACCACCGACGCGATGTCGCCGTAATTGATGCCATCGTCGTCCTGGCAAGTCGCGCCGTTGGGATCCACTGGCAGGCTGGTGAAGTTGCCGACCACGGAGTCGATCTCGACGGCCACCTGCACGTAGCAGCCTTGGGCGCTCGCCGGCACGACGAAGTCGATCTGGTCCTCCGCGGTAAAGCCCGAGCGGCCGGCGTACGTCACGGTGGCCTGCTGGCCGCCTACCCACACTGTCACGGGGCAGGTTGCCCCACTCCCGCACAAGTTGGTCGGCGTAGGCGCCTTGGTGGCCTCGGTGGAGACGTTGGGCGCGGGGCCCAAACCGGTGCCCCAGATAGTCACGTAGTCGCCCGGCTTGACGCTAGCGAACGGCGTCAGAAGTTGGTTGCTGACGGCATTGGTGAAGATCCCCGGACCCGAGCCGGCCTCGTCCCATGCGAACGTCCCAAACGAACTCGCCACCACCGTTATGTTGGGTTGCGTGGGAACGGCGCTGGTCTGTCCGTTGTAGGTGACCGTCAGGGTACCGGTGCCCGTCGGGGTGTTGGAAGGCAATACCGCATTGATCTGGGAATACCCGTTGAGCTGCTCCGCAAATTCGAGGTACACCGCGACGGGGGCATTTGTTCCGATGGTGACGCTGGCGGAAGTCCCCTCGATGGTGGTTGGCAGCGGGTAGGGACTCCAGTAGCAGCTCGCCGGGGTGGCGCTGCAAACCGAACTGGCCGGCCCGAAATTATTGCCGTAGATGGTGAAATATGACCCCTGCGCAATGGAGGAGTTCGGCAACGGGGACCGGCTGGAGCTGGCCGCGTTAACGATCAGGGTAACGGTGGGCTGCGCGAATCCGGTGGCTGCCAGCAGCCCCAAAGTCAAGACGATTGCAAAAAAAGTTTTCACGTGTGTGTTTTTTCCTTTCCCGTAGGCTTCAAGTCTATCACCACTCAACGCCGGTTGGCGGCGGGGCGCGCGCACCTCCCAGCTTGCCACGCCGGGGCCCGGTACTAAGGGTAATGGAACCCCTCGGCGCGAGCCGGTTTCCAAAGTGCGATTCAATCCATTACACTAACGTAGTTTGGATTTATTTGGATTATCATCGATAATACTGGCCGCCGGACCGGCGGAGGAGAGCGAAACGTGGCGACGAAGACGTCTTTTTGTGTGAAGCTGCTTGCGGGATTGTGCCTATGCCTGGGCATGGCGGGAGGTCTGCTGGCGCAGCCGACGCTAAGCGTGACGATCACCGGCACGCTGGGGAAGGTGATAGCCGGTAGCGGTTATATAACCGTTCCAGGAAAATACGTTTCCGGCATCACGGCTACCGGGTCTAAGGGGCAGTACTGCATGATTAGCTACAGTGGCGGCAGCACTGCCGCNNGGCGAAGGTGGTTCTCAGCGGCACGAATACAATTGCCAGCCCTACCACGATCAGCCTCGCCGACCTCGTGACTCCCGGCAGTGGCTACAACGATGCCAGCCCCCCGGTTTTGGCGACCGCTTCCAACGGCACCGCCACTTGCACCGGGAGTTCGGTCGCAGTCAACGGCGTCTTCGTCGACGACCCGCTCGGCCTGAGCGAAAATTCATTCCAGTCGACGGCGACCCTCAATCCCGTGGGCGTCACGTATAATGCTACGTCGATCACGTATTCCGGCTTGACCCTCACGCTTACCGACTTTACGCTTGGCGGGTTAACGCTGTCCTGTTCCGGCGCGACAGCGACCGTGGCGGTGTCCACCGGCAGCGGTACGTTGAATTTCGGCAGTTGCACTTTCACACCGAAGATCGGGACGGCAGCGTTCGTATCGACAATCACGTTTCCGGGGGGCACTGTTCCCGCGCCGATACCCCTGCCGTTTGGTCCAGTGAGCGTCGTCACTTCCCCCCCCGCCGCCAGCAGCGGGACGTACACGCTTGAGTCCGGCAGCATTTTTAACAACGATGCGACCACTATAGCCATTGGGCCGGCAACTATCACGGCAACGTGCTCGGGTTGCCCAACGGAGAGCCTGACTCCCGCCGGACCGCTCTCGTTCACAGCCGTGGCGGGAGGCAGCCCGCCCGCGGCGCAGCCCGTTACCGTGGGAACCGGCGGCACGCCAGAGGCTTATGCGGTCACCACGTCGGCAAGCTGGCTGACGGTCAACAATGCATCCACTACCGGTGGGAGCTCTGGAGGATCGTTCAACGTCGACGTGAATCAGGCGTCGCTGGCCCCGGGATTCCATACCGGCACGGTCTGCGTCTACACTGCCGCTTCCAATTCGTCTGCTTTGAGTACCCCCTGCGTGACCGTCAACCTGACTGTCACGTCGGGCCTGGTGGGCTCGCCCTCCGCGCTCACGTTCAATTCCGTGAATTCGGCCACCCCGTCGACGCAGCCTCTCACCGTAACTACTTCTCCCAGTTCTTCTGTGCCGTTCACCGCCACCAGCAACCAGAGCTGGCTGACTGTCAACGGGGCTCTCGTTGCCAGCGGCACGACGGGTGTTACGGCCATCACCGTCGCGGCCAATCCGGCCGGAGTGCCTGCCGGAGTTAACTCCGGAACGATCACGCTCACCAGCAGCGCAAGCGGCGTGAACCCTGCGACCGTGACCGTGACTTTCAACGTGACCACCGTTCCCACGCCGGCGGCCTTGACTTTCACCGCCCCTGCGGGGGGCGCCAATCCGTCTACGCAACTGTTGAGCGTGACCAGCTCGGGTCCCGCGGTTTCGTACACCGCCGCCGTCACCAGCGGCAACGCCTGGCTCTCGGTGTCGCCGGGGAGCGGCACGACTAACGGTGCGGCCCAGACGGTTTCCGTCAATACGAGCGGACTCGGCGCAAATACTTACAGCGGCATCATCACCATCACACCCAGTGGCGGCGCCGCCATCCCAGTAGGCGTCACCTTGACGCTTCTGCCTGCGATGGTGCCTGGATCTGCTTCGCTTGCCTTCACCTACACTCCCGGCTCGTCACCCAGCACGACGCTGGGGATCACCAGCTCCGGCAGCACCGCCATCTCATACAACGTCGCCGTTTCCACCACCTCCGGAGGCAGTTGGCTGCAGGCGTTGCCTTCCGGCGGCGCGACACCCGGTAGCGAGACTGTGTCGATCGTTACGGGCGTGGCGAGTACTTTGGCCACCGGAACATACCACGGCGCGGTGGTCTTCACCTGCTCGCCGACGACTTCCTGCGGCAACACCAGCGGCCAGCTCAGCGTGCCAGTAACCTTGACGGTGATGGCGACGCTGACCCCGGCGCCGTCCTCGCTTACTTTCAATTACACGATCGGCGGCAGCACGCCCGCCTTGCAGCCGATTGCGGTTACCAGCAACGGCGGGGCCATCACCTACACTGCCGTCGCAGCCAGCGGCATTAACTGGCTGGCGGTTTCGCCCGGCAGCGCCACCACCAACACCGGAGTGACGGCTTCCGTGAACGCGTCGGCCCTCACCGGCTTGGGAGCTGGCTCCTATCCCGGCACTATCACGCTGGCCTCGGCCGGGGCAACTAATAGCCCGGTAATCGTAAACGCCACTTTGGTAGTTTCCCCGGCGCTGGGAATATCCAGCAATTCGTTCGCGTTCGTCTATCAGATTGGGGGATCCACTCCGGCAAGTCAGCCACTCACCGTCAACAGCAACGGCGCCCCTCTGACATTTACGGCCACCGCCAGCACCACCAGCGGCGGCAATTGGCTGTCGGTATCTTCACCCGCCGGCCCCACACCGCAAACCCTAAATGTTTCCACCGTGCAGTTGGTGCTGAGCACGCTCGCCGCCAACACCTACACCGGCTCTATCACTATTACTTCGGCCCAAGCCGGGAACAGCCCGGTGGTCATTCCGGTGACCCTGACGGTCAGCACGCTACCCAGCCTGACTACGGCGCCTTCGTCGCTATCGTTCAACTACACGGTAGGCGGTAGTGTCCCCGGGTCCCAGCCGGTCACAGTCGGCGGCACTTCGCCGCTTACCGGAGTGTCGGCGTCCCCGACTGTGTCCTGGCTCTCGGTATCGCTAAGCGGTACGGCCACACCCGCTACCATGACGGTTTCCTTGGTGCAGGCGAATCTTCCCACGACGGCCGGAGTTTATCCGGGATCGGTCACGATCAACGCCACCGGGGCGGCCGCCCCGCTGACCTATCCGGTCACGTTGAATGTATCCTCTCAGCCAACGCTTATAGCGAGCCCCCTGTCGCTGACCTTCACCGGCCAGGTGGGCGGCGCTAATCCGGCATCGCAGACCCTTTCCGTGACCAGCATTAACGGCTCGGTAAACTTCACCGCGGCGCCCGCAACTACCTCGGGCGGCGCCTGGCTTTCTGTCCTGCCCACTAGCGGAGCCACCAATGCCGCACCGCAGGTTTCCGTGAGTACCAGCGGGCTGGCAGTTGGCCATTACAGTGGCACCATCACGGTAACAGCGTCCAGCGCCACCGGCAGCCCGGCGGTCATTCAAGTTTCGCTGTCGGTGACGGCGCTGCCTAACTTGATAGCCACACCGAGCATCCTTTCGTTCAGTTATACGACAGGCAGCGCCGCGCCCGCCGGGCAGAGCGTGGCGGTCTCGACCTCCAATGCCGCCAGCGCGGCGTTTTCGGTGACCATGTCCACCACCAGCGGCGGTAACTGGCTGCTAGTTTCGCCCACCGGCGGCGCGTCGCCGGCCAATTTTGTGGCGAGTATCGCGCCAGGCAGCCTGACGGCGGGTACTTACAACGGCACCATCACGATCTCGGCCACGGGATTCACCCCGACTACTGTGGCGGTCACTCTGGTGGTGACGCAGCCGAAGGCGGCGATCCAAGTGACAGGTGGCACCTTATTCGTACTGGCCAACACGGCCGCTCCCGCCACCAGCACCCTGGCTATTTCTTCTTCGGACGGCTCCGCGCAGGCGTTCACCATAGCCGCGGGACCCAGCCAGAATAACTGGCTGACGCTGAGCCCCACCAGCGGAACTGCGCCGGCGAACGTCAAGCTCACGGTGAATCCGGCCGGACTGATTCCCGGCATTTACATGGCCACGATCACCGTGACGATGTCGGCCTTGCCGGTCCCCACCAAGACGATCCAGGCGCAGTTGACCATTACCGGGTCGAACCTGGCGGCGTCTCCCGGCATGCTCACCTTTACCTACCAGCCCGGCCTTCCGTTACCGGCGGCGCAAACTGTGTCCCTGACAACGGTCTCTGGCGGCTCGGTGGCGCTGGCCTCCGTCACAACCGACGTTGGTTGGCTGATCGTGACTCCGGCGTCCAGCGCCCCGGCGATGTTGCAGGTCTCGATTAGTCCGGGCCTGCTGGCGGCGGGAACCTATACCGGCGACGTGCTCGTGAAGGGCGTGGGGTCGCCGGATGCCTCGCTGGAAATCCCGGTGACCATCACCGTCAATGCGACGCCGCAATTGACCGCTACTCCGGCGACGCTCGCGTTCAACTACCAGACCGGGGGCGCCACACCCGCTCCGCAAAGCTTCGCATTGGCCAGCGGGAACGTGCAGGTGAGTTTCACGGCCACGTCACCCGGCAATTGGCTGCAGTTAAGCCCCCCGCGCGGCACCACTCCAGGCAGTGTGCTGGTAACGGCGAATCCCGCGGGTCTGCCGGCGGGCACATATGGCGGCACGATCAATGTAGTCGCCTACGGCGCGACCAGCTCCGCGGCGGTCGCGGTAACGCTGACCATCACCGCTCCGCCGCAACTGAACATCGCTCCCAGCCAGCTTTTCTTCGCGGTTCCCGTGGGCGGACCTGCTCCGGCGCCGCAGACGCTGACGGTTACGAGCACCGGCGCACCGCTCGCGTTCACGGCGGCCGCCGGTTCCATCTGGTTGGGCGTGACGCCTACCAGCGGGACCACGCCCGTTACGCTCACGGTTTCGGTCAACCCGGCGAGTCTCTCGATCGGGACCTACAACGGCACGATCAACATTACGCAGGCCGGCTCCGCGGTTCCGCAGATGATTCTGATCACCCTGCAGGTCGGCTCAGGCGGGCCCACTCCCACTATCGCGGGGGTGATCAATGCGGCCAGCGGCGCCATCGGAACGGTCGCGCCGGGAATGGCGATTTCGATCTTCGGCACGGCGCTCGGACCGCAAACCGGCGTTGGATTTGCCGCCCCGCCGGAAGGTGGCACGGTGGCCACCACGCTGGCCGGAACCGAGGTGCTGTTTGACGGCGCCCCGGCGCCCGTGCTCTTCACTTTGAACGGCCAGGTGAATGCCCTAGCGCCGTTCGAACTGGCCAACAAACCCAACACGGTGCTGCAGGTGGTCTACAACGGCGTAACCTCGGTGGGCATGACGTTGCCCGTGGTGCCCGCGGAACCGGGCCTCTTCACGGCGAATGGCACCGGCAAGGGTCAGGGGTCCATCCTGAACCAGGACAGCAGCATCAACAGCGCGTCCAATCC
Organism: Bryobacterales bacterium; assembly: GCA_003132865.1. The sequence continues at coordinate 7,347 of PKYZ01000075.1, forward strand.
GGCCGCGGCGGGATCGGCAATCGTGCTGTTCGGCACTGGTGGCGGGCTAACCAACCCGCCATCCACCGATGGCGCGCTCAACCCGATATCGTCCACAGGCGCGCTGACGCTGACAGTGACCGCCACCGTCGGCGGACAACCGGCGAACGTGTTTTACGCCGGACCAGCGCCCGGCTTGGTTTCGGGCATCATCCAGATCAACGTGACGCTCCCCAGCGGTACGCCGTCGGGCAACGTTCCGGTCGTAGTGCAGGTCGGAACTGCCAGCGGCCAGACAGTTACCGTGGCAGTGCAGTAAGTTCAGTGGGGCAGACCTCCAGGTCTGCGCGGGTCCTCCAGGACCCGCTTCCCCGCGCCGGGTGTACACTGTGGTCATCACCCATGTCTCTCAATCGCCGGTCCTTTCTGAATCAAAGCGCCGCAGCCCTGGCTGGCACGGCGCTCTCCTATAGCCGCATCCAAGGCGCCAACGAACGAATCTCGCTGGGTCACATCGGCATCGGTTCGCGCGGCAGTGAACTCGCCTGGATCGTATCGCAGCTCAAAGACAAAAAAAACGTGGAAATGACGGCCGTATGCGACCTTTGGAAGGTGAATCGCGAGCGCGCAGCCGCCAAGGCCTCAACTGCGTACGGCCGTCCGCCGCGATCCCTCCAGTATTTCGAGGATCTGCTGGCGCTCAAAGACGTGGATGCCGTCCTCATCTCCACTCCGGATTTCGCGCACTCGCCCATGCTGAAACTGGCGGCCGAGGCGGGCAAAGACGCGTATTGCGAAAAGCCCATGGGCAACGTTCTGGAGGAAGCCAAAGCCGCGCGCGACGCCGTGCTAGCCCGCAACCTGATCGTCCAGATCGGCACGCAGCACCGCAGCGAACCATATCAGATCTCGACGCGCGACCTGATCCGCACCGGCGCGCTCGGCCAGGTCACTAAGTATGAGATCGTGTGGAACTATCACGGTCCCCGCTGGCGCGGCCGCCCTGAAGTCAAGCAGCTTCGCGAAGAAGATACCGACTGGCGCCGCTGGCTGCTCGCCAAGCCTTACCGCCCGTTCGATCCGCGCCTGTACTTCGAGTTCCGCCTCTACAAGGACTTCTCCGCGGGCATTGCCGATCAGTGGATGAGCCACGGCATCGACTTAGTCCACTACTTCCTGGACGACCATTTCCCGCGCTCGGTGATGGCCCACGGCGGCGTCTTCGCATGGCCCGACGGGCGCGAGAATCCGGATACGTTCCATGCGCTGCTGGAGTATCCGAAGGGGTTTCTGGTGAGCTACTCCACCAGCTTCGGCAACGATTGCGACAGCTTCACGCGCATCATGGGCAAGCAGGCCACGCTGATCAATATCGGAGGCGAGGGTAGCCAGCGGTGGAAGCTGGTGGAAGAGAAAGGCACGCACGAGGACAACCCGTTCCTGCACCGCGCCGAAACCAACGTAACGCTGCCCGGCAATAGCAACCTGGCGCCGCCATTCATCAGCGACAACGACCTTTCGCACATGACCAACTGGCTGGATTGTCTCCGCAGCCGGCAACAGCCCAATGCCACCGTGCGCGACGGCTTCGCGCATTCGGTGGCCGTGATCATGGCCGCGCGCGCGTACCGCGAAGGGCGGAAGCTGTATTGGGACGCGGCCACGGAGACTATCGCGGATCATGCCTAAGCCGTGTGGCGCACGCTTCAGCGTGCCGCTGTCGGCTTCAGCCGACAGTCGCGCTGGCGTGACACTTCTTGTACTTACGCCCGCTGCCGCAGGGGCAGGGTTCGTTGCGCCCGGCGTGGGCGAACGGGTGTTCGAGCTGGGCCTCTTCCTTAGACACCGTGTCCATGATCTGGCTCGCGGGACGCCCCTGGCTCAGCAGACCGGCCATCATCCGCATGTACGGATCAACGTGCCCGAAGTAAGCCCGCAACCCGGCGCAGAGATAGTTCAATCCCGCCTCGCCATCCGGCGTAACAAGGAAACGATGCTTGGGACATTCTCCGTGGCATTCAAACAGGAATCGGCATTCCCGGCAATATCGGGGAAGCCCAGCGCTTTTGTCTTCTCCGAACCTGCGCTGCCGTTCCGAATTCACCAACTCAGTAAGTGGTGTGCGTAGAATATTTCCCAGTAAGTAACCCGGCTCCACGAAGTGATCGCAGGAGTACAAGTCGCCGTTGTGCTCCATCGCGACGCCTTCGCCGCACTCCGGTCGGAACATGCAGAGAGACGACAGCCCGTAAACCCATGAGTCGAGAACGGCATCCACCGTCTGCATAAAGACGCCCCCCACGTCGTGCCGCACCCACTCATCGAATATCTCGATGAGGAACTGGCCGTAACGCTCCGGCTTGACGGAACGGTCCGTCACCCGGCCGCCCTGCTGCAACACCGTGCGGCCGTCGCCGTTAATTCGCTCGACGATCGGGATGAATTGCAGATAGCGCGCCTCTAACTCGTCGCGGAAAAAGCGATAGACCGCCAGAGGATGTTCGCTGTTCACGGCGTTCACCGCGCAGAGCACATTGAAATCTACTTTGGCGCGCTGCATCAGGCGCACGGCCTTCACTACCCGGTCGAATGTGCCGTGCCCGCCCTTGTCCCGGCGGTAGGCGTCGTGTAACTCGCGCGGCCCGTCCAGGCTGATGCCGACAAGGAAGCGGTTCTCGCGCAGGAATTCGCACCACTCACGGTCCAGCAGAATGCCATTGGTTTGGATCGTATGCTGAACCTTGGCGCCCGGCTTCCGATAGCGTTTTGCGGCCTCGACCGCCCGCCNNGGCTCGCCGCCTTGCCAGGCAATGATAACTTCCGGCGCGGAGTGCGCCTCGATGGTCTGGCGCACGTAGCTTTCCATCACCTCATCGGACATGCGGAAGTTACTGCCGGGATAGAAAGACTCCTTGCCAAGAAAGAAGCAGTAAGCGCAATTGAGATTACAGGTTGCGCCCGTGGGCTTCGCCATCACGTGAAAGCACGGACGGGTTGCGGTTGGCATAGTGGGGCAGGCCTCCAGGCCTGCGCGGGTTCTCCGGAACCCGCTCTCCGGCGAGCGAAGCTCGTGTACTGCCTGGGATCAGCATAAACAGGTGTCGGCTAATTCGTCAATGGGTAAGTAAAAAGAATTTACAATATTAATACCGTCGTAACCTAAAATAGTCCTTGACCGGCTCGCGCAACAGTGCTACTGTTCGCACGGGAGGACAAATGGAAGACGATTCGAGACAAGCACCCTCCGGCCCGGTGGAGCAGGCGGTTTCGCCTGCCGGCGAGCGCACCTCGCCCGGCCTGGACCGCCGCAAGTTTATCGGCGCGCTGGGAGGAGCGGCTGCCGCCGCCGCATTTCTGGGGTCGCAAGGCGCTGCAGGCTCCGGCCAAGGCGCCAACCCGCCACCCATCCTTTACCAGGACTCGTTTGGCGACATCGGGCCTGCTAATCCCGCGGCCCTCGCGGCGGGGATAGTGCCGCCGCCGGTGCCGTCCCAGGCATCTGCCGCCGCCGGTAGCGGTACGACGTTCGTCACCCAGGGCTACGCGCAGCCGAATATCCTGATGATCATGGTGGATCAGATGGGAACGCCGCGCTGGCTTCCGCAGGGCGGGCAAAACGCTATCGATCTCATCCTGCCGAACATCTCCGGTCTGCGAAAGACGTCCTGCGTTTTCCCGAACTACTTCCCGGCGTGCAGCGCCTGCACGCCTTCCCGGGTTAGCATGCTGACGGGGCTTTACTCGCAGCAGACGTGCATGTTCAACACGCTGGAAAACCCGGGCGAACCTGAGTTGCTGGCCTATGCCGGGCCGCTGCCGCCGAACGGATCGGGAACCGGATTCCCGACGATTGGCAACGTTCTCTCAAACGTAGGGTATGACACGGTGTGGCTCGGCAAGTGGCACGCCTCCGCGACAGGCGCGAAGAACGACGGGGCGTTCAGCCCCGGGCCGGGCGATGCGAAGGGCTATGGGTTTAACGATACCCACTGCATACCGACGAACACACCGACGCAATTCTACAACCCGCAGGGGCAGCCGTTGGCATACCCCTCCCCAGACGGCTCCGCGGCCAACGAGGGCTGCGGCGGCGGCCTCCTGGGGCCAGTGCCCGGCGATGGTTCGCCCCTTCTAAACGGGACCACCTACGTCTGCCGGGACTACGGACCGGCCTGCCCGGGCCTGACCTTCACCGACACGGGTTACCTAGCGCTTGGCGACGGCGGCATCGCTGACGCTTTTGGCACTTGGTTCTCCTACGCGCAACTGCACGTCACCAAGCCGTGGTTTTGCGCGGTGAGCTTCGTCAATCCCCACGACATGTCCGGTTTCCCCTACAGCTATGGGCTGGCGGGCATCGCGGATCCAAATGGCCTGGGTAATTTTAGCTACGCGTCTGCGGGGCTCGTCGGATATTGTCCTCCGTTCACGGACGGATATACCCCCGTGAAGCCTCAAGGTGTGGATGAGACGATCATGGCCATGCCCAGCCCTCTGCCGTACCCGCCGAACGGAGCGCCTCCCACCGGGCCAAACAATCCGCTCTGGAACAACCCCGACGACCCCTCCCAACAACCCTATGGTCCGACTAACGACGTATACGGCAAGCCCACCCTGCAATGGGCCTATCAGCATAAGCAAGCCGTGGAGCTTGGCGCCGCGCTGAACCAGAATGCCTGGTTCACGTTCCTCAATCACTACCTGTGGATGCAGCGGAACGTGGACTATCAGATCGGTCGCGTTCTAACCGCGCTCAACAACCTGCCAAACACCATCATCATCTTTCTGTCCGATCACGGCGATTACGCAGGCTCGCATTCCATTCATGGGAAGGCGTGGGGGCTGTACGAAGAGTCCATCAACGCGCCGCTATACATCAAGTTCCCAGGCCAGTTGCGAAATCCTGTGCTGCAATATGCCTGCTCGAGCGTGGATATTCTCCCTTTCCTGTATTGGGCTGCGCTCGGGAACAACAGTTGGCGGTCGAGCGCCGGCGATCTGGTCGCATACCTGTGGAACCGCGAAGCGATAAACGATTTCGTCTTCAACCCAAGTCCCATACAGCGGCGGGCCTCCACCATCCCCTCCGCCGATCAGAGCTCCGGCAATCACAATAAGCTCCAGCCGTACGTTCTGCACACGACCGACGAGGGCTTCCTCCCGGTGACGGATCCTTCCGATCCAACCGGGAAAACGCTCGTGCCCAGCCATGCCATCGCGTTTCGCACGGTGGACGTCGCGCCCGGGGCTGTGGCTCCATACGGCGGCGGCAAGCTGGGGATGTACAGCTATTGGAACTACAGCCAGACGGGGGGCGTGCAGTGCGGCCCCAACTTTATCCTTCCGACCCAGCCCGACACGTGCGCCGTCCCGCCAGGCGGGTTGGGCCCGCAGTTTGAGTTCTATAACTATTCTCCAATTCAGCCCCAACCTCCGGACAACCTGCAACTGCCGACCCCAGTAGCAAGATACGGCGAAACCGGAAATCAGGTCCAGTTTGATTCGAGCGGTAACATGGCGGGGGTGTCGGGCATGTACCAGACGAATTTCGGATTGGCGAACGTGCAGAACGAGCTCTACACGTTCACCACGTACAACGGCTCCCCTGCGCCACAATACATAATCGGCCCATCCGGCGCGTATAGCACCGCCTTGGCAACCTATCTGGCTTACGTGAAGGCGGCACAGGCGGGGCAGACTCCTGCGGAAACGACTTGGCAGAAATGACGGGGAGCAGCCCCAAGCGAGGTGACTATGAGAACAAACTCTGTCTTCACGGCATGCCTTCTAGCATGCCTGGCGAGTGTTGCTGTCGCCAGCGCGGCGGCACCCACTTTCTTCGCGCGGCGCGACTACGCGGACTTCGGCTTCAATCAAGTGGCTGTAGCCGACACGAACGGCGATGGAATTCCCGATGTGATTGAGCTGCTAGGTGGCGCCGTGCAGGTGCTGTTCGGTAACGGAAACGGCACCTTCCGGCAAGGACCAACCGCCAACCTGGCGCTTGGATGGAGCTTCGCCACGGCAGACTTGAACGGAGATCATAAAGTCGACCTTGTCCTGGCTGGGAACCTGCTTGACGGCCCTTGGGGGATCGGCGTCTCGCTTGGCAACGGCGACGGCACCTTCCAACCTGCCGTCTTCTATCCGGCCGGTACGGACGCCAACACATACAATGTCGCCCTTGGGGACTTCAACGGCGACGGCATTACCGATGCTGCCACCGTAGGCGACAGCGGAATCTGGCTGTTTACCGGTAAGGGCGGTGGCGTATTCAATCCCGGAGTACTCACTCCGTTTAACGGCGCTGGTCCGACGAACGCCAGTTACGTCGTTGCGGCGGACTTCCGCAAGAATGGCAAGATGGACCTCGTCGTCACAACGCCCACCGGTTTTGCCGTACTGCTGGGCAATGGCAATGGCACGTTCCAGCCCCAGCAGAACTTCCCTAACCCCCAGAACCCGGGAACCCCATGCGGCTTCATCGTGGGCGCCGTCCGCACGGGCGGCTATCCGGCTATCGCCGCGAATTGCGCCTACCAGAACTACGTACCCCTCTACCTCGGGAACGGCGTCGGAGGCTTCTTAGGGCCCACCTACGTTTACTTGCCGGGAGGGGTAAGTGCCATCGCCGACGTGAATGGCGACGGCGTCCCGGATCTGCTCAACCCGTCCGTCTATGTGGCCCTTGGGGAAGGCAACGGCAAATTCAAGGCGCCCGTCTATTACCCGGCCGAACTCTCCGTCCAAACCTCCGGCGGCAATGTCGTTCCCGCCCATCTGCGGGGCCCCAACCTGGTGGATCTCGTAGTGCAGGGCACGGGCGCGGTTTCCGTGCTGTTGAACACGGGCAAAGGGGGCTTCGAGCATGGCCGCGGCTTCGAGGACGGCCTGTGGACAGCGCTGCCCGCCCCAGCCGGCTGCGCCGCGGCGGCCGATTACAACGGCGACGGCAAGCCCGACGTGGCCGTCAACACCTCGCAAGGCATCTCCATCCTGCTAGGAACCGGCTCGGCCCTCGCGCCTTTCACAACGGGTACAGCCATCCCCTGGATCGATTCCGGTTGCGTGATCACGGCAGACCTGAACGGGGATAAAATTCCCGACCTGATCGTGCCCGCGGGAGCCACCGTCAACGCCTATATCGGCAAGGGCGACGGCACGTTCACGCTGAAGAGTGAAACGCCGATTTACACAACGGCGTGGTTTGTAGCGGTAGCCGATTTTAACCGGAACGGGAAGCTGGGGTTCGCTTCGAACTCGAACCTGTGGGCGCCGGGCAACGGGGATGGAACTTTCCAAGCGCCGGTGCCGCTGGTGCCCAACACCCCGGTGGACGGGTTCAACTTTGTCGCCGCCGGCGATCTGAACGGCGACGGCTGGCCGGACGTGGTGCTCACCAGCGGATCGGAAGGTTCCGCCCTCCTGTGGGTTTTGCTCAACAACCAGCACGGCGGATTCGACGTGCACACCATCCCCACTTGCCTATTTCCTTTCACCACTCCCTGCGACCCCTCGGAGGTCATCATAGCGGATGTGAACGGAGACGGGAAACCGGATCTGGTGGTCGGGGAGACGTCACTCGGCGGCGTGACGGTTTACCTGGGCGACGGCAAAGGAGGATTCACCCAAAAGCAGGTACTCACGGACGCACTGGAATCGCCCGGGGCAGTCATGGTGGCGGACGTGAACGGGGACGGCATTCCGGATATCGGCCTGATGGAAGCCGGTACGCTGGGGATCTTCCTCGGCAAGGGCGACGGCACCTTCGCGGCGCCGTTTTACATAGGCGCGGGACCCAATCCCGGCGACATTGTGCCGGTGAATCTGCACGGGCAGCCGGCTGCGGCGGGCAAGCCGGACCTGGTTGCGCCGGACGGATCGGGCGGGGTCATAGTGCTGATCAACACTAGCAAATAGGCCATGCCATATCTGGTCAATGGGCAGCCCGTACCCGAGGAGTGGATCCGCGAGGAAGAGCAGCGCATCGGCCCCGACCTGCGGTTTAACGCTATCGCCGATGAAGCCGAACGGGCGCGACAATTGCGGATCGCCGCGCAACATTCGGCCATCGACCGCATGCTAGTGGAGCAAACGGCGGCCCAGGATCCGCGGCCCATCGATCCCCAGGCGGTCGAGCAAGAAGTGCAGCGGCAGAAGCAGGCCGGCAATGGCCGCACCGCGTCCGACGATGGCTTGCTGCGGCAGTGGGTCGAGCTGCAGTTCCGCCTGCAACGTACGCATGCGGAGATGGTGGCGGGAGCGGCTCAGCCGGCGGCGCAGGAAGTCGAAGCTTTCTATGAGGCGAACCGGGAAAACTTCCGCAACCCGGAATCGTTTCAGGCCGCGCACATCGTGAAGCATGTCAACCCGGAGCATAGCGCGGAAGAGGCGCGTACAGGGATCGAAGCGGCGCTCGCGGAGTTGGAGGGTGGCCAGTCATTCGCCGAAGTCGCCGAACGCCACTCCGACTGCAAAGGCAACGGCGGCGATCTCGGGCGGTTCCCCGCCGGCCAAATGGTCCAAGAGTTCGAAGACGCTATCCGGGCCCTCGAACCGGGCCAGCGCACCGGCATCTTCAGCACACCCTACGGCTTCCACATCGCCGAGCTGCGCGCCAAGGTGGACGCCGGCGCAGCCAGCTTCGAAGAAGTGCGCGCGGATATCGAGCGCGTCCTCGCGTTACAGAACCAGCACCAAGTCTATCTCCGCGCAGTCGCGGAGTTGCGCTCCCGCGCCGATATCCGTTGGGAGACTGCGGCACCCGCCGTCGGGTAACATGCCGCCCAATCCAGGAAAACGTCCCGCCCCCGTCGCGCGCTCGATAATTCGACGCCATTTATTGCCTTCCGGGACCACCCCTGCAAGACAACCTTCGTTTGCAGCCCCGACGCCTGGGCTAGGCGGTTTGAGCGCCTCGGACCAAAAAAGGAAAGGGAGATGGTGCCGGTCTTCGCTTTCCGCTGGCCCCATCGGCTTCGCGTGGCGCGGGACCGCGCGTGACGATCACACATCTGGGGATCTCCCGCATCGCTGAAAACAAACGCCCAACGACAATCGGACCGCCGAACCTCCACCGCCGCCGTGCTATCCTCACANNTAGGAAGGGCCATCCGCACCTCCCGCGAACGGCGTAACAATGTTACCGATGCACAAGAAAACCCGCAAAAATCCCCGACAATCCATGAAAAATACCGGACGAAGCCAAAAATGGGGGGTAGCATCATGCGCAAATGGGGGTACACTTAACATATCGTTCTAGTACTATGATTGCATTGCCGAGCACCGGCCGGCCCGCGCCGTCCCCGGTATTCTATACTTGGTGCGTGCGGCCCATCCCGTGGATTCTCCTTTGCAGCGCGCTTTCCGCCGCGCCTCCGGTGCGCTTCGCAGAACATACCGTCGCCACCGGCCTGACAGGCGGCTATCAGGTGGTGGCGGTCGACATGAACCACGATGGCAAGATCGACTTGGTCGCGCTCGCCAGCGGCATGACGGAGCTGGTATGGTTCGAGAATCCCGGCTGGCAGCGCCACGTCATCGCCGGAAATCTCTCCGGCATGATCAATCTGGCCGCCTGGGATGTGGACGGCGACGGCATTCCCGAAATCGTGCTGGCCTCCGGCTTTTCCCAAAACGCAAAACACAGCGCCGGCATCGTATCCGTGCTCCGGCACAATGGAGATCCGCGCCAGCCGTGGAGCATCCGGGAGATCGACCGGCTGCCCACTTCCCACCGCCTGCGGTGGGCCGATATCGACGGCAGCGGCAAGAAGGTAGTGATCAACCAGCCGCTGACCGCCGCCAATGTCGAGCACCCCGAGGACCACGCGCACACGCCGCTGGCGTTCTACCGGCCAGGCGAATGGAAGCGCCAAACCATTTCGGAGCAGGATGAGGGCGTGGTCCACGGCATCTACATCGTGGACTGGGATGGCGACGGCCGCGACGAAATCCTGACCGCCGGCTTCACCGGCATTCATCTGTACAAACTTGGCGGGGACGGGCGTTGGAGCCGCACCGAGATCGCCAAGGGCGACCCCGCGCCGTGGCCCAAATCCGGGTCCAGCGACGTGGCCGTGGGCCAACTGGGTAAGCGGCGTTATCTGGCCGCCATCGAGCCGTGGCACGGCAACGAGGTCGCCGTCTATCAGGAAAGCGCCGGCACGTGGCCGCGCCACGTCATCGACGATTCGCTCTCCGATGGCCACACGATTCTCACCGCCGATCTGAACGGCGATGGCTTCGACGAAGTGATCGCCGGTTATCGCGGCAAAGGCGTGAACGTCTACTACGCGCAGGATGCCAAAGGCGCGGAGTGGACACCCGCTTGGACAAAGGTGGTGCTGGACAACAGCATCGCGGCCGCAGCCTGCGCCATCGCGGACTTGAACGGCGACGGGCGCCCGGATATCGCGTGCATCGGTGCGGCGACCGCTAATCTGAAGTGGTACGAGAACCTGGGCCGGCCGTGACCCGGCCCTGCTATAATCCTCGTTAAATGCCTGAAATCCGCCATTCCGTGTGCGCCTTGGACTGCCCGGATGCCTGCGCCGTCCTGGTAACAATCGATGCCACCATCGACGGCGGCGGCAAGGCCACCCGGTTGCGGGGCGACCCGGCGCATCCGGTGACCCGCGGATTTTTGTGCGGCAAAGTGGCGCGGTATCTGGAGCGCGAATACGCGCCCAGCCGCCTGCTTTATCCTTTGCGGCGAACCGGCGCCAAGGGCGAAGGCCGCTTCGCGCGCGTAACTTGGGACGAAGCGCTCGACGAGATCGCCGCGCGCCTGAAAGCTATCGCCGCGGAATTCGGTCCCGAAGCCATTCTGCCCTACAGCTACGCGGGCACCATGGGACTGCTGAACGGCTCGGGCATGGACCGGCGCTTCTTTCACCGCCTGGGCGCATCGCGCCTCGACCGCACCATCTGTTCGTCGGCGGGCATCGCCGGGCTGCTCGACGCTCTGGGCTTCCGCTACGGCACCGAGCCCGAGCAGTTCCGGCACTCCAAGCTGATTATCGCCTGGGGCGCGAACGTGCTTGGCACCAACGTGCATCTGTGGCCGTTCATCGTGGAAGCGCGCCGCAATGGCGCCAGATTCTACACCATCGATCCGCGCCGCAATCGCACGGGCGCGGCCGCGGACAAGCATTTCTTCATCAATCCGGGCAGCGACACGGCGCTGGCGCTGGGCATGATGCACGTCATCGTCGGCGAGCGGCTTTACGATGCAGACTACATTGCGCAACAAACCAATGGGTTAGCGGAACTGGCGAAGCGCGTCAACGAATATCCGCCCGAGCGCGCTGCCGCGCTGACCGGCATCGCGAAAGACGATATTGTGGCCCTGGCGCGCGAATACGCCACCACGCGTCCCGCCGCGATCCGCCTGAATTACGGCGTGCAGCGCAGCGACCGCGGCGCGATGGCGGTCCGCACCATTGCCCTGTTGCCCGCGCTCACCGGCTCCTGGAAAGAGGTGGGCGGCGGCTTGCAACTCTCCACGTCCCAAGCTTTCCAGTTGAACAAGGCCGGCCTGGAGCGCGCCGATCTGCAATGGCGCGCGCTGGGCCGCGAGGCGCGCATTGTGAACATGTCTTTGCTGGGACAGGCGCTCAACGAAACCGGCGACCCGCAGGTGAAGGCCCTGGTGGTCTACAACTCGAACCCCGCCGCCATCGCTCCGAACCAGAATGCCGTGCGGCGCGGCCTCCAGCGCGGAGACCTGTTCACGGTAGTGCTGGAACAGTTCCAGAACGACACCGCCGATTATGCCGACTTCGTGCTGCCCGCGACCACGTTCCTGGAGCACACCGATCTCTACCTGGCTTACGGCCACTATTACCTGCAATTGGCGCGGCCCGCGCTCGCGCCGCCGGGCGAGACCAAATCGAACGTGGAGGTCTTCCGGGCGCTCGCCCAGCGGATGGGCTTCGACGATCCGTGCTTCGGCGATTCGGACGACGACATGATCCGCACGCTGCTCGATTCCGAACATCCCTTCGTGCGCGGCATCACGCTGGAAGATCTGGAGCGCGAGCATTTCGTGCGGCTGCGGGTGGCGCCCGCGGGCGATCCTTTCCTGCCGTTCGCCAATGGCGGCTTCGGCACGCCTTCCGGCAAATGCGAGTTCCGCGCGGAGTCGATCGAGTACACGCCGCCGGTGGAATCCCGCTTTGGAGACGAGCGCTTGCGGGCGCGCTTCCCGTTGGAATTGATCTCGCCCAAACACGACGACAGCATGAACTCGACTTTCGGCAACCGCCCGGAAAACGATGCGGCCACCGCTACGCTGCACATCGAGGCGGCCGATGCGGCGGCGCGCGGAATCGTCACGGGCGATCAGGTGCGTGTCTATAATGACCGGGGTTCCTGCCTGCTGCGCGCGCAAGTAGACGGCGTGGTGCGTCAGGGAGTGGTCTGCGCGCCGTCCGTGCGATGGGCCAGGATGTCGGCGGACCACCGCAGCGTGAATGCGCTCACTTCCGAGCGCCTGACCGACAAGGGCGGCGGACCCACACTCTACAGTTGCCTGGTACAAGTAGAGAAGAGCGGAGACTAATGACGATTTCTTTCTCGAGCCAGCGCCGGCCCGCCATGCACATGTCGATAGGCGCCGCGGTCCTGGTATTGAGCTTGGCCCTTGCGCCGGTGGGCTGCAAGCGGCACAGAAGAGTAACGATCCGGACCGTTGAAGAGGGGCCGGCGCTGGTAAGCGTGGTGGCCACGGCGGATCCGCATGTCGCGGCGCAGTTGCTCAGCGGATTCTACGGCGTGGAACAAAACTCCTGGCGCTGGACAGCGGGCAGGTTCTCTGTGCTGTTGCGCCCGCCGCGCACGGCCGCGGCGAACGGCGCGGTCCTGCAACTCAAATTCGCTATTCCGGATGTGGCCCTAGCGAGGATGAAGGCCGTGTCGCTCTCCGCTTACGTGAACGGCACGGCGCTCGCTCCGGAGAGCTACACGCAGGCGGGCCAGTTCATATACAGCCGCGACGTTCCCGCCAACCTGCTGGCGGGCGATGTGGCTCGGGTCGATTTCTCCCTTGACAAGACCATCGCACCCACCGCGGCCGACAGGCGGGAACTGGGCGTGGTCGTCTCGCTGGTGGGCTTCCAGCCGAAGTAGAATTCTGTGGGGCGGACCTCCAGGTCTGCGCGGGTCCTCCAGGACCCGCTACGCGGGTCCTCCAGGACCCGCTNNCTGGAGTCCTGCCCCACGAATCAGCTACACGTAGTGCTTGAGCATCGGCCAGAATTGCCGCAGCGGCATCTTCGGATCGCGGCACACCCAGATCGTCAGGTTGTTCTCAAAGGGCATGGCGTTTGGCTCGGTGATGCTTCCGGTGGCGCGCACGTCCCCGAACAATTTGCGTGCATCTTCGAGATTTCCTCCAATGACGATCACCACTTGCGGATCCATGGGACCGGGACCCCACAAATAGTAGTTGTTGTGTCCGCTCACGGCGCCGGGAATTCTCAGACCGGGCCCGTAATAATCGATCGCTCCGGCTTCGCCGTAGTTGTGGGCGAGGATGACGGCGTGGGCCTGATCCTCGGGCGGGAGCCCATGAAACACGGCAGCTACCTGCACCGCCATGTTCCGCCATCCAAACATGTCCGCAAAGAATTGCGGCAGCCTGCCCATTGCGTGCCGCTCCTCCTGGTTTTTGACACCCAGCCAGGAGGCATATCGAACGAACGTCTCGACTGGCAGCAGCGGTACGGCCATCGGCGCGCTCACCGCCGCAAAGGCCAGCATCACCGCGATTAGCGCGGGCCGCAGCCACCGCCAAGGCTGCCGCGCGAGCGCCTCTTCCAGACAAACGCCGCCCGCGCCCAGTAACATGGGATAGGCGGGCAGCAGATAATATCCTTTGCCGCGTAGCGCGAACAAAGTCGCGAACACGATCGCATAAGTCCATCCCAGCGCGCGATATGTCTTGCCGCGCGTGTGAGCGAAATAGAACCACAAGCCCGCCATCCAGACTGGGACAGCGGCGCCCGTAAGCTGTAACTGGGCCGTGAAAAACTGCCACGGGGTCAGAATAGCGTTCTTATATTTGACCGCATTTTCCAGAAACTCAAGAGTGGGCCACCGCAGCCCGATTTCCCAAAGAATGTTCGGCAGAAAGATCAGCGCGGCAATAACGCCGCCGAGCCACAGGTTCCGCTCCAAAAATACCTTGCGCAGCGGCGTCAGCAGCAGCCCGGCGACTATTCCAAAACCGAAGAAAAGCATGGCGTGCTTGCTCTGAAGTCCCAGACCCGCCACCACCCCAAAGCCCAGCCAGTATCTCGAATCGCCGGTATTCCACGCGCGGATCGCCAACCAAACCGAGGCCGCCCAGAAAAGCGGCTCGAAGGCGTTGGTGTTCAAAATGTGATCGATGCTCATCCAGCCGGGCGCTACCATAACGGCCACCCCGGCCAGGGCCTGCGCGAATCGGCCACCTCCCAGTTCCCGCGCGAGCATGGCGGTCAGCGCCACCAGACCAGCGCCGGCCACCGCGGGCAGGAGACGGATGGCGAACAAGGACTCGCCGAAGATCATCGTCATTGCTCGCGTCAGCACCGCGATCAAAGGTGGGAACTCCACATAGCCCCACGCCAGGTGACGGCTGCAGGCCAAGTAATATAACTCATCCCGAAAGATGCCATAACCGTGGAACGTGATCAGGTGAAACAGCAGCTTGGCTAACGCCAGCGCGATAACAATCCGCCATTCACTCGCGGCCCAGCGCAAACGCATAGTTCCCCGATCCGATCTCAACTACCAGCGCCTCGCCGCTCTTCCGAACGCCAGTAATTCCCGCCGGCCCGCTCTCGTATTTGCCATCCTTCCAGATCGTATGCGCGGATTCGGACAGCGTCACCGGCGCCAGTCCCAGCTCTGGAATCCGGACCTCAGCCTGGCTGCCCACCGGAATGGTTACTTCCAGCCGCAGCCCGTTGTCCGAGCGGCTCCACGAGGACGCCACCGTGCCGCGAAGCGTATCGAGCGACCCCGCGGCCCACTTCAAATCCCGTACCACTTGCGGCGCGATCGCCAGGCGTTCGAAGCCCGGCTTCGCCGAATCCAGGTTGATGCCCGCCAGCGCGTTGTAGAACCACGCGCCCAGGCTGCCAAACATCGGATGATTGTGCGAATTCATGGAAGGTCCGGCCTTGTTCTGCCAGAGTTCCCACAGCGTGGTCGCGCCGTTCTCGACCATGTAACCCCAGCTCGGATAAGTCGTCTGGGTGGCCAGTTCGTAAGCCAGGTCGGAGTTATCTGTGCTGGTCAGCAACGGGAACAGGTACTTAGTACCGAGAATGCCGGTAGCCAGGTGAGTGTTACGCGTGTAGACCAGATCGTCGCGCAGCGCGCCGAACACCCCGCCCCGCCGGTTGCCTGGAACCATATCGAGAAACAGCGGGAGGATCTGCGCGGTTTGCGTGCCCGTTCCATACACGCCGGTTGCCGCGTTCAGAAACCTGGCATTGAACGCGTCCTTGATCTCGCCCGCCAGCTTGCGGTAGGCCTCCGCTTCCCCGCCCTTCCCCAGTATTCCGGCCATGCGCGAGACTAAGTCCGCGCTCCAGTAATAGCAGAAAGTTGAAACCAGGTTACCCGGCGTCTTCTCAATCGGCACCCAGTCGCCGTAGTAGCTGTAATCCAGGATGCCATCGCGGCTGCGCGTGCGCAGGTAATCCGTCCACGCTTTCACGCCGTCGAAATGCTGCTCCAGGAGGCGCCGGTCGCCATAATACTCGTACATGTACCAGGTCAGCAGCGGGTAGGCCATGCCCCACGCGGGGTCCGCCGGCCGGCTGCCGTAACGATGCGGCACGGTGTCTGTTACCGTGCCGTCGGCGCCCTGCACATCGTGAATGTCGCGCAGGAAATTGGTGTAGAACGCCGGCATATCGAAATTCAGCATGGCCGTCTCGGCATAGAGGTGCGCGTCCGCCATCCAACCCATGCGCTCGTCGCGCTGGTTGCAGTCGGTGGGAACGCTGTGCAGGTTGTCTTGAATGCCCCACAGAATGTTCCGCTGGATCTGGTTCAGAATCTGCTTCGAGCTGGTGAATCCGCCGGTGGGCCGCACATCGGAGTGCACCACCTTGGCGCGCAGCGTGTCGAACTTAGGCGCACCCGGATAGCCGGTCAGCTCCACATAGCGGAAGCCGTGGTAAGTGAAGCGCGGCTGGTAGACTTCAAGGCTTCCGTCGCCGCGCAGAATATAGACATCGGTAGCTTTGGCGGCGCGCAAGTTCTCGACATTCAGTGTGCCATCGTCATACAACAATTCCGCGTGGCGAAGCTGCACCCGCGTTCCGCGAGGCCCCCGCACCCGCATCTCGACCACGCCGCTGATGTTCTGGCCCAAATCGTAGATATAAACGCCGGGATGCGTCGTGGTCAGCTTCACCGGCGCGATGGTATCCACCACCCGGATCGGCTGCATCATCTGCGCCGACAGCACGCCCTTGGGCCCGTCGATGAGATTGGCGGCTTTCCAATGCGCGTCGTCGANNTCGTCGAAACCGGCGCGATCCCAGCCGGGCGTCTCCAGGCGCGCATCGTAGACCTCGCCGTTGTAGACGCTATCCGATTGAATCGGGCCGGACATTGTTTTCCACGATCCGTCCGTAACCACATCCGCTGTTTGGCCGCCTTCCATCTCCGCGTGAATCTGCATGCGCAGCGCGCGCGATTTGAACCAGCCCTCGCCCAGCATCACGCCCACCGCATTAGCGCCTGGGCGCAAACGCTCAGTGATGTCGTACACGGTGTAGAGCACGCGCTTGTCGTAAGTGGTCCAGGCCGGATCAAGCACGTGGTCGCCAACTTTGCGCCCGTTGATGCGCAGCTCGTAATAACCGAGGCCGGCCACATAGACGCGGGCGCGCACCGGGCGGTCCGGAAGCGTGAACTCCTTGCGCATCTGGTTCGCGCCGCCGATCCATTTGCCTTTCCAATCGGCGCTTTCCAACAGGCCCGTTTCGAAGCGCGCGGCGGCGCTGTACGGGCTGGCGCGATCGCCACTATCCCAGTAGCGCACCTTCCAGTAATAAGTCTGCCCGCTCGTGATAGGCTTGCCGGCGTAGACCACGTGAACGGACTGGCCGTTCGAGACCTTGCCGCTATCCCACTGGTCGCCGGCAGGCGCTTCCGCCTTCGACGAAACCACGACTTGATATGCAGTCTGCCTTTCGCCGCGCGCGGCGTGCTCCAGCACCCATGAGAAACGCGGCTGCGGCACGTCGATCCCCACCGGATCGGTGAGATATTCGCAGCGCAATCCGGATGGCGCGGCGGCCATCGAGCTTTCCTGCGCAGCCAGCAGGGGAACGATCGAAACACAGAGGACGGCCCACTTCGCGAGCATCGGATGCCTCCTGAAAAGAGTAGTGTATCCGAAATGTCGCGGTGGGGCAGACGTGGTGGGGCAGGNNGCGCTGGCCAACTCGGCATCCACCGACTGATTCATCACCGAGAGACCGAGCAAATCGCCCCCGGTCGAGATGACCGCGCGCAGCAGCACCGTGCCTTCGATGCCCGCCGCCTCCGCGCCCGGCGGATACGCCGGCTTGGTCGTCGATACTAGCTTGGTCGCCTGCACGTTGCCGCCCACGCGAATGCGCCGCCGCGTGCCGGTCTCCTGCGGACGCGGAACCTTACCCACCACTTCCACCGCTTCCGTGACCGGTCCGATGGCCAATATGATGTTGGTCCGGGCGGCGGGCAGCACAATCGCTTTCTGGAACTCGGCAAAACCCTGCGCCCGGACTTCCAAGGTATACGATCCCGCGGGCAGACCGGAGAACCTGTATTCGCCCGCGTCGTTCGCGCGCGCCCCCTCCTGGTGGCCGGTGTTGTTCTTCAGCAGGATCAGCACGCCCGGCACCACGGCGCCGCTCGCATCGTAAATGGATCCCGAGAGCGAAGCGGCCGGCTGGGACGCTTGCCCGTGCAACGCAGCCAATGGAACTACCACCGCCAGAACCGCCGCCACTGCCGTCCAACAAAGGCGCCGGCTCAACCCGTTGCGGTTGCGGCGTGCGTCGAGCAATGCGCGCACACGCTGCTCCAAGTCCGAAGTTGCCGCCATGCCCAGGGCCTCGGCGTAAGCGCCCGCATGCGCCACGGACCGCGCCAGGCCTACCAGGTGCTCCGCGTATGCGGACTGCTCCGCTCCCGCTCGCACCACCGCGTCGTCGCACGAGCGCTCCTGTTCGCGGCGGAAGCGCGCGGCCGCCAGCCACGCCAACGGACGAAACCAATACAGTGCCACCGCGACTCGCCCCATCAGCCAGAGCAGTGGATCTCTGCGCCGCGCATGCGTCAATTCGTGCAGTAGGACAATGTCGCGCCGCTCGGTGTCCCACTCCTCCGACGTCTCCGGCAGCACCACGGACGTCGCGAGCACGCCGTCGGTCAGCGGCTCGTCGGTTTCGCCGCTGCACCGCAGCTTGACGATACGCCGCAGTCCGATGCGCTCGCCGGCTGCGTCGCGCGCCGCTATCCATTCGGGTGCACGGACTTCGCGCGCCCTCCGCAGCGACAGCGCCAGCCGCAAGTGCCCCACGCCTGTGCGCATCAGGGCCATGATCGCGCCCGCCAGCCAGATCATCACCGGCCACGCGGTGGTCCGCCGTGTGCGAGTGGGCTCGGACGGGCCTGAACTTTCCGATGCGGTTCCGGGCGCCGCGTCCGCTATCACAGCATCTGTCACAGCCGTGCGCGACATGGCAGGCGTGGCTGGCGCCTTCACGCGCAGGTTCCACCCCGGCAAAAGCGGCGAAAGCGCGGGAACCGCCAGCACCGCGCCCAGCGCGCACGTCCATGTGAAATAGCGCGCGGCCGCGGACCCCCGAATCATAACGCGCATCGCCAGCGTCAGCAGCCACGCAGCCGCCAGAATCACCGTCGCCTTGGCGGCGGCATCCAACAGAAACCCGATCGATGGCATTTTCAAATACCCCCTTTTTTGGCCTTTTCGATGAGCGCGGAAAGGCGGTCCAATTTGTCGGGAGCCAGGCCGCCGCCTTTCAAGTTCAGAAGGGCGGTGATGGCCTGCTCGCTGGAATTGTCGAAAAACGTTGCCAGCAGATGGCGCAGAGTTGATTGCCGCGCCCGGTCGCGCGGCACCGTGGGCAGGTACACGTATCGCAGCGCCTGCTCTTCGTGGCGCACGTGGCCCTTCTCCTCCAGCACGCGTAGCTTGGCGCGCACCGCCGAGTAGCTGGGCCGGTCCGGCAACTCGGCGTGGATCTCGGAAGCGGTGGCCCGCCCCCGGCGATTACAGGATGTCCATCATTTGCCGTTCGCGGCGGCTGAGAGTCTTTTCCGGCATAGCCTATGCTGCAAAAGCAGCAGCCTGCTTCAAAAGTGGCATCGACGGCCGCGCCTGTCAAGAGATTTTTGGCGCAAGAGTCCAGATCCCTCGGCCGCCGCCGAGTATCATTGTAGGTTCCTATGCCCATCCGCTGGCTCCTCATCTTCTGGATGTTCGCCATCAGCGCCATCTCCTTTCTCGACCGCGTCAACATCTCCATCGCCGGCCGCTTCATCCAGCAGGAGTTTCACATCACCGACCTCCAGCTCGGCAATGTGTTCAGCGCCTTCCTGGTGGGATACGCGCTGTTTCAAACGCCCGCCGGCCGTCTCGCCGATCGCTTCGGACCCCGCCTCATCCTCACGCTCGGCACCCTTTGGTGGGGCGTCTTCACCGCCCTGACCGCCATGGTGTCGGCGGGCATGGCCAGCCTGTTCCTGGTGCTGCTCGCCGTGCGCTTCTCGCTGGGCGCGGGCGAATCCGTGCTGTTTCCCGCGTCCAACCGGTTAGTCGCCAACTGGATTCCTTCCCGGGAGCGCGGTCTGGCGAACGGTATCATCTTCGCCGGCGTGGGCGTGGGCGCCGGCATCACCCCGCCATTGGTGACCCATATCGTTTTGCATTACGGATGGCGCGCGTCGTTCTGGATCAGCGCGGTCATCGGCCTCGCGGCCGGCGCCGTCTGGTATTGGCTCGCCCGCGACAGGCCCGAGAACCACCCCTGGGTCACACCGCAAGAGACCGCGCTCATCGAGCAAGGATTGCCCGAGCCGCCCGCCGAACTCGAAATCGGCAAGCCGCTGCCGTGGCGCGTCATCTTTGGAAGCAAGGACGTCCTGGCCATCGCGTTCAGCTATTTCACTTACGGCTACGCCGCCTGGATCTTCTTCGCTTGGTTCTTCATCTACCTCAGCGACGTGCGCGGTCTCGATCTCAAGTCCAGCTCCTACTACGCCACGCTTCCATTCATCGCCATGGCCACCGGCTCCACGGTGGGCGGCCGCATCAGCGATATCCTCACGCGGCGCTACGGCAACCGCATCGGCCGCTGTGGGGTCGCCGTGGCCGGCATCGCGCTGGCGGCGGTCTTCATCGCCTCGGGAACGCAAGTGGAGAGCGCACGTCTCGCCAGCATCGTGCTGGCCGGCGGCGCGGGCACCTTGTACCTCGCGCAAAGCTCCTTCTGGTCCGTGACCGCCGACATGGCCGGCGCATCGGCCGGCTCGGTCTCCAGTGTGATGAACATGGGCGGCCAGATCGGCGGCATCGTCACCGCTTCGTTAACCCCGCTGATCGCCCACCAATTCAGTTGGACGGCGTCATTCCTGGTGGCCGCCGCCCTGTGCGCCGCCGGGTCTTTGGCGTGGCTCGTGGTGGATCCGGACGTGGAACTGGGCCGCTAGCCTGCTATATTCAGGCCGCAGCTTTGATTGATAGAGCTACAGAATCGAAGGAGGATCATGTGGGCTACTGCCCTATTTGCAGCAGAAACCCAATCGCCCCCTCTTGCCAGGACTGCCCCGGATGTGGGAACAGGGAATGGCTAATCGAAACAGGTCCCAAAACCTGCGAGACGTGTCCGATTTGTAACGGAACTGGTAAGCAGGCGCAACGTCACGAGTGTAGTGGACGAGGGAAATACCATATAACCCTTGCGATAACGGCACGTCATCTGGCTATGATGTTTTTTGCAGGCCCTGCAATGGGACCGGCAAAATCCGTTACGCTTTTGCTATATGTGCGGCAGCGCGGGCAGGGTGAATTGTAAGAAGGAAAACATGGACACCCGAACGGGCCGACGCATTTGGCGAGAATGCAGATCAATCGAGTACTAGCACCCGAACTCCCGCCCACCAATACAAGACGCGCTCAACCCGTCTTCTTGGTCACCATGTCACTTGGCTTATGCCGAAGCCGATCAGCGGTTCCCGGGCTTCAAGGGCAAAATCAGGGTCTTCGGCGTGTGGCAAAGGCGGTAAAGCTGTGATGCCGATAGAATCTCTCCGCCTGGTCGTCTTTGCCGTCCACCACGAGTGCATAGACGGCAACCTCGGATCGTGCCGCACGGTCCACGGCATCCCACAGCAATGCGCCTCCGAGCTTGAGGCCCCGATACGCAAGCGCAACGGCTAGGCGGCCCAAGCGCGCCACGGGAACGGAAGGATAGCGCGGCAAACGTTTCGCCAGCGAGTCCGGCATTTCGGCAAGCGGAATGCCGCCGGCAGCCAGCGTGTAGTATCCGGCAATTCCACCGGTCGTGACGTCGCGGGCTACGAAACAGGCTGTGATGCGGCGGCGCACATCCTGGCCAGCCTGGTACCGAAAATATCGATCCAGCGCATCAACTCCGCAGAGAAACTCCGTGTGATCGTGGCTTGGCGCCAGCCGCTCCACCACGAACGCAGCCGTCATCGCCATGACGCGATCAAGTCGCGATCAGGCGGGAATGGGCCTTCTTAGCGCGCTTCATAGCAGGCGCAAGAGCCGGCGGGTTCAGCAGCAGGTCGACGAATCGTTACTGGTCTTGGAGTGACAACTGGATAACTTGAGCTTCATCGATGGTTCTGCGCGCGGCCTCCCGCGCGGCGGTGACCACAAAATCGCTGAGACTGCGACCCTGGAGTTCCGCGGCGCGCTTCACAGCCCGCAGGGCGTCGGGAGGAATGCGAGCTTCGATGCGCGCGGTGCGCGTCGGTTGTTGGGGCATGGCTTGAGTCTCTGTACCGGTTCTTATTGTACGGGATTCTACCGGACCATTCACGCCGCCGCGCTCCCACGTTAAATCTGTTACAGTCATGCTAATACGAAAGTGATGAAGCCCCCCATCCCGCTCAACGAGCACGCGCGCCTGGAGTTGTTGCGGCAATACGGCATACTGGACACCGCCGCCGAGCCCGCCTTCGACGAGATCACCGCGCGCGCCGCGGAGATCTGCCAGACCCCCATCAGCCTGCTTAGCTTCGTCGATAGGGATCGCACTTGGTTCAAGTCGAACACCGGGCTGCCGCTTCGCGAGATACCCCGCGACGCTTCCTTCTGCGCGCACGCCATCTGCCAGAACGATCTGTACATGCCCCCCGATTTGCTCGCCGACGAGCGCTTCTCGCATAACCCTCTGGTGACCCAGAAACCCCACCTGCGATTCTACGCCGGCATGCCGTTGCTTTCGCCCGAGGGTCTCGCGTTGGGCACCCTCTGCGTGATCGATCGCCGGCCGCGCGAACTGACGCCGGAACAAACGGACGAACTGAAAGAGTTGGCCAAAGGCGCCGTCCTGCTGCTTGAAATCCGCCGCGCCGGCGGCCGCCCTCCCGTGCGCGCCTGAAAAAACCATCATGTCCTTCGCCGGAATGCAGATCCTGTCCCTGGAAAGCCGCCGCTCAGCCGAGATTGCCGAATTGATTCGCAAACAGGGAGGCGAACCCGTGCTGGCCCCTTCCATGCGCGAAGCGCCTCTGGAGCTGAACGAGGCCGCCTTCCAATTCGCCGAGCGCCTCTTCGCCGGCGAGTTCGATATGATGATCCTTCTCACCGGCGTGGGCACCCGCCTGCTGCATCAGGCGCTCTCCACGCGCTATGGGCCGGAACGCTTTCCCGAGGCTCTGCGCCGCATCGCCGTGGTGGCCCGCGGACCCAAGCCCGCCGCCGTCCTGCGCGGACTCGATGTGCCGGTCTCAGTCGCCGTGCCCGAGCCCAATACCTGGCGCGAACTGCTCGCCGCCATCCGCGATCGTCCCGAGCGGCGCATCGCCGTCCAGGAATACGGACGCCCCAACCCCGAGCTGCTGGATGGCCTGCGCCAGCGCGGCGCCGAAGTCGCCACCGTGCGCGTCTACCAGTGGGACCTGCCTGCAGACACCGAACCCCTGCGCGCAGCCGCCCGCCGCCTGGCCGCCGGCGAATTGCAAGTGGCGCTCTTCACCACTTCCATTCAGATCGAACACCTGCGGCGCATCGCCGCCGAGGCCGGAATCGAAGCCGCCGTGCTATCGGCCCTGCGCGCCATGGTGGTCGCTTCTATTGGCCCTACCACCAGCGAAGCCCTCGAAGAAGCCGGCGTGCACCCCGACCTGGAACCCACCCATCCAAAGATGGGATTCCTGGTGCAGGAAACGGCCCAGCGCGCCGAAGACATCCTGCGCGCCAAAAACCGGTGGCATTCTGACTCCTGATCTGTGACTCCTGAGTTCTGGCGTCCAAATCCCGCAGGGACCTTACTGGGCCGCCGAGCTTGCCCTCTTCCCGATTCCTTCGCCAAGGAAGTCGACCAACTCGCGGTTCACTTCCTCCGCGTGGGTCCAGGTTATGCAGTGCGGCCCATCCTTCACCACCAATAAGCGGGCGCCCTTGATCAGTTTGGCGGTCCGCAGTCCCGAGGCGCCGATAGGTAGAATCCGGTCCGCATCGCCGTGAATGACCAGCGTAGGCACGTCGACACGGGTCAGGTCCTTGCGGAAGTCCTCATGCCATGCCGGGACCGAAGCCAGGCTGGCCGTGGCGGAGGCGCCCGCTGCCACGTTCCAGCTTGCCTGGACAGCCTGTTCGCTGACGCGCTTGCCCAGCAGGAGATCCGTGTTGTAGAAATTCTTGAAGAACTCGGTGAAGAACATGTAGCGGTCTGCGGCCACGGCTTTTTGGATCCCGTCGAAGACACTGCCATCCACGCCCTCCGGGTTGTCCGGCGTCTTCAACAGGAAAGGTGGGACCGACGAGATGAATACCGCCTTGCTCACGCCCTTCGATCCGTATCTCCCAAAGTAGCGTGCCACTTCGCCGCCCCCCATGGAGAAACCGGCCAGCGCGAAGTCCTCCAATTCGAGATGCGTCACGAGTTTGTGCAAATCCTCGGCGAAAGTGTCGTAGTTGTAGCCGGTTGCCGGCTGGCTGGACTTGCCGAATCCTCGGCGATCATAGGCGATCACACGGTGACCCGCGGCCAGCAGCACCGCGACCTGCTTCTCCCAGGAAGCACCGCTCAGCGGATATCCGTGGATAAGGACAACCGGCTTACCCGAGCCGTGGTCCTCATAGTAAAGATCGATGTTGCCGGAGTTTTCCTTCCCGACAGTAACGTATGGCATTCAGATTCTCCTTTGCACATTTGTTGTGCACGCTGACGTTGACGATGTTTAGATGCCTCTATTATAGGTCTTCATTAGAGCCTCGGAGGCTACGTCCGATTTCGCACAAACCATGTCCGGCACTCAGCCTGTGGAGCGAGCCACACTTCCTATCGCCACACCGCCGTAGGGATTGGCTCCGTCGCCGCCGCTGAGACTGCGAAGAATGAATGATCTCCATCCAGGAGTCGCCGGACGATGCCGGCCGGTCAACGAGGACGCGCAAGCTCGCGCATCAGTCCCCTTCGACTGGCTCTGTTTTACTGATCGCGCGAGCAAGGCTTCGCAGGCAGCAAGGCAGGGTGATGTTATTTCTTGCGCTCCGCTTTGTCTGTAGTGCCTTTTGGCCAAACTGGACTTACCAAATCCGTCCGCCAGATGGGGCCGGACTCATACATCGGGCCCTCCGATTTCAGGAAAGCCGGGCAGTTGCCGCCCAGGATCCAGACACGGGTATCTGGTGGCTGCTTCCCCACCAATGGCGCCAATGCTCCACGGATGCCTCCGATGTCCACTTTGATGACATACCGTATGGCCTTGTGGCTGGCGCCGCCGGTCGAGAACGAATCCCCGCCTTCGGCGGTAATCGCAAGTTTCACAAGCAGGGGCTCCGGCGTCGCTACTACCATGGAGACGGTCGTTGATTGCGCGTCAGATGACATATTCTTAAGCAGGATCGGAACGATGCCATTGGCCAAGTCTGGCGGTAGTGCCAGGCGTTTGGTCGCTATTTTGTCTTCACCTTTATCGTCTCTGTAGCGAACCGTGACCAGACCGGTGGAACCGTTGATCGAGACATCCATTGGGCGTTTGAATGCCGGGCCCTTTTGCACCAGGTGATCGGCCAGCAGGCGGAAATGACCGCGCTGCGAAAGAACCGCGGTTTCGTCCTGTAGCGAACCATCCTTGAAATGAAATACCAACCGGCTGGTGACTTCGCTGCCATGGGTTACCTGGATCAGGTCGCCATCGGCAATGATTGCGCCGTCTAACGTGCGTAAAGCCAGAAAGCCATGAAGTTCGCCCTCCATCTGTCGTACCGCCACGGATTCTGCCGATACGGAAGCCGCTTGGAACAACGCGGCCCAAGCCAGCACGACGGCGAGCATTCCTAACCGGAAGCGGCCGAAGAGGTGAACCAAGCCGAAACCGGCGTTGGTTGATCGTACGTTTGTCACGGGAAAGAAGGCAGCAATTGAAGGACCGAATGGGCGTCTGTATCGTTAGGCACAGTAAGCAGGTTGCCCAGTGACCCCACTCGCCCCCAGACTCCAGCCCCTGATTTCAACCTCCAGCCCCCGGTCCCCGATCTGGCTTCTCCGGCCGATCTGCACAAATCTGCACCAGATCCCGCCTAGGAGCAGCCGCCGCGGGCGGACGCAGCAGCTTCCCCGGCAGCTTCGAAAGATAGATCAGCCGCTCGATCGCCGGCAGCAGCCTGCGCACCGTCTTGCCATGGAACAACAGGCTGCCCGCCACCAGCACCGGATGCGGAATCGTCGTGCAGCAGCGCGCGCAAATGTCGATCTCGCCCGCCCGCCCGCTCGTGTGCGCGCGGCGCATCCGCTGCATCTCCGCCCCATTCCAGATGCTCTCCAGCGTCTGCTCCGCGACGTTGCCCAGCGGCGCGCCATCCAGCATATAACTCTGGCAGCACGGGTAAATATCGCCGTTCTGCTTCACATACATCGGCCCGCGCCACAAGTAATGGCAAGGGTGCTTCCAGTCTTCCGCCGCGTGGCCCGCGTCCGGATGCATCACGTTGGTCTCGTCTTCCTTGATGCGCACCTGGTCCACGCCCGGCACGCCGCGCCAGAACCGCACGAACTCCGCCACCTCGCCTGCATTGCGCTCCATGCGCACCATCTGCACCACCACCTGCAACTTCGACCCGCGCGCGTGCTTCTTCTCCGCGAACCGTACGAAGTTATCGCGTACCTTCTCGAACTTCGCGCCCTTGCGATAGAATTCGAAACTCTCCTTGCTCGCGCCGTCGAAGCTCAGCGTGATCTGTTCCAGCGGCGATTCGAGCACCCGGTCCGCGATGCGCTCGTCCAGGAAAGTCCCGTTCGTCGAAAGCAGCGTCGAGATGCTGTGCCGGTGGCAGAACTCGATCCGTTCGAATATTCGCGGGTCCATGAACGGCTCGCCTAGCCCGATCAGCATCATGTGCTCGGCCGTGCTTCCCGATTCCCGCACCACCCGCTCGAACACCTCGCCGGACATTTCCTGCTTGGGCTGCTTGTGCGTCTCGCGCGGGCACATCGGGCAATACAGATTGCACTTGGCCGTGGTCTCCACGATGTACTCCACCGGCAGCGCCGCCAGCTTCGCACGCCGCGCCAGGTAGCCCCACAACAGTTTTGCCCGGTTCCAGGCTCGCATCGGTCCTTTTATTGTAAGGGTTCTGGGTCCTGGGTTCCGGGTCCTGGCCTGCGCCTCGCAAAAGGTCGAAGCGTTTGCCAGCACCCATCACCTAACACCCAGCACCCGCTTTTGCCCGCAGCTCGTTCTTCCTCACCTTCCCAGTCACCGTCCGCGGTAACGCCCCGAACTCCACCTGCTTCGGACACTTGAAGTGCGCCAGCCGCGCCCTGCAAAATTCGATCAGTTCCTCGGCCGTCGCCGTGTGCCCCGGCTTCAGTCCGATATACGCCTTCGGCACCTCGCCCCATTTCTCATCCGGCGCCGCGACCACCGCCGCCTCCAGCACCGCCGGATGCTCGGCCAACACCTTCTCCACCTCAATCGACGAAATATTCTCGCCGCCCGAAATCACGATGTCCTTCTGGCGGTCTCGCACCTCGATGTATCCATCCGGATGCATCACCGCCAGATCGCCCGAGTGGAACCATCCGGCGCGAAACGCCTCCTCGGTAGCTTGCGGATTCTTGTAATACCCCAGCATCACGTTGTTGCCGCGCATCAGCACTTCGCCCATCGTCGCGCCATCCGCCGGAACATCGCGTATCTCCCCGTCAACCACCCGCAGGTCCATGCCGGCCACCGTGTACGCCACGCCCTGCCGCGCCCGGAGTTGCGCCCGTTCCGCCGCCGGCAGCGCGTCCCACTCCGGATGCCACGCGCAGATGGTGTGCGGCCCATACGTCTCGGTCAGACCGTAAGCGTGCGCCAGGCTGGCGCCCATCTCCTCGGCCGCCCGTATGACTGCCGGCGGAGGCGGCGCGCCCGCCGTCACGATCTTCAGCCCGCCCTCAAACCGGATGCCACGCGCCGCGCAGTATTGCGTCAACGTGCTCACCACCACCGGCGCGCCGCACAAATGCGTTACCCCCTCCGCGCGGATCAGCTCCACTATCTTTTGCGGATCCACCTGCCGCAGGCACACGTGCCGCGCCCCCGCCGCCGTAACCGCCCACGTGAAGCACCAGCCGTTGCAGTGGAACATCGGCAGCGTCCACAGATAAACCGGATGCTGCCGCATGCCGCAGGTGATGACATTGCCCATCGCCAGCAGGTGCGCGCCGCGGTGGTGATAGACCACACCTTTCGGGTCGCCGGTGGTGCCCGACGTGTAGTTGAGCGTAATGGCGTCCCATTCGTCGTCCGGCATCGACCAGGCGTAATCGGGATCGCCGCTGGCGACGAACTCCTCATATTCGATTTCGCTTAAGCGCTCGCCCGGCCCGTTGTATTCCGGATCGTCGTAATCGATCACCAGCGGCTTCGCCTTACAGAGCGCCAGCGCCTCCTTCATCACCTTGGAAAATTCGCGGTCGATGATGACGACCTTCGCTTCGGCGTGGTCGAGCGAGAAGGCGATGATCGGCGCATCGAGCCGGGTATTGAGCGTGTTGAGCACGCCTTGCGTCATCGGCACGCCGTAGTGGCATTCCAGCATGGCCGGCGTGTTGGCGAGCATCGCCGAGACGCTGTCGCCGCGCTGGATGCCGCGCTTAGACAGCGCCGAAGCCAGTTGCCGCGTGCGCGCGTAGAACTCCGCATAGGAGCGTTTGAGCGGCCCGTGGATGATGGCGGTGTGGGCCGGAAAGACGGCGGCCGCCCGCTCGAGGAAGCCGAGCGGCGTCAGCGGCTGGTAATTGGCCGGATTGCGCTCGAGATCGGTGTCGTAGGGCGTTTTCGCCATTGGGTCGTTTCCCCCAGAGCATGATCCCGAAAAGTGGGTACCGGTTTTCGGACAGGATCATGCTCAAACAAAAGACGCATCAGCGTAGCGAAGGGGGAGGGTAGCGATCAATTGCCCTGATGGGACCGGATTACTTGAGCCAATCGAGCACCTCTTTCGCTTTTGGCGGCCGCATAGGGTCGAATTCGGGCGCCTCGATCCCCAGCGCCTTGAGCTCGGCGCGCGAGTCCGGCGAGTCCTTGGGCCGCAGGCGGATCGCCATCTTGAAGTCTGTAATGGCATTCTCGCGATCGCCTTTCATGCGGTAGGCGACGCCGCGCTCTTGATAGACCGAGGCGAAGTCGGGTCCGAAAGCGATCGAAGCGGTATAATCGTCGATGGCGCGGCCGAGGTCGCCTTTGGCGCGGTAGGCATTGCCGCGCACCTCCAAAGCGACAGGATTGCGCGGCTCGATGTACATGGCGTCGCTGCTGTCGGCGAGCGCGTGATCGGGATCGTCGAGCGCGAGGTGGATGATCGCGCGCCGGATATAGCCGCGCACCGAATTGGGATCGCGATCGAGATACTCGCTATAGTCGGCGAGCGCGGCCTTGAAGTCGCGGGCGATCTCAAAGGCGTGGGCACGCTGCCAAAGATCTCGTTGTCCTTCGGATCGAGCCGGAGCGCCGCGTTGAAATCGGCGATCGCGCGTTCGTTGTCGCGGATGTTGAAATAGGCGACGCCGCGCCATTTATGCGCCTGCGATAAAGTGGGATCGAGCCGAAGGGCTTGATCGAGATCGGCGATCGAGTGAGTGAAATCGCCGAGCCGCTGGTACACCAGGCCGCGGTTGGCATAGACAAGGCCGATCGGGTGGCCACGCAGCAATTCGTCGAAATCGGCGAGCGCCTCGTTGTAGGCGCCTTTCGTTTCATAGGCGACGCCGCGATTGAAACGCGACATGGCCCGCTCATCGTCGGGGCTCGCCTTGTCCTCGATGACGCGGGTGCAGGCGGCGATCTGCGCGTCGTCATCGCCGATAACGCGGCAATCGGCGAAATCCTGCATCGTCGCCGCCAGCACCGGCCGAGCGAGCAGGCCGGCGACCGCCAAAATCAGTAGTCCAATACGCATGCGGAATCTCGGGCGGTGGAATGCGGCAATTTATCATTGGTCGCCGCCAGCCGTCAGCCGGTTCAGCCGGGCTGGACTTTCAAACGCTCGACGCGATCGTCGCTATCCGGCGCGCGGTTAAGCGCGCGCATGGCAATGGGGGCATTGAACATGAACAAGGGTATCGTAGGTTGCGCGCTGGGCGCCGTCCTGCTGGCGACGGCCGGCGGGTTGTCGCCGGCAATGACGTCGAGCGTGAGCAAGGATGGCGTCGCCTTCGGCACGGCGATCAACTACAAGTCGGAGGAAGAGGCGCGCAAGGCGGCGATCGACTATTGCCATAAATTCAAAGGCGCCCCCAAGGCCTCCGCCCAGTGCCGCGTGGTCGGCACCTTCAAGGACAAATGCTACGCCATCTCGATGGACCCGAAGGCCGGCACCCCGGGCGCCGGCTGGTCGATCGCGGCGATCAAGTCGGATGCCGAAGATCACGCCGTGACCAATTGCAAGGCGACCGCCGGCAGCGACGGGCGCCAATTCTGCGTCGTGCAAGAATTGAAATGCGACGGCGGCAAGAGCTGACGCCGCATCAGCCGCGCAGAATATCGGTTATCCCTGAGCGCACCAGCTCGATCGAGATGGTGAACATCAGCGCCATCGTGATCTTGTAGAACAGCTCCTGCGGCGTGATGCGGACCACCCAGAAGCCGAGCATGTTGGTCGCCATCGCCAGCGGCAGCAGCACCAGCGAGGTGCCCATGCCCTTGGTGGAGAACTGGCCGAGCGCGAAATAGGGCACCACCTTGAAGGCGTTGGTGGTGGCGAAGAAGAACGCGGTGGTGCCGACGAAGTTCATCTTGGCCAGCTTCTGCGCCAGCGCGTACATTTGAAACGGCGGCCCGCCGGCCTGGCAGAGCGTCGAGGTAAAGCCCGACATGGCGCCCGACAGCACGCCGGCGGTCACGCCCGGCTGGCCGGCCTCGCGCGCCACGCGCTTGGGGCCAATCCAATAGTACAGCACGAAGCCGATGGTGGTGACGCCGATCAGGANNTGCGCCATCATGATCGGCAGCAAAATGGCGGCCGCCTCCAGCGGCGGCATTGCCAGGGCCAAAAGCGGCGTCGCCATCTGCCCGGCGCCGGCAAAGCCGCCTTTCGACAGGCCGAGCGCCACCACGGCGGGGATGGCCAACGCATAGAACAGCGGATCGGTGATGATGGTCACGGCTCGAGCCTTTCGCGACGGCCTAGCCGAAGGGCGCAGGGCGGGAATTGCGCGAGATCAAAGCCCGCTTGGGCGGCCCGCGCCAGCCTTGTTTGCGCATGACTTGTTTGCAGAAGTCGGGCGTTCCACAATCGCGGCTAAAGCGCCTAGGGAGCGAAAAAATGGACTTGGCCACCAGCCGTTACCCGGCCGTCTACGCGCGCTGGCAGCGCGACCCGGAGGGCTTCTGGGGCGAGGCCGGGCAGGCGATCGACTGGATCGAGCCGCCCAAGAAGGTGTTCGACAGGCAAGCCGGCATCTACGGCCGCTGGTTCACCGGCGGCGTCTGCAACACCTGCTGGAACGCGCTCGACCGCCATGTGCTCGCCGGCCGCAACGACCAGCCGGCGCTGATCTACGATTCGCCCGTCACCAACACCAAGCAGACCTTCACTTACGGCCGCATGCTGTCCGAGGTGCAATTGCTCGGCGCCATGCTGCGCGACTTCGGCGTCAAAAAAGGCGACGTTGTCATCCTCTATATGCCGATGGTGCCGGAGGCGGTGTTCGCCATGCTGGCCTGCGCCCGCATCGGCGCCATCCATTCGGTGGTGTTCGGCGGCTTCGCGCCCAAGGAGCTTGCCACCCGCATCGACGACGCCAGGCCGAAAGTGATCCTCTCCGCCAGTTGCGGCATCGAAGGCGCGCGCGTGGTGCCCTACAAGCCGCTGCTCGACGAGGCGATCAAGCTCGCCCAGCACAAGCCGGACGCCTGTCTGATCCTGCAACGTCCGCAATGCGAGGCGGCGCTCACGCCCGGCCGCGACCACGACTGGCGTAAAACATGGGAGCACGCGGTCAACTACGCCAAGACCTCCGAATGCGTGCCGGTTGCCGCCACCGATCCGCTCTATATCCTCTACACCTCCGGCACGACCGGCATCCCGAAAGGCGTNNCCGACATCGGCTGGGTGGTCGGTCACTCCTACATCGTCTATGCGCCACTGTTCCACGGCGCCACTTCGGTGATGTACGAAGGCAAGCCGGTCGGCACGCCCGACGCCGGCGCGTTCTGGCGCGTTTGCGCCGACCATGGCGTGGTGGCGTTGTTCACCGCGCCGACCGCGTTCCGCGCCATCCGCAAGGAAGATCCGGACGGCAAGCTGCTCAAGCAATATGACTTGTCCAAATTCCGCACGCTGTTTTTGGCCGGCGAGCGCGCCGATCCGCCGACCATCCAGTGGGCGGAAGAGATGCTGAAAAAGCCGGTGATCGACCACTGGTGGCAGACCGAGACCGGCTGGTGTATCGCCGGCAATCCGGTGGGCCTGGGCGCGCTGCCGGTGAAATACGGCTCGGCCTGCGTGCCGATGCCGGGCTACCAGGTCGATGTCGTCGACGAGGCCTGCCATCCGGTCGCCGCCAACAAGATCGGCTCGATCGTCATCAAGCTGCCGCTGCCGCCGGCGAATTTCCCGACGCTGTGGCAGCAGGACGACCGCTTCAAGCAGGCTTACCTCGACGAATTTCCCGGCTACTACAAGACGGCCGACGCCGGCTACAAGGACGACGACGGCTACATCTTCGTGATGAGCCGCACCGACGACATCATCAACGTCGCCGGCCATAGGCTGTCGACCGGCGGCATGGAGGAGGTGCTGGCCGGCCATCCGGACGTGGCGGAATGCGCGGTGCTCGGCATCAAGGACGAGCTCAAGGGCGAGGTGCCCTGCGGCTTCATCGTGCTCAAGGCCGGCGTCACCAAGCCGCCGATCGAGATCGAGAAGGAAATCGTGGCGCTGGTGCGCGACAAGATCGGCCCGGTGGCGGCGTTCAAATTGGCGATCACCGTGGTGCGGCTGCCGAAGACGCGCTCCGGCAAGATCCTGCGCGGCACCATCAAGAAGATCGCCGACGGCGATCAATGGACTATGCCGGCGACCATCGAGGACCCGAAGGTGTTGGACGAGATCGGGAGTGCGTTGAAGGAGAAGGGGGTGGGAACGTGACCGATCCCGAGCTGTCCACGGCCCAGCCAAAAGTCAGCGGCCGCGTGATTGCTCTGGGCATCGTGCTCGGCCTCATTCTCGTGCCGCTTACGGTGTTCGGCGCGATGGAAGTCATCAATCGAATGCTTTTCGAATGCCGCGACAGCGGAGCCGAAGGCAGCCTTGCCTGCGCGCTACGGCAAGTCGTCATCACGGCGCTATTTATTCCTGTCGGAGCCCCGCTCGGATTTTTTGTGGCCTATGCGATCGGAAAGCGGCGGCTGCGGCGTTGAAAGGCCACAGCGCCGGGCGATAAACCGGCTCGACCGCTAAGCCTACAAGGAAAGCCAGCCCTGGCGGCCTCGCGCGAAGGCCTGCATAGTGGCGCGATGGCGAACAGGAATCCCTTTGCAATTGTCGGTATAGCGCTCGCGTTGCTTGTCGGCGTTGTCGTCGCCGTCGCCATCGTCGGAACGATTCTGGTGTTTCTCTACGGGATCGTCGTCGCCGTTTTCAGAAGCGCGTTCGGCATCGAGCTGCCGCATTTATTTTAAGGCGGCCGAATCGGCGGCCGGCGGCGACCTAATTATTTCGCATAACCTTGCGATCGGAGCCAAGCGATCTTGCGGCTTCCCTGCATCCAATCGTCGATGTCGG